>FR893800.1:3124-28086 GCA_000435395.1 Firmicutes bacterium CAG:94
GGTAGCTGCGGCGGTGCTGCCGCCCGCCGTAGAGCAGGGGCATCACCACGGTGATGCGGTGGGCCTTGCCCATGGCGGCCTGGATAAGCCGCTTCAGGTCCTGGTAATGGTCGTCGGGGGACATGTGGTTCTCTTGGCCAAAGTACTTGTAGGTGCAGCTGTAGTTGCCCACATCCACCACAAAGTACAGGTCATAGCCCCGCACGGAGCTCTCCAGAATGCCCTTGCCATCGCCGGAGGAGAACCGGGGGCAGCTGCAGCCAATGCGGAAGGTGTCGATGTTCATCCCCGCCTGGTTTGCCCACCGTACCAGGTGCGCCTCGATTTTGTCCGCCAGCTCCTGGGCGCCCTCCATGGCGACGATGCCAAGGGGCGCCACACGGTTTTCGGGACTGAAAAAAAACTGAGCCGATTGTTCCATATGCAGGCCTTTCCTTTCTTTTCCGTTATTTGTTTGGAAAACACAGGTGCTTTGGGCCAGGGCTTCCCCCCGCCCTTCTCTTCATAAAATCTTAACATAGTTCCTGGCAGTTTTCTACAAAAAACGGGAGCTTTTTTCAATTTTGCCGTACCCACCAATTTTCCGCCTGTTTTTTCCGTCAGTTTTGTGATTCCCCCCTGGTATTTTCCCCGGGTTTACGCCTTGTTCCGCAGGAACACTTGGCTGTCGTACAGGTCCAGGTTGGCCTCTGCGGCGGGGTTGCCCTCCAGGTCCACATAGCCCTCCGGCAGGGAGATGGCCTGCTTCTCCCCGGTGAAATTCTGCAGGAACAGGTACTGGGTGTCGCCGCTTTCCCGCAGGCAGGCCTCCACGCCCTCGGGGGGCAGCTGGGGCAGGGCGCGGGGCAAAGCCAGCTCCCCGGCCAGCTTCTGGTAGAAGTCCAGATAGAAGCTGTCCTCGGCAAAGGAGGCGATGTAATAGGCCTGGCCCTTCCCGTACTGGTTCACGGTGAGGGCTGCCTCGCCCTTGTAAAAGTCCTGGCCGTAGGTGCCCAGCACCTGGGCCCCCTGGGGATGGATCAAGGCGCACAAGTCCTTTGTCTCGTAGCTTGCCTCCCCCACCTGCAGGGTGTTGCGCTCCTCGTCCCACAGGGCGTCGATGTTCTCGTTCCACACGCCGAACACCTCCATCAGGCCGGCGCCGGGCCAGCCGCCCAGGTAGGTCAAGTCGCAGTCGTTGACAATGCCCGTGTGGTAGGTGCCGATCAAGGTGCCGCCCTGGTCCACAAAGGCCTTCAGCTTCTCTTCAAAGCCCTCCCGCAGCAGGTAGAGCATGGGGGCAATCACCAGCTTGTAGCCGCTGATGTCGCACTCCTCGTCCACAATGTCCACGGAGATGCCCATGCGCCACAGGGCCCGGTAGTGAGCCTGGACCTGCTCCACATAGTGCATGCCCTTGTTCCGGGGGCCCTGGGCGTCGTCGATGGCCCAGCGGTTCTCCCAGTCAAAGACCAAGGCCACCTGGGCGTGGACGTCGCTTTGGGTGACGGCGTCAATGCGCTCCAGCAGCTGCCCCATGGCCTTTACGTCCTGGAACTCCCGGGGCTCGGTGCCGCCCTGGTGGTCCACCACCGCGCCGTGGAACTTCTCAAAGGCGCCGCGGCTCTTGCGGAACTGGAAGTACTGCACAGAGTTGGAGCCGTGGGCCACGGCCTGCATGCTGCTCATCCGGTGCTGACCGGGCTTTTTCAGCTTGGAGACAGGCCACCAGTTGGCGGTGCTGGGGGTGGATTCCATCAGCAGGAAGGGCTGGCGCTTGATGGAGCGCATGGCGTCGTGCCACAGGCCGTAGATAGAGGCCAGCTTGGCGTTGTTGCCGCCCCGCCACTGGGGATAGGCGTCCCAGCAGATGACGTCCAGCTCGTCCTTAAACTTAAAGTAGTTGTAGTCGTTGTGGTAGTACATAAAGTTGGTGGTGCAGGGGATGGAGGGGTCCACCGCCTTTACGGCGTCCCGCTCCGCCTTGACAAAGTCCACCACCTGGTGGGTGACAAAGCGCTTCCAATCCAGGTGCTGGATAAAGGCGCCGTCCTCCCCCTCGGGGCCGGGGGCGTGAATCTGCTCCCAGTCGGTGACGGTGTGGGCCCAGAAGTCGTTCCACCAGGCGTGGTTCAAAGCTTCCAGGGTGCCGTACTTCTCTTTCAGCCATTCCCGGAAAGCCGCCTGGCACAGGGGGCAGCAGCACTCGCCGCCGTACTCGTTGGACAGGTGCCACAAAATGACCCCGGGGTGCTTGGAGAAGCGCTGGGCCAGGGCGGTGTTCATCAGGCGCACCTTCTCCCGGTAGACGGGGGAGGTGTAGCAGTGGTTGTGCCGGCCGCCGCTCTGGTCCCGGTGGAGGCTGGCGCTGACCCGGCGGATTTCCGGGTACTTCTCGCTCATCCACAGGGGCTTGGAGCCGGAAGGCGTGGCCAGCACGGTGTAGATGCCGTTTTCGTACAGGTTGTCAATGACCTTCTCCAGCCAGTCGAACTCATAGCGGCCCTCTTCGGGCTCCAGCTTGGCCCAGGCGAAAATGGCCACGGACACGCAGTTGATATGGGCCTCCTTCATCAGGCGGATGTCGGACTCTAAGATGTCGGGGCGGTCCAGCCACTGGTCGGGGTTGTAGTCCCCGCCGTGAAGCAGGTGGGGAAATTTAGGCGTCAATGGGTTCATAAGAGTTGTCCTCCCTTTTCCTTCCGGCAGCCTGCCGGTGTGTTCTGTCTCCATTGTACCCTGTTCCCACCCATTTGAAAAGGGGGATTTGTATTGTCTTTTCCGCTAATAATATACACGTTTATTCGTCTATTTTTACGGTTTTCCCCAGTTCTCCCCAGGTTTTCCCCAGAGAGAGCGGCCCTTTCCCGCGGCGAAAAAGCCCATCTGTGGGGTCAGAGGCGGTTTTCTTTCCAGCCGCCGCGGGGCTTGTAAAGGCCGCTGGCCCATCCCGCCCGACAGCGACTGTCCTCCGGCGGCAGACGCCCTGCACCGGCACGGCAGCGGCGAAAGGGCTGCGCGGCGCCCCCGCCAGCGTTTTGCAAGAAAGCGCCTCCCGCGGGCACACAGCAAAAGCGTTCCCTAGGCTCTCTTAGCTTTTCCGGCAAACCAAAAGGCCGCCCCAAGCGGGACGGCCTTTGCCGGTTTTTACTTCTTTTCTGGCTGCACCAGGTGGCAGGCCACGTAGTGGCCGGGGGTAATCTCCTGGAGGGGCGGCTTGCTCTCTTTGCACTGGTCGCAGGCCTTGGGGCAGCGGCCGGCAAAGTTGCAGCCCTTGGGTGTGTTGATGGGGCTGGGCACGTCGCCGGAGATGATAATCCGGTGCTTTTGGGCCTCGGCGCTGGGGTCCGGGATGGGCACGGCGGAGAGCAGCGCCTGGGAGTAGGGGTGCAGGGTGTTCTTGTACAGCTCGTCGGAGCTGGCCAGCTCCACCACGTTGCCCAGGTACATCACGGCGATGCGGTCGGAGATGTACTTGACGATGTTCAAATCGTGGGCGATGAACAGGTAGGTCAGGCCCAGCTTCTCCTGCAAATCGTGAAGCAGGTTGATAACCTGGGACTGGATGGACACGTCCAGGGCGGAGATGGGCTCGTCGCAGACGATGAATTCCGGCTCGATGGCCAGGGCCCGGGCAATGCCGATGCGCTGGCGCTGGCCGCCGGAGAACTCGTGGGGGAAGCGGTTGGCGTGCTCCCGGTTGAGGCCCACCATCTCCAGCAGCTCGTAGACGCGCTCCTTGCGGCGCTTCTCATCGTACATCTTGTGGATGACCATGCCCTCCTCGATGATGGAGGAAACCGTCATGCGGGGGTCCAAAGAGGCGTAGGGGTCCTGGAAGATAATCTGGGCCTTTTTGGCGTAGGCAAAGCGGTCTTTGGAGTGCTTCAAGTTCACCTCTTTGCCCTTGTAAGAGAGCTTGCCAAAGGTGGGCGGGTAGATGCCCATGGCCACACGGCCCAAGGTGGACTTGCCGCAGCCGGACTCGCCCACCAGGCCCACGGTCTCGCCCTTGTGAATGTCAAAGGTGACGTGGTCCACGGCTTTCAGGGTGCCGCCGGAAACCTTAAAGTATTTGCAGATGTCCTCTAGGGAGAGGAGCACCTCGCTGGATTTAGTCGACAATTTTCTCTCCCCTTTCTTCCGCGCTGGGACAGTCGGGATGGAGCAGCCAGCAGGAGGCCACATGGCCCTCGCCCACGGTAAACTCGGGGGGCTGCTCCTCCTGGCAGATTTTCATGCAGTGCTTGCAGCGGGCGGCAAAGGCGCAGCCCTTGGGGGGGTTCAGCAAATCGGGGGGCGTGCCGGCGATGGACACCAGCCGCTCGGTCCTGTCGGAATCCACCGTGGGCAGGCTCTTCAGCAGCGCCTGGGTGTAGGGGTGGGCGTTGCGGTAGAAGATGTCCTCCACCGCGCCGGTCTCCACAATCTTGCCGGCATACATCACCGCCACCCGGTCCGCCATGCCGGCCACCACGCCCAAATCGTGGGTAATCAGGATGATGGCCGTGTTGGTCTCCTCTTTAATCTCAGCCAGCAAGTCCATAATCTGGGCCTGGATGGTCACGTCCAAGGCCGTGGTGGGCTCGTCGGCGATGAGCACCTTGGGGTTGCAGGAGAGGGCCATGGCAATCATGGCGCGCTGGCGCATGCCGCCGGAAAACTCGTGGGGATACTGCTTGGCGCGCTCCTCGGCGTTGGGGATGTTCACCAGCTTCAGGTATTTTATGGCCTGCTCCTTGGCCTCCTTGGCGGAGAGGTGCTGGTGGTGGCGGATGGCCTCCACAATCTGCTTGCCCACCTGCTTGGTGGGGTTTAGGCAGGTCATGGGGTCCTGGAAAATCATGGAGACCTCCTTGCCGCGCAGCTGTTGCATCTCTTTTTCAGAGGCCTTTACAATATCGTGCTCGCCCAGGTGCACCTCGCCCTGGGGGATGCGGGCGGGGGGCATGGGGTTCAGCTTCATAATGGTCTGGGCGGTAACGCTTTTGCCGCAGCCGGACTCGCCCACAATGGCCAGCACTTCGCCCTCGTGGAGCTGGAAGGTGACGCCCCGCACGGCCTGCACTTCGCCGGCGTAGGTGTCGAAGGAAACGTGAAGGTCGTTTACGTCTAAGACCTTGTTTTTCATATTCTTTGCCACGGTGCTTACCTCCTCAAACGCGGGTCAAAGGCATCCCGCAGGCCGTCGCCCAGCAGGTTGAACGAGAGCATCGTCAAGCTGATGGCAATGGCGGGAATCCACAGCTGATGGGGATACAGCTGGAAAACGCTGGCGCCTTCCTGGGCCAGCATGCCCCAAGAGGGCTGGGGCACAGGCACGCCCAGGCCGATGTAAGAGAGGAACGCCTCGGTAAAGATGGCGCTGGGCACGGCCAAGGTCACGTTGATGATGATGACAGACAGGGCGTTGGGCAGCAGGTGCTTGCCGATGATGCGCCCGGCCTTGGCGCCCATGGCCTCGGAGGCCACCACGAACTCCTGGTTTTTCAGGGAGAGGCACTGGCCGCGCACCAGGCGGGCCATGCCGGTCCAGCCGGTGGTGGCGTAGGCGATAACCATGGTGAAGATGCCCTGTGGCAGCACCATCATCAGCAGCACCACGATGATCATGTAGGGGATGCCGTTGATAACCTCCACAATACGCATCATGATGTTATCGGCCAGGCCCCCAAAGTAGCCGGAGATGCCGCCGTAAATCATGCCCACCACCAGGTTGACGGCCACGGCGGCGAAGGCGATCATCAGGGAGACACGGCCGCCCTCAAAGGTGCGCACCAGCAGGTCGCGGCCCAGGCGGTCGGTGCCGAAGACGTGCACCAGGTTCTGCCCCTCGTAACGCTCGTCCACGCAGGAGAAGAAGAAGCCCTTGTTGCTGCAGGAAAGGTGCTGCTCCCGGCTGTCGAACGGCGTGACCCAGGGGATGATCACGCAAGAGAGGATCAGCAGAATGATGATGCACAAACATACCATGGCCACGCGGTTTTTCTTCAGCCGGCCAATGGCGTCCTTCCAATAGGTCACGCTGGGGCGGGCCATGCCCTCCCGTTTTTCCGGGTCGGAGCCCACCCAGGCAAACCTGCTCTTATCAATTTTTTCCATCGCTTCATCCCTCCTGCAGCTTTACTCTTGGGTCGATGACGCCGTACACCAAGTCCACCACCAGGTTGGCCAAAATCAAAAACGCACCGTAGAAAATGGTGGTGCCCGAAATCATGGTGTAGTCCAGGTTCTGGATGCTCTGCACAAAGTAGCGGCCCATGCCGGGGATGGAGAAGATGTTCTCCACCACAAAGCCGCCTGTCAGCACGCCCGCGGCGATGGGGCCCAGCACGGTGACCACCGGCGTCACGGAGTTGCGCAACGCGTGCTTCCAGATGATGGCCGGCTGGGAAAGGCCCTTGGCCTTGGCGGTCTTGATGTAATCCTGGCCCAGCACGTCCAGCATGGAGGTGCGGGTCAAGCGGGAGATCTGCGCCAGGGAGCTGAAGCCCAGCGCGAACACCGGCAGGATTTTGGAGTTCAAGCCGTCCCAGCCCGTGGTGGCGAAAACAGGCGTTCCCAGGGCCATGGTGATGCGCATGCCCAGGTAGTACTGCAGCAGCGAGGCGACGATGAAGCTGGGCACGGAAACGCCCACCAAAGCCACCAGCATGCAGATGGTGTCCACGGCGGTGCCGCGCTTGATGGCGGCCAAGGTGCCCAGCACCACGCCCAAAATAAAGGCGAAGAGGATGGCGCGGATGCCCACGTCAAAGGAGACTACAAAGCTCTCCCCAATCACCGTGGTTACGGGACGGTCGTTCTGCAGGGAGATGCCCAGGTCGCCGTGGAGCACGTTGCCCAGGTAAATGAAATACTGCATCCACACAGGTTTGTCCAAGCCATATTTGGCGTACAGGGCCTCCATGGTGGCCTCGGGCAGGTTTTTCTCACCCACGAAGGGGTCGCCCGGCAGAAGCTGCTGCATGAAAAACGTAAGCGATACCAGCACAAACAGCGTAACAACGCCATAGGCCACCCGCTTTATCACATATTTGGCCATGCCGCAGGTTCCTCCTTTCCATGTTTCAATGTTTTTTTCCATTCACTCTCTTTAAACGCAGGGCGCGCGGCGCGCGCTGGGAAAGGAGCATTCCCCCCATTCCCTCCCGGACGGCCGGGCAAGGGACCCTTGAAACACCGCGAAGCGAGGACACCGGAGCGCCCTCGCCTGCGTATGCGGTAAAGACTTTACAAAAAGAGTATTGTTTCTTGCGGAATGAACGGGCCTTACTCGGCCAAAGTGGCGTAGTAGAAGGTAGTCTGGTTGGCGGTGATGATGGCGCCGTCCACAATCTTATCCTTGTTGTAGGAGTAGTTCTGGCACTGCCAGTACAGCGGGATAATGGGCATCTCCGCGGCCAGGATTTCCTCGGCGTCGAACAGGTACTGCTGGCGCACTTCCTCGTCGGCCTCGGCGGTAGCCTGGGCAATCAGGTTGTCATACTCCTCGTTGCTCCAGAAACTGTCGTTGTTGCCGCCATCGGTAACCCACAGGTCCAGGAAGTTGATGGCGTCGTTGTAGTCGGGAGACCAGCCGCCCAGGGACATGCAGTAGTCGCCGGACTGGCGGTTGGCGGAAACCTGCTTGGTCTGCATGGAGTTTACGGTGATGTTCTCAATGCCCAGGTTCTGTCTCCACTGCTCCTGCAGGAAGGTGGCGCAGTTGCGGCGCAGGGAGTCGTCGGCGCAGTCGATGGAGAGGTTCAGCTCATCCACGGTGCAGCCCAGTTCCTCCAAAGCGGCCTGCAGATACTCTTGTGCCTTTTCCAAATCGCCGCTGCCGGGGTACATCTCGCCGCGCTCGGCCACCAGGGCCTCCTGGAAGGAGCTGTCGTTGGCGCCCATAATGGCGGGCGGGGTAAAGCTGGTCATGGGCTGGTTGTCGTTCTGGTACACGGTGTCAACCAACGCCTGCTTGTCAATGGAGTAGGCCAAGGCCAGGCGCAGGTTCTGGTTGGACATGAACTCGTCCTCGGTGTTGACAATCAGGTAGTAAGAGGAGCGGGCGGGCTTTACGCCAACTTCAAAGCCGGCAGCCTCTGCCTGCTGCACGACCTCGCCGCTGTCCAGGTCGGTGTAGTCAATCTCACGGGACAGGTAGGAGTTCAGGCCGGCCTGGCTATCGGTGATGATCTTGTAGACGATGGTGTCGGGGCCCACGGCGTCGGCGTTCCAATAGTCCTCGCGCTTCTCAAAGACGATCTCACTGTTGTGGCTCCACTCGGTGAGCTCGTACATGCCGTTGCAGCAGAAGTACTCGGCATCGGTGGCGTACTTATCGGCGCCCACTTCCTCGTAGAACTTCTGGTTGATGGGGGCCAAGGTGGGGAACGCGAACAGGTCGGTGGCATAGGGCAGGGGGTTATCCAAGGTGACTTCCAAGGTGTAGTCGTCAATCACCTTCACGCCCACCTCGCTCCACTCCACTTCGCCGTTGAAGTAGGGCTCGGCGTTGTGGATGAAGTACAGCATGTAGGCGTAGTCAGAGGCCACTTCCGGGTTCAGGGCCTGCTGCCAGGCGAACTCGTAGTCGGTGGCAACCACGGGGTCGCCGTTGGACCAGGTGGCGTCCTCCCGCAGGTGGAAGGTGTACACCAGCTTGTCGTCGGAGATATCGACCGTCTCCGCGCCGGCGGGCTGGGGCACGTCGTTCTCGTCGTCCCGGTACAGGCACTCGATCATGGCGTTGATGGGAGTAAAGTCATAGGCATAGGTGGCCAGCAAGGTATTCAAGCTGGTGGGCTCCATGGTGTTGCGCATGTTCAGCGTGCCGCCGGAACCGCCGGTGGCGGTTTCGCCCTCTTCGGCCGCGCTGGAGTCGCCGGAATCGCTGGCGGCGCTGCTGGTGCCGGCGCTGGAGCTGGTGCCGGAGGTGTCACCGCAGGCGGCGAAGGTGGCGCACAGCAGGGCAAGCGCCATAACCATGGCCAGGATTTTTCTGAGCTTCATTCAAAATTCCCCCTCTGTTTTCCAGAGTATAAAAATTTGTGAGCCGCTGGCTGCATCCAACCGGGTCACCATCGACTCACATTGCTGTAATGATACACCATATTAAAGCGATTTGCAAGTGCCTAAAACGAAAAATGCAAAAATGTATTTTTGTGATTTTTGTGTCAATTAAACATTTTTTCGCAAAAGTTACAGCTTTCTTCCGAAATTGTCTCAGCTTTGTAACCGCTTTCTCCGGGATTTTCCGCCCCACCGTCCCAAAACGCTTGAGCGGTTTTCACAATTCTGTGTGCCGCGGACACTTGTCTACAACACCTGTTTTTGCAATTTTCGACTGGATAGTTTGCGAGCAGCAGGCTTTTCCAAAGACTTGCCAGCGGTTTCGCTGGTAAACCGCCCCATCCTGTGGTAAAATAAAAGATAGTCCGCGGCGCGGGCGGGAGATTTATTAAAAAGGGGCGGCCTGCTGGCAGGCGGCGCGGCCCTGGAAGGAGGCGGGCCCGTGAAGCTTTTCAAAAAGCACCTGCGCTGGTTTTTGGAGCGGGTGGACCGGGATAGGCTGGATTCCACCGCGGCCCACGGCGCCTTTTTCCTGCTGATTTCCTTTTTGCCCTTTGTGGCCTTTTTGCTCACCCTGCTGCAGCAGATACACTTCGCCGACGGCGTCACCCTGATTGAGGCGGCGCTGGGCATCTTCCCCGACAGCGTGGCCGATTACCTGGAGAGCCTGCTGCCCAGCCCTCTGCACTCCGGCGGGGTGCTGCCTGTGGCGGTGATTGCCGCGGTGTGGTCCTCCTCCATGGGCATGCTGGCCATCATCAAGGGCCTGGACCAAATCTACGAGGTGCCCGAGACCCGGGGTTTTGTGCGCCTGCGGGTGATTGCCGTGGTGTATGTCATCCTCTTTGCTTTCGTGTTGATTGTGGCGGCGGCGCTGCTGGTGTTTGGCACCTCCATCTACCGCTTCCTGCTGGAGCGCTCCTCCGCCTTTTTGGCCCCCATCTTGATGAAGTTTAAATCCCTGGCGGGCTTTGTGATGCTCTTTGGCTTTTTCACGCTGCTGTACACCGGGGTGCCCCGCCGCCGGGTGAGGCTCTCCCACAACCTGGCCGGAGCCGCTTTCAGCGCGGCGGGCTGGGTGCTGTTCTCCTTTTTCTTCTCCATCTTTGTGGAGCGCTTCTCCGACTTCTCCATCTACGGCAGCCTGGCCACCTTGGTGATTTTGATGTTCTGGCTGTTCTCCTGCATGTACATCATGTTTTTGGGGGCCGAGGTGAGCATGTGGCTGGAGACCAGCTCCATCCGGATGGACGTGAAAAACCTGCGCAAAAAACGAAAAAAGCGCCGGGCGCGCAACCGCCGCCAGCGCTCTGCCAAAACTGATACAACCCATACAAAGGAGTGAACCCCTTGGCTTCCTTCACACCAGACTTAGACCAGCTCCATGAGCTGTACTGCCAATACGGGGCAGATTTGTTCGCCCTGTGCTACTTACAGGCGGGCCGCCCTGCCCAGGCCCTGGATTTGATGGCCGCCTCCCTGTGCGACGTGGCCGCCAGCCCCAAGCTGTGGGAGCTGGCCGCCTCCGGCAAGGAGGGCTTCCTGCGGGTGGGGCACCTCAACTGCGTGGACGCCTCCCTGCGGCGGCCCAAGCGCCCCAAGCGGAAAAAGGATACCTCCGGCCAGGAGGCGCCCCGGGCGGCGCTGCCCTTCTCCCTGACGGACCCCCTGCGGGAAATCCTCAAGCTGCGGCTGCCCGCCCGCACGGCGCTGTTCTGCCGGGAGCGCCTGAACCTCTCCTGGGAGGCCGCCGCCCAGCTGCTGGGCACCTCCCCCGCCCGGTGCCAGCGGCTGTACGGCGCCGCCTTAAAGCAGGCGAAAATCACCGCGGGCCAGGCCCGGGCCAACTTGGAGACGCTCTCCCCCGGGGAGGACACCTTGGACGCCGCCTGGGAGGAATTCCTCTCCCAGCGGGGGCAGGCGGGCTTTTCCACCCGCCAGCGCTACCGCCGGGCCCGCCGGGCTATGGACGTGGCCATGCCCTTCCTGGCCCTGGGGGTGGTAGCCATCTGCGTGGTGGCCTTTTTGGGGGTGGAGCACGGCTGGTTTGGCCCCAGCTCCGTGCCGGTGCAGGGCACAGCCCAGGAGAGCTCCAGCGATGACCTCCCCCTGGAAGTGGGGGACGTGTCCGTCTACGTGCCCGAGGAGGGGGGCTTTGCGGAGTACATCGTCCACAACACCCCTTACAGCCCGGAGGACATTCTCCGGCAGATGGTGTACCTGGGCGGCGCCCCGGCGGGCACCACCCTGCTCTCCGCCAATCTGGACAGCGGCGGCACAGAATCCAGCGACGGCAGCACCGTTACATACACTTTGGGGGACACCCTTTCCCTGACTCTGGAATTTTCCCAGGAGGCGGCCTCCCTGTCCGGGGAGGAGGGGGAGCGGACGCTCCAGGCCATGGCCGCCACCTTCACCGCCTACACCCAGGGCCTGGACCGGCTGTCCTTCCGCTGCCAGGGGGAGGAGCTGACTGTCAATGGAAAAACCGCCCAGGATTTCCTGGACGGCCAGCTGACCATCACCCGCACCGTGGAGACGGACTATCGGGAGTGAGAAGCCACAACCTATATGGAAAGGAGCCTGCTATGAAACAGAAAAAACTTCTCGTCATCGACGGCCAGGGCGGGCGCATGGGCGCTGCCCTGGTGAGCCAGTGCAAAGCCGCGGGGCTTGGGGTTCAAATCATCGCGGTGGGGGCCAACTCCGCCGCCACCGCCGCCATGCTGAAGGCCGGGGCCGACGCCGCCGCCACCGGGGAGAACCCCGTGGTGGTCAACGCCCGGGACGCCGACGTCATCTGCGGGCCCATGGGCATCCTCACCGCCAACGCCCTGTGGGGGGAAATCACCCCGGCCATGGCCGCGGCGGTCAGCGAAAGCCGGGCCCAAAAGGTGCTCATCCCCGTGAACCGGTGCTCCGTCACCGTGGTGGGCGTGGCCGAGCTGCCCCTGGGGGAGTACGTCCGCCTGGCCGTGCAGGCCGCTAAGGAGCAGCTGGAGGAAAAATAAAAAAATCTCAAAAAGGCTGTAACATTTTCCGGTTCCGGCCGTCTAATAGATATGGGAAAGGGGAAACCGCAGGCGGAAGGCTTGCGGTTTTTTGCGTTTTATGGTTTAATGATAAGATAAAGGAAAGCGCCCGTCTCCGGCGAAACCGGCGGATGGGAAACCGCGGGCCGGGCCCTGTTTTTCTTCCCCGGTCCCGCCGCGATACTTTTCCCCAAAAGGAGCGTATCCATGGAACTTTGGGACCTATACGACAAAGACCGCCGTCCCCTGGGGCGCACCCATCAGCGGGGCCTGCCCGTGCCCCCGGGGGCCTATCATCTGGCGGTGATTGTGGTCATCCTCAACCCCAAGGGGGAGGTGCTTCTCACCCGGCGGGCGCCGGAAAAGGACGCCTGCCCCGGCTGGTGGGAGAACACCGGCGGCTCTGTGCTGACAGGGGAGACCTCCCTGGAGGCCATCACCCGGGAGCTGCGGGAGGAGACGGGCCTCGCCGCCCGGCCGGAAGAGTTCACCCTGCTGCTGCGGGAGGACTGCCGCACCGACGCCCACTTTGACATCTACGCCCTCACCTGGGAGGGGGCGCCGGAGGACATCCGCTTCCAGGCCGGGGAGACGGACGCCGCCCGGTGGATGCCCTTGAAAGACTGGGAGGCCGTGGCAGGCACCGAGGGCACCCTCTGCCCCGCCCGGAAAGAGGCGTACAAGCAGGAGCTGTACCGCCGCATCGCCCTGTATTTGCAGGGCCAGCGGGAGTTTTCCTAAAAGGAGGCACGCTATGCCGGAGCTGTGGGACCTGTATGATATCGACCGTCGACCTCTGAACCGCACCATCCAGCGGGGGGAAGCCCTCCCAGAGGGGACGTACCATCTGGCGGTGGGGATCGCGGTATTCCATACAAAAGGGGATATCCTGCTGACACAGCGGGCCCAGGTAAAAAGCCAATATCCCGGCTGCTGGGAAATTCCCGGCGGCTGTGCCCAAGCGGGGGAAACCTCCCTGGAAGCCGCCTGCCGGGAACTGGGGGAGGAAACCGGCATTGTAGTCCAGCCGGGAGAGCTTGTCCCGCTGCTGCGGGAACTCCTTCCCGGCGCGCATTTGGATATGTTCGCCGTTACAAAGGATGTGCCCCTTTCCCAGCTCGCCCTTCAGCCGGGGGAAACCACTGCCGCCCAGTGGCTCCCCTTTGGGGAATGGCTGGGCCGGGTAGGGGACGGGCTCTATCTAACCCCCTCTTGGCATAAGGAGCCCGACGTCCCCCTGTACCCACGGTTACAACAGTACCGGGATGGGAAGCGGGATTATATACTGTAAGGATAAGGAGAGAATCACATGGCATATAAAGTAGGGATGGTCAGCCTGGGCTGCGCCAAAAACCAAGTGGACGGGGAGGTGCTGATGGCCTCCCTGGAGAAGGCGGGCTTCCAGCCGGTGGACGACGCCGCCATGGCGGACATCGCCATTGTAAACACCTGCGGCTTTATCGAGAGCGCAAAGAAGGAATCCATCGAGGAGATCCTGGAGCTGGCCCAGCTGAAAAAAGAGGGCAAAATCAAAAAGCTGGTGGTCACCGGCTGCCTGGGGGAGCGCTACCAGGCGGAGATGCACAAGGAGCTGCCCGAGCTGGACGCCGTCATCGGCATTGGCGCCAACGGGGACATTGCCCAGCTGCTCACCCAGATGATGGAGGAGGACCAGTATGTGGAGTCCTTCCCGGACAAATCCAACATGCCCCTGTGCGGGGAGCGGGTGCTGACCACCCCCAGCTACTTCGCCTATGTGAAGATTGCCGAGGGCTGCGACAACCGGTGCTCCTACTGCGCCATCCCCCTTATCCGGGGCGGGTACCGCAGCCGCACCATGGAGAGCATCGAGGAGGAGTGCCGCGCCCTGGTGGCCGACGGCGCCAAGGAGCTTATCCTCATCGCCCAGGACACCTCCCGCTACGGCATCGACTTGTACGGGGAGTACTCCCTGGCCAAGCTGATGCGCCGCCTGTGCGCTATTGAGGGCCTGCGCTGGCTGCGGGTGCTGTACTGCTATCCCGATTCCATCACCGACGAGCTGCTGGAGACCATGGCCGGTGAAGAGAAAATCGTCCCCTACATCGACCTGCCCTTGCAGCACGCCTCCGGGAAGGTGCTCCGGGCCATGAACCGCCGGGGCGACAGGCAGAGCCTCACCGCGCTGATGGAGCGCATCCGGGAGAAGGTGCCCGGCGTGGTGCTGCGCACCACCTTCATCACCGGCTTCCCCGGGGAGACAGAGGAGGACTTCACCCAGCTGGCGGAGTTCGCCAAGGACGTGCAGTTTGAGCGCATGGGCTGCTTTGCCTACTCCCAGGAGGAGGACACCCCCGCGGCCTCCCTGCCGGACCAGGTGGAGGAAGAGGTGAAAGAGCACCGGGCGGAAATCCTCATGGACCGGCAGATGGCCATTATGGAGGCCCAGGGCCTGGAGCTGGTGGGCCAAACCCTGGAGGTGCTGGTGGAGGGCTTCGACCGCTACGCCGAGTGCTGGTTCGGCCGCTCCTACCGGGACGCCCCGGACATTGACGGCAAGGTGTTCTTCACCACCGAGGGCAAGCGCCCCCGGCTGGGGAGCTTTGTAAAGGTGGCCGTCACCGGCTGCATGGACTGCGACCTCACCGGGGAACTGGTGGAGTAAGGGGGGCAGCGCCATGAATTTACCCAACAAGCTGACCGTGCTCCGCATTGTGATGGTGCCCTTTTTCGTGTTCTTTATGCTGGGGTCGTTTGTCCCCCACCGGTATTTGTGGGCGCTGCTGCTGTTCTGCGCCGCCTCTTACACCGACCACCTGGACGGGAAAATCGCCCGGCGGGACAACCTCATCACCAACTTTGGCAAGCTGATGGACCCCCTGGCGGACAAAATCCTGGTGATGAGTGCCCTTATCTGCTTGGTGAAGCTGGACCTGGCCTCCACGGTGTGCGTGCTGCTGATTATGATTCGGGAGTTCGCCATCACCTCCATCCGCCTGCTGGCAGTGGAGCAGGGCCGGGTGATTGCCGCCAACAACTGGGGCAAGCTGAAAACCGTCTCCCAGATGGTGGCCATCATCGCCATTTTGCTGATGCAGTACATCGGCGCCTTTGTGCCCGCGGCCCTGCCCGCCATGACCGTGGCCGGCCACGTGCTCATCGTCATCGCCACCTTCTTCACCGTGGTGTCCGGTATCATTTATATCAAGGACAACCGGGACGTGATGAAGGGATAAGCTCTAAAAAGAAACAAGCCCCGGCGTTGCCGGGGCTTTTCATTGCTAAAAAAGAAGGCCGCCCCCAGGCAGCCTTCTTTTTTTGCTTTTTACCGCGGCCGGGCGTTCATGCCGGGCTCGCCGCTGATGGGCGGCAGCAGGTTGTAGTTGTACCGGGGCCTGTCGCCGGGCATGTAGAAGTAGACAAACTTCACCGAGAAGATGTCGCAGACGATGAAGTTGTTCACGTTCTCGTCGTACAAGGTGACAAAGCTGCGGCCCACAAAGTAGAGCATCCCCTGCTTGCGGACGATATTCTCCGTGCCGATGAGGAACTCTATCACCACATATTCCCCAATGTTCTGGGCCAGAATAGCCTGCATAGAGCCCCGCATCTCCTCGCTGTCAAAGCTGGGCTGGGGCGGGGTGTTAAAGTTATCCAGGCTGCGGCTTCCGTCTGCCCCCTCAGAAAAATCGCTGCGATTCCGCAGGCGGTTCATTTGGCTGTGGGCCGTTTCGGGCTGGTTCATCCTCCGTTCGGGCATGGCGCTCCCTCCTTCTATGTCTCTGCGTAAGCTGGCGTAGGATTGTAAAAACAGTGGTCCCCAATGCGGATGACAAACTCCCCCACCCGGCTGGGGAAATTGTCCCGGCAGGTCACCGAGAAGGGGTTGTAAAACCACAGGGCAAAGCCCAGGTTTGTCAGGCGGTTCCCGGCGATGGCCCAGTTGGCGATGTCGTAGTGGACCTGGGTGGGCCGCATGTTGTAGATATTCTGCATATTGTAAACGCCGCCCACCGTCTCCATGGCGCAGGTGAACTGCCCCCGCTGGTACACCACCTCCCGGATGGTGTACAGCCGGCCATATTCCCCATAGTCCACCTGCACCCGGTTCATCACCACGCTGGCCACGGCTTTCATGCCGGTTTCCCCCTCACCCCCGGCCTCGCATTCCACAATGCGGGCCAAAAGCTCCAGGTCTGAGTATGCCATTTGCCTCCTCCTTTCCCGCTGCTTTCATTCCTATGCGGCGCAGCTTTTTGCCATTCCTCCAGCGGCACCGCTGTATATAGAAATTATCCGGCGGTTTCCCACTTCTTTTTATTTGTTTTGTTAGTACCTATTCTCCGCTTTTTGGAAGTATCATGTATTAAAGCCCTGTTTAATTTGAAAGATTATACACGTTTTTGCCAATTTTACTTGGTTACTCACCCCAAACCCCAGCAGCAGCCCCATTTCTATAAAAAAATTAAGACCTTCCCTTTGCGAAAATCATGATATAATATACACGACAGGCTTGTGCCTGGACAGGCAGCCTCTTTGGGAGGAAAGAGGAAATTTGGGAGGACAAAACGAAAGGTGGTTCTTTATGCGCTCACTTGAAGACATATCTAAGACAAACCCGGAAAAGCCCCTGCTTCTCACGGTGGACGGCAAGGAGTATTACCGCTGTCCCATTCACACCCATCTCATCCGGGTGGGGGAAAACCTGTCGGAGCTGATGCGCCAGTACGTACTGCCCTATTTTGAGGAGGGGGACTGCGTCTACATCAGCGAGAAGATTGTCTCCCTGTGCCAGAAGGACATCATCCCCAAGGAGTCCGTTAAAATTTCCCGCCTGGCGAAGTTCCTTTCCCGCTTTGCCAGCACCAACGACTCCGCCGGCATTGGCGTGCACAACGTCTACAAGATGCAGGTGGCCATTATGCTGTGCGGCAAGCCCAAGGTGCTGTACGCCGCTTTGGCCGCCGGCGTGGGCCGCATCTTTGGCAAGCGCGGCGTGTTTTACGAAATCACCGGCCCCCAGGTGGCGGGCCTGGATGGCTTTTACAGCACCTATTTTGAGGACTACAAGAACTTTGGCATCCTCTCCCCCAAAGAGCCGGACAAGGCCGCTGCCAAGGTGGAGGAGGAAACGGGCATCCACTGCTGCATTGCCGATATCAACGACTTTGGCGGCGAGGTGCTGGCGGTGTCCCCCAAGTCCACCATGGACAAGCCCCTGCTCCAAAAGCTCTTAAAGGACAACCCCGCCGGCAACGGCCACGAAATGACGCCCTTCGTCCTCATGCGGGAGAAGAAGGACTGAACCAGAAAAAAGCGCGCCCCAGCTGGGGCACTTTTCTTTTACCCATGCAAAAACACGGCCCCCGGGGGAGCCGTGTTTTTTTACTGGTTGAGATATTCCTCGATAAAGTGGGCCGCCACGGCGCCGTCGCTGGCGGCGGTGACCACCTGGCGCAGGGGCTTTTTCCGCAAGTCCCCCACAGCGAACACCCCGGGCAGGTTGGTCTGGGTGGTCTCGTCGGCCAGGACATACCCGGCCTCGTCCAGCTCCACCTGGCCACGGTACAGCTCCGTATTGGGCAGGTAGCCCACCGCCACAAAGACGCCGCCGCAGGGGATGTCCCGCTCTTCCCCGGTTTTTTTGTTGCGCACCCGCACCCCGGTGACAGCCTGGTCCCGCAGCAGCTGTTTTACCTCGCTGTCCCAGACGAACTCCACGTTCTCCGCCTTTTGCAGGGGGTCCAGGTAGACTTTGGAGGCCCGCAGCGTATCCCGCCGGTGGACCAGATACACCTTTTCACACAGCCGGGAGAGGTACAGCACATCGGACACGGCGGTGTTGCCGCCGCCCACCACCACCACGGTTTTGCCCCGGTAGAACATGCCGTCGCAGGTGGCGCAGTAGGAGACGCCCCGCCCCCGCAGCTCCCGCTCGCCAGGCAGGCCCAGCTCCCGGGGATGGGCGCCGGTGGCCAGCACCACGGTGCGGGCTTGGTAGTCGCCGCCGCTGGTATGGATGGTTTTCACCTGCCCTGCCAGCTCCACCTGGGTGACTTCCGCCAGCTGGGTTTGGGCCCCAAAGCGCTCGGCGCCCTCTTTCATCTGCATGGCCAGCTCAAAGCCGTTCACGCCCTGGGGGAAGCCAGGGTAATTGTCGATGACATCGGTGGTGCCCATCTGCCCGCCGGGGGAGAGCTTCTCCAAAATGGCCACGGAAAGGTTGGCCCGGGCGGCGTACAGGGCCGCGGTATAGCCTCCCGGCCCGCCGCCTATCACAATCACATCATATAACATGGAAAACACCTCCCTTCTTTCTTGAAAGAAAGAAGCAAAGAACTTTTCATTCGCGGGGTGGGGCGCAAGCCGCCCCTTTGTCTCCCGCGATTTTATTATTTTGTGTCCGCGGTTTTTTGCGGTATCGGAAACGCAAGCGCGGCTTCTTCTCTTTGAAAGAAAGAAGCAAAGAACTTTTACGTCGCGGGACGAGGCGCAGGCCGCCCCTTTGCCTCCCGCGATTTTATGGTTTTGTGTCCGCGGTTTTTGACCGTGTCAGAGGGGGTTGCTCAAACTTTCTTCCAGCTGGAAGTGCTTGGCTAGGGCCGCGAGCATTTCCTCCCGGGTGTCGTGGTCAAAGTCGGAGCGGGTATAGGTGAAAAAGCCGGTGCCGCTCCAGTCTATCTCCTCGGGAGGATGGTACTGCGCCCACCCGTTAAAATTCCGCAGCGTGGCCTCGGGGTCGGGGCAGCGCTGGATTTGCTCCAGCATAAACTGTTTGTCCGGGTCGTCCCTGTCGAAAAAGCGGGTGGCGGCGATGTCCGGCGGGTCGCACAGCAAGATGGCCACCCGGTGGTAGGAAGAAATCCCCCGCAGCACGTCCGGCGGGATGTTGGTATCCACCACCACTTTCTTTCCCGCGGCGGCCAGGCGCACCAGCTCTAAAATCTCGATTTCCACGCACTCCTGGGAGACCTGGCTGGTCCAGTTCCAGTGCTCCTCCGGCGTCATGCTCAGCCACTCCTGCCAGCCGCTCATGGTGTCGAAATAACACAGGCCCGGCTGTTTCCAGCGGGACAGCTCCTCCCGGGGGAAGGCGTCGTGATAGTTTTCCCCGCAGGCAATCATCCCATACCGCTGGGCCAGCAGCTTCACCATGGTGGACTTCCCCGCATAGCTGTGGCCGTTGATAAAGTAGACATTGCGCAGATAGTGCTTGATAAGGTTATCGCTAATCTGGATTTTCATTGCCCCAGCCCCTTCACTTTTGAGGGCGGCCCCTTGCCAAGGCCGCCCCCGCTTTCCTGTTTTGGCTGTTACAGCATGGCCTCCAGCCGGGCCTTGGGCTGCACGCCCACCAGCGTCTCCTTCACCTGGCCGTTTTCAAACAGCATAGCGGTGGGGATGCTCATCACCCGGAACTGGGCGGCCAAGTCGGGCTCCTCATCGATGTTGATTTTGCCCACTTTCACCTTGCCCTGGTTCTCCTCGGCGAACTCATCCACAATGGGGGAGAACATCTTGCAGGGGCCGCACCAGCTGGCCCAGAAATCCACCAGCACGGGCACGTTGGAGTTGAGCACTTCCTGCTGGAAATTATCTTTGGTAATGGTCAAAACTGCCATAAGTTTCATCCTTTCTTTTGGTTCCTATCTAGGGGTATTCCCCTTTCTGTGCTTTTATGATACCCCAAATCCCCGGGTTTTTCTGTGTCCTAGTCACAAAAGGGGGAAAAACTTTTACACCCCGGCAAACTCCAAAAACGCCGCGAAGGTCCCCTGGGGCAGGCCGCTGATGTCCCGGCCCTTGGGGTTTAAGAGGCAGTCTGTCACCAGGTAGACCCCAATGCCCTGCTCCAGGGCAGCGGTGTCCTCGGTGGCGTCGTTGCCCACCATCAGGCACTCCTGGGGGCGCTTGCCGGTCTTGCGGAGGATTTCGGCGTAATAGGCGAGGTTGGGCTTGCAGGTGGTGGAGTTCTCATAGGCGGTGATGTAGGAAAAATCCTCGGGCCGCAGCCCCACCCAGGAGAGCCGCGTCTCCACGCCCACCAGGGGGAAGATGGGGTTGGTGGCCAAAATCACGTCGTAGCCCTTGGCCTTTAAGCCGTCGATGGCCCTGCGGGCCAGGGGGTTCTCCTCGCAGGCGGCCTTGGCGCCGTGGAACTCGTTGGCATAGAACCCGTCGAACACCGGCCGCAGCTGGAGGACTTCCTCCCCCATCTCCCCGGCGAAGGTGTCCCAAAAGCGCTTGTCGTTTGTCTCGGTGCCGTCGTTTTTCACCATGGCCTTGGTGCCCTTCCACACGGCGGCCACCAGGGGCTCCGGCTGAAAGCCAAAGGGCGCGGCCTTTTTCGCCAGCAGGCCAAAGTAGGTGTTGGTAAACTTCTCCAGCTCCATGGGGAGCAAGGTGCCGTCCAAATCGAACAGCACCGTGGTAATCTGTGGGTCCAGCATAGGTTCCTCCTTAGGTTTGGCGGCCCGGCTTTCCGGGGCGGGCTGCTCGATCTGTCGTAAAATCTCTCCTGCGTAAAAAGCACAAACATAAAAGTTTCGATCAAACCTTTTCAAAGGTTTGCGGTTTCCAAAGGCAGAGCCTTTGGCCGCTTTCCGCAGAAAGCGGAATCTTTTTGCGTCAGAGAACGCAGGAAGGGGTGAAAAAACAGTCCGGTGGACTGTTTTTGAGGGGAAACCCTCGTCGGGGGTTTCCCCTATGTGCCGGCATTTTGTGCTGTTTCCTAAAGGAACATCGTGTTTTCAATAAGCTGGGAATCTTGCCCTTCTGGGTTTGGCACCTTCTGGGCGGCCGGGAAAGGCGCTTCGCTGTTTCCCTGGTTTTTTTCTTTCGGCTGCGCCGGTTTAAGGTCGCGCCTTTTTGAAAAAAGGCGCCCCAAAAACTTTCATCCGCCTTCGGCGCAGTTCGTTTTTAGTCCACTGTTTTCGTGGCGATCACATCCACGCCGGTGCCGCAGACGTTCTCCACCACCACGTCCCCGATGTGCACCGGGGCCTGGATTTTCGCGGCGCGGATGGCCTCCATGCAGTCAAAAATTTTTCCCTTGGGGATGTCCGTCTTGGTGCGCACGCTCACCAGGGGGGCGCTGCCGCCCACCACCGCCACGGTGGAGGTGACGGTGCGCTCCGGGGCGGTGACTTCCTTCTTGCCGTAAACCTCCCCCCGCTTGCAGGTGTTGCCCGTCACCTGGAGCACCGCCCCGTTCTCGTCGGTCTCCACCTTCAAGGGGCAGCCCAGGGGGCAGCTGATGCAGGTCAGTTCTCGAATCGCCATATCACTGCGCCTCCTCTTCCTCGGCTACCAGGCGGATTTCCGCCTCGCCGCCGGTAAACCACGCTTTTTGAAAAACCACCTGTTCCATCTCGCCCGGGGCCATCACAGGCCGCTTGCGCTGGTACAGCAGCTTGTCCCCGGCAAAGACCTTCACCACGCCTCCCCGGATGTTGCGCCCCACCCGGAAGCGCACCACCAGCTGCTCCCCCATGCGCTGGGGGCACAGGCTCACCGGCACGGTGTACCGGGCGGCGCCCTGGGGCTTTAGGGGGATTTCCCGGCCCTGGGCCGCCGCCGCGCCCTGGACATAGGCCGCGGCGTGCTTGCCCGCCTGCTGGGCCTCCTCGGAGACGTAGTCCACCAGGTCGTGGACGTGGAGCACATTGCCGCAGGCGAACACCCCGGGGATGCTGGTCTCCAAGCTCTCGTTGACGGTGGGGCCGTTGGTCACGGGGGAGAGCTCCACCCCCACGGCCTTGGAGAGCTCGTTCTCTGGGATAAGGCCCACGGACAGCAGCAGGGTGTCGCAGGGGATGTGCTCCTCCGTGCCGGGGATGGGTTTGGATTTCTCATCCACCTGGGCGATGGTCACCCCGGTGACCCGCTCCTTGCCCTGGATGTCCACCACGGTGTGGCTCAGCTTCAGGGGGATGCCGTAGTCGTCCAGGCACTGGACGATGTTCCGCTTTAGGCCGCCGGAGTAGGGCATCAGCTCGGCCACACACTTGACCTTGGCGCCCTCCAAGGTCATGCGGCGGGCCATAATCAGGCCGATGTCGCCGCTGCCCAGAATGACCACCTCCCGGCCGGGGAGGTAGCCCTCCAGGTTCACCAGGCGCTGTGCGGTGCCGGCGGAGAAGATGCCGGCCGGCCGGGTGCCCGGGATGTTCAAGGCGCCCCGGGGGCGCTCCCGGCAGCCCATGGCCAAAATGACCGCCCCGGCTTCCAGAACTTGCAGGCCCCGCTCCCGGCTGACGCAGGTGACAAGCAGGCTCTCCCCCTGGCGCTGCATGTCCACCACCGTGGTGGACAGCCAGTGGGGGATTTGCAGCTGCTCCGCCTTTTCTATAAACCGGGCGGCGTACTCCGGGCCGGTGAGCTCCTCTTTAAAGGTGTGCAATCCAAAACCGTTGTGGATGCACTGGTTCAAAATGCCGCCCAGCTCGGGCTCCCGCTCTACAATGAGCACGTCCTCCACGCCGCTTTCCCGGGCGGAAATGGCGGCGGCCAGGCCAGCGGGGCCCCCGCCGATAATCACAATGTCATGCTTCATGGCTCACACCTCCCCACGGGTCTTTTCCAGCACAATTTGGGCTTCTTTGCCGCTTTTGCGGATGTCCGTCAAATCCAGGCCCAGCTCCTGGCTGAGCAGGTCCATCACCCGGGGGGAGCAGAACCCCGCCTGGCACCGGCCCATGCCGGCCCGGGTGCGGCGCTTGACGCCGTCCAGGGTCTTGGCCCCCAAAATGCCGTGGATGGCGTCCCGGATTTCCCCGTAGGACACCTCCTCGCACCGGCAGATGATCTGCCCGTAGGCCGGGTCCTTTTGGAGGAGGGCCGCCCGCTCCGCCACAGGCAGGTCCTTCACATGGGGCACGCCCCGGCGGATGGGGTCGAAGTCCGGGTTTTCCGGCAGGCCCAGCTTCTCGCCGATGAGCCCCGCCAGGTACGCCCCAATAGCCGGGGCGCTGGAAAGGCCCGGGGACTCAATGCCCGCGGCGTCGAAAAAGCCGGGAGCGCTCTCCCCCAGGACGAAGTCGTCCCCGTCCTCGTGGGCCCGCAGGCCGGAGAAGGAGGTGATGACCTGCCGGGTGGGGATATTTTTCACCCCCAGGGCGGATTTCTCCAGCACCTCCTGGAGGCCCGGGGCGGTGGTGGCGGTGTCCTCTTTGCCGCCGATGTCCTTGGCGGTGGGGCCCAGCAGCAAGTTGCCGTGGACCGTGGGGGACACCAGCACGCCCTTGCCGTACTTGCCCGGCAGCTGGAACACCGTGCGGCTCACGTGGGCGCCGGCGGTGTGGTCCAGCAGGCAGTACTCGCCCCGGCGGGGGGTGATGTGCAGCTTGTCCTCACAGACCCAGTTGTGGATTTCGTCGGCGAACACCCCGGCGGCGTTGACCACCGCCCGGGCGGCAAAGTCCCCCTGGCTGGTGTGGACCACCCAGCCCTCCCCGGCCCGTTCCAGGCCGGTGACCTGGGTGTCGAAGGAGAACTCCACCCCGTTTTTGGCGGCGCTCTCCGCCAGGCCCAAGGTCAGCTCGAAGGGGCACACAATGCCCGAGGTGTGGGCAAGCAGGGCCCCCTGCACCTCCTCCGAGAGGTTGGGCTCCAAAGCCCGGGCCTGCTCCCCGGTGAGCAGCTCCATGTCCGGCACGCCGTTTGCCACGCCCCGGTCGTAGAGCTCCCGCAGCTTGGGCAGCTCCTCCTTAGCGAAGCACACCACAAAGGCCCCCACCCGCCGGAAGGGGATGTCCAGCTCTTGGCTGAGCGTATCCATGCTCTGGTTGCCCGCCACATTCATCTTCGCTTTCCAGGTGCCGGGCTCCGCGTCGAACCCGGCGTGCACAATGGCGGAGTTTGCCTTGCTGGTGCCCTCGCACACATCCAGGGCGCGCTCCACCACCAGGAAGCTGCCCTTCCTGCGGGAGAGCTCCCTGGCCACGGCGGCGCCCACCACACCGGCGCCCACCACAATGGCATCGTACTGTTTCATTCCTTTTCGCCCCCTATTCCTTTCCAGCCGGCCCAGGCCATCCCCGGGCCGGAAAAATTCCTATAGCTAGGTATTAGGATAGCACAAACCACACCAGTCCGCAAGGAAATATCTTGTGAAAAAAATGGGCATTTCCCTTGACAGGCCGGGCAAAATCAGAGAAAATAAAGGGTATAGAATGCAACTCCCCCCCGTTTGGGGAGGAATATAGAAAGGACGCGAGTTGTATGGCATATTTAATCGGCATCGACCTGGGCACCAGCGGCACCAAAACCGTGCTTTTCGACCAGGAGGGCCATGTGGTGGCCAGCGCCACCGTGGAGTACCCCATGTATCAGGAGCACAACGGCTGGGCCGAGCAGGACCCCCTGGACTGGTGGAACGCCACCTGCCAGACCATCAAGGCCGTTATCGAAAAGAGCGGCGTCTCCAACCAGGAGGTTAAGGCGGTGGGCATCTCCGGCCAGATGCACGGCCTGGTGATGCTGGACAAGGAGGGCAACCTGCTGCGCCGCTCCATCATCTGGTGCGACCAGCGCACCGCCGCCGAGTGCGAGGAAATCACCCAGCGGGTGGGCCAGCAGCGGCTGATTGAAATCACCGCCAACCCCGCCTTGACAGGCTTTACCGCCTCTAAGATTCTGTGGGTGCGCAACCACCAGCCCGAGCTCTACGCCAAGTGCGCCCACATTCTGCTGCCCAAGGACTATGTGCGCTACATGCTCACCGGCGAGTTCGCCACCGAGGTCTCCGACGCCTCCGGCATGCAGCTGCTGGACGTGCCCGGCCGCTGCTGGAGCCAGGAAGTCCTGGAGAAGCTGGACATCGACCCCGCCCTCTTGGCCAAGGTGTACGAGTCCCCCGAAGTCACCGGCGAAATCACCTCCCGCGCCGCGGAACTCACCGGCCTGAAGGCCGGCACC
>FR893800.1:28097-30495 GCA_000435395.1 Firmicutes bacterium CAG:94
TGAAGGCCGGCACCCCCGTGGTGGGCGGCGCCGGCGACAACGCTGCCGCTGCCGTGGGCACCGGCGTGGTCCGGGACGGCAAGGCCTTCACCACCATCGGCACCTCCGGCGTGGTGTTCGCCCACACCGACAACATCTCCATCGACCCCAAGGGCCGTGTGCACACCTTCTGCTGCGCCGTGCCCGGCGCCTGGCACGTGATGGGCGTCACCCAGGGCGCTGGCCTCTCCCTCAAGTGGTTCCGGGATAACTTCTGCGGCGCCGAGAAGGAGACCGCCCTTGGCATGGGCAAGGACCCCTACTTCCTCATGGACCAGGAAGCCGAGCGCTCTCCCATTGGCTGCAACCGCCTGCTGTACCTGCCCTACCTCATGGGCGAGCGCACCCCCCATCTGGACCCCGACTGCCGCGGCGTGTTCTTTGGCCTCTCCGCTATGCACACCAAGTGGGATATGCTCCGGGCTGTGATGGAGGGCGTCACCTACTCCCTGCGTGACTGCATGGAAATCCTTCGCGGCATGGGCCTGGACATCGGCGAGATGTACGCCTGCGGCGGCGGCGGCAGCTCCCCCCTGTGGCGGCAGATGCTGGCCGACGCTTACAACTGCCCTGTCACCACCGTCAAGTCCAAGGAAGGCCCCGCTTTGGGTGTGGCCATTCTGGCGGGCGTGGGCGCTGGGCTGTACCCCTCTGTGCAGGAGGCCTGCGACGTGATGATTCAGACCAACCAGCCCCAGAACCCCATCGCGGAGAACGTGCCCCAGTACGAGAGCTTCTACCAGGTTTACAAGAGCCTGTACCCCGCTTTGAAGGAGAACTTCAAGCTTCTGGCCAAGGCGGAATAAGCCATCACTATCACCCGACACAAAAGGGGAGGAACCAGGTGTTCCTCCCTTTTTTCGCGCCCGCTTCCCGGCGGCCGCCCGGACCTGCCAAGGCGGCCCCGGCCCGGGAAAAAAGTCGGGAAAAGAGGAAAAAGACACTGGATTTTCCCCCCGCAAGGATTATAATGGTAGCAGAACCGGCGGGCTGGCCGCCGGGCGACTATCTGTGGAAGAAGCCTAACCGGCTTTTCCACAGCTTTCCGCTTCACAAAACAAAAACCACCAGCCCACAGACTGGTGGTTTTCCTTTTCCCTATGTTTCGCAGCGGCTCGCTTACAGGCCCAGCAAAGCGGGGGCAGCGGCCTTCATCTTCTCAATCTCCGCCAGGGACTCGTCCATGGTGGCGCCCTTGCCGGAGAGGTAAATCTTAATCTTGGGCTCGGTGCCGGAGGGGCGCACAATCAGCTTGCAGCCGTTCTCCAGGCGGTACTCCAGCACGTTGGACTTGGGCAAATCGATGGCGCCCTCCTTGTCCCCATAGGACTGGCTCAGCTGGTAGTCGCTGCGGCCCACAACCTTGGCCCCGGCAATCTCCGTGGGAGGCTCCTGCCGCAGGGTGTCCATGATTTTCTGCATGGTCTTCATGCCGTCCTCGCCCTCGAAGCCGAAGTTCAAGGTGGCGTTCTGGTAGTAGCCGTAGGTCTCGTACAGCTCGTTCATCACGTCCACCAGAGTCTTGCCCTGGCGCTTGTAGTAGGAGGCCATCTCGCAGATGAGCATGCTGCCGTCCACGGCGTCCTTGTCCCGGACGTAGCCGCCGGACAGGTAGCCGTAGCTCTCCTCAAAGCCCAGCAGGTAGCTGTTGGCGTTGCCCTCTTTCTGCTCCAGCTCGGCGATGATGTCGCCGATGTACTTAAAGCCCGTCAGGCAGCGGCGCATCTCAACGCCGTAGTGCTGGGCGATGGGGTCCACCATGTCCGTGGAGACAATGGTGGTCACGGCCACGGGATGGGCGGGCAGCTTGCCCTGCTCCTGCTTGACCCGGGCGATGAAGTCCAGCAGCAAAATGCCCACCTCGTTGCCGGTCATCAGCTTGAACTCGCCGCCCTGCTTCACGGCGATGCCCACCCGGTCGCTGTCCGGGTCGGTGGCCAGCAGCAGGTCCGGCTGGACCTTCTCGCACAGCTCCAGGCCCTTCTGCAAAGCCTCCCGGAACTCGGGGTTGGGATAGGGGCAGGTGGGGAAGTTCCCGTCGGGCTCGGCCTGCTCGGGCACCACGGTGACGTCCTGGATGCCGATGCGCTCCAAAATGCGCAGCACGCAGGTCTTGCCGGCGCCGTTTAAGGGGGTGTACACCAGCTTTAAGTTGCTGGCGTCGTCGATGAGGCTCTCCTGGTACACAGCGTCCAGGAAGGCGTCCACGGTTTCGTCGCCGATGTATTCGATGAGGCCCTGCTTGACACCCTCCTCAAAGTCCATGCGCTTTACGCCGGAGAAGATGTCCAGGGACTTGATTTCCTGGGTGATGCCGTCGGCCATGTCCGAGGTAATCTGGCAGCCGTCGCTGCCATAG
>FR893800.1:30516-32493 GCA_000435395.1 Firmicutes bacterium CAG:94
CTGCCATAGGCCTTGTAGCCGTTGTACTTGGCGGGGTTGTGGCTGGCGGTGACGCAGATGCCCGCGTCGCACTGCAAGTGCCGCACCGCGAAGGACAGGGCGGGGGTGGGCATCAGTTGGGGATAGAGGTATGCCTTGATGCCGTTGGCGGCCAGCACCGCCGCGGACTGCTGGCAGAACAGCACGCCCTTGTTGCGGCTGTCGTGGGCAATGGCCACGGACTGGGGCTTGCCATTGGCGTGCTTTAGCAGGTAGTTGGCCAGGCCCTGGGTGGCCTTGCGCACGGTGTAGACGTTCATGCGGTTGGTGCCCGCGCCAATGACGCCCCGCAAACCGGCGGTGCCAAACTCCAAGTCCATATAAAAGCGGTCGTTGATTTCTTCCTCTTGGCCCTGGATGGACTGCAGCTCCTCTGTAAGGTCCGGGTCATCCAAAGGCTGGTTCAGCCATCTCTCATACTCTGTCATGTTTGAAGCCTTCCCTTCCTGTCTAGGCGCCTGGATGCTGCCTGGCGCCAGAGAGTTTGCTTAGATTTCTATTATTTAGATTACCATTTTTTGTATCTCATGTCAACTCAAAACGGGTCGTGTTTACGGGAGTTTTACAATGTTTGTCACAATCCCCTGGGGGGTGATGTCCACCGTGCCGTAGGTGGCCTCCCAGCTGTTTAAAGAGCCGGGGTTTAGCAGATACAGCCCGTCGTCGTAGTCCTCCAGGGCGTTGTGGGTGTGGCCGTACAGGGCCACCTGGGCGCCCCGCTCCCGGGCGGCGCAGGCAAAGGTGTACAGGCCGGATTTCACCCCGTAGTAGTGGCCGTGGGTGTAGAAAATCTTCACGCCCTGGGCGGTAAACTCCCCGGTCAGGGGCAAGTCGGAGCCAAAGTCGCAGTTGCCCCGCACCGCCAGGAACATCTTCTCCGGGAAGGCCCGCTTGGCCCGCAGGAGCTCCTCCTCCCCGTCCCCCAGGTGGATGACCACCTCCGCCTTGGGCTGGGCCAAAATGGCCCGGCGCAGGCTGCTGTCGTTGCCGTGGGTGTCGGACACCACTAAAATTCGCATGGGTAAAACCCTTCCTTTCCAAAAGATACAACGCGCCCTCCCCAGACGGCCCGTCATTTTTTCCCCCCTGCCGCATACTATGGGAACAGGGCCGGCCTTGCCACCGGCCATCCCACGTGAAAGGGGGTATCCACGGGAATGACTCCCAACGAAAACCAGCTGGAGGCCCTGCTGAAACTGGCCGCCCAGCGCATGGGCACCACGCCCCAGGCCTTGAAAGACGCCGCCCAGCGGGGGGACCTCTCCCACCTGGCGGGCAACGCCAGCGGCCAGGACGCCGCCAACCTGCGGAAGGTCCTCTCCGACCCGGAGGCCGCCAAAAAGCTGCTCTCCACGCCCCAGGCCCAAAAGCTGTTGCAGCTTTTAGGCAGCCAGGGCAAGCCCAACCCATAAACGCCTTTGGCGGAAAGGAGCTCTCCCATGGACGACCTGACCCAACAGCTGCAAAAAGTCCTCTCGGACCCCCAGACCATGGGGCAGCTCCAGGGGCTGTTAAGCTCCCTGGGCGGCCAGGAGGAAAAGCCCGCCCCTGCCCCCTCCGGCGGGCCGGACCTCTCCGCCCTGCTGGGGGCCTTGGGCGGCGGGCAAGCCTCCCCGCCCCCGGCGGAAAGCCCCTCCACCGCCCTGGCGGGGCTCAATCCCCAGGCGCTGTCCCTCATGGCCCGCCTGGGGCCCTTGCTCAACCAGGCCAATCGCGAGGACGACGCCACCCGGCTGCTGCGGGCACTGCGCCCCCTGCTGGGGGAGGCTCGCCAGAAAAAGGTGGACGAAGCCATCCAGATTTTACAGATGCTGCGGCTGCTGCCCCTGCTCAAGGAGAGCGGCGTCTTTTCCGGGCTGCTGTCCGGCCTGTTGTAGGAAGGGGGCGTGGCTGTGCCCAACGAGGTAGACATGAACAAGCTGCGGGAGGAGGCGGCCC
>FR893800.1:32512-33887 GCA_000435395.1 Firmicutes bacterium CAG:94
CCGCCGCGCCCGGGAAATGCAGGCCCGGGCCCACATCCCGCCCCCCAGGAAGCCCCCCAAAGAGCCGCCCCGGCAGGAGCCTCCGCCGCCCGAGCCCCCTCCCCCGCCTGCGCCGGCACCGGCGCCCAAAGGGGAGCCCGGCCTGCTGGACGCCTTTTTCCAAGACAAGGAGCGCACCATCATTTTGGCGCTGCTGCTCCTGCTCAGCGGGGACGAGAAAAACCACGAGCTGCTGTTCGCCCTGCTGTTTTTGCTGCTGTGACTCAGCGCACCTGGCCGCTGCCCCGGATGAGGAACTTTGTGCTCACCAGCTGTTCCAGCCCCATGGGGCCCCGGGCGTGGAGCTTCTGGGTGGAGATGCCAATCTCCGCCCCCAGGCCAAACTGGCCGCCATCGGTAAAGCGGGTGCTGGCGTTGACGTACACCGCGGCGGCGTCCACCTCGTTGAGGAACCGCTGGGCGGCGGTGTAGTTCTCCGTGACGATGCACTCGCTGTGGCCGGTGGAGTACCGGGCAATGTGCTCCAATGCCTCCTCCAACGAGGCCACCACCTTCACCGCCAGGATGTAGTCCAAATACTCTGTGGCCCAGTCCTCCTCTGTGGCGGGGGGTATCCCCGGCAGGATGGCCTGGGCTTTTTCGCAGCCCCGCAGCTCCACCTGCTTTTCGTCCAGCCGGGCCTGGATGAGGGGCAGGGCCTCCTCCGCCACGTCCTGGTGCACCAGGATGGTCTCAATGGCGTTGCACACCGAGGGCCGGGAGCACTTGGCGTTGTAGATGATGTTGGCGGCCATATTCAAATCGGCGTCCTTGTCCACATAGACGTGACAGTTGCCCACGCCGGTTTCTATCACAGGCACCCGGGCGTTCTCCTTCACCGAGCGGATGAGCCCCGCCCCGCCCCGGGGGATGAGCACGTCCAGGTACTCCGTCAGGGCCATCAGCTCTTGGGCGGACTGGCGGGAGGTGTCCTCCACCAGCTGGACGCAGTCGGCAGGCAGGCCCCCTTCCGCCAAGGCCTCCCGCAGCACCTTGACCACCGCCTGGTTGGAGCGGAAGGCCTCCTTCCCGCCCCGGAGGATGACGGCGTTCCCCGCCTTCAGGCACAGGGCGGCGGCGTCGCTGGTGACGTTGGGCCGGGCCTCGTAGATGATGCCGATAACCCCCAGGGGCACCGTGACCTTCTCCAGCTGCAAGCCGTTGGGGAGCCTTTGGCCGGAGAGGGTCTTCCCCACCGGGTCGGCGGACTTGGCCACCTCCTCCACGGCGGCGGCCATATCTTGAATGCGGGCCTCTGTCAAAGACAGGCGGTCCAGCAAAGCCCGGGACATGCCCGCCTCCCGCCCCGCCTGGACGTCCAGGGCGTTGGCGGCCA
>FR893800.1:33953-40393 GCA_000435395.1 Firmicutes bacterium CAG:94
GCAAAGCGGACTCCTTCAAAGCGCCCGCGTTGGCAAGGGCCCGGGCAGCGGTTTTGGCCCGGGCGCCCATTTCATTCATGGTCATGGTACAGCCTCCTTTGTAAGGGTATGGTAACACGCCGCAAGGGCGCGTAGAGATTTGCGGTGAGCCGGGCGGCAACGAAAAGATTTCGACCTGTGTCCACGCGTTTCGCCTCTGCCCCACCGCCTGCTTTCGGGGATACCGGCTGCGGCGTGTGCGCCCCGTCCGCTGGATTTGTTGGGGCTGGCGTCCAGCCATGCCGAAGCTTTTTGTAAAAGCTTCACCCGTCTTTGGCGCCGCTTTTTACACGGGGAACACGGTCCCCACGTCCTCGCCCCGCAGCAGCTGGTAGAGGGTTTCCGTGTGACTGCCGGAAATCACCGCCGTGGGGATCCCCTGGCTTTTGGCCAGCTTGGCGGCCTTCAGCTTGGTGGCCATGCCCCCTGTGCCACGGTTGGAGCCCGCGCCTCCGGCCAGCTCCTCCACGGCAGGGGTGATTTCCTCCACCCGGGGGATGCGCCGGGCCTGGGGGTTTTTCCGGGGGTCGCTGTCGTACAGGCCGTCGATGTCCGTCAGGATGATGAGCCCCTGGGCGCCGCACAGCCCCGCCACCACTGCGGAGAGGGTGTCGTTGTCGCCGAAGTTCTTGCCCTCCAGCTCTTGGGTCTCCACGGTGTCGTTCTCGTTTACCACCGGGATGACCCCCATGGAGAGCAGCTCCCGGAAGGTGTTCTGCACGTTCTCCCGGCCCCGGGGGAAGTCCACCACATCGGCGGTGAGCAGCACCTGGGCCACGGTGTGGTCGTACTCCCCAAAGAACTTGTCGTAGAGGAACATCAGCTCGCACTGGCCAATGGCGGCCAGCGCCTGCTTTTTCTCCGTCTCCTCGGGGCGCTGGGGCAGGCCCAGCTTGCCCATGCCCACGCCGATGGCGCCGGAGGAAACCAGCACCAGCTTCCGCCCGGCGTTCTGCAAATCCGAGAGGGTGCGGCACAGCCGTTCCAGCCGCCGCAGGTTTACCTTGCCGTTTTCATAGGTGAGGGTGGAGGTGCCCACCTTCACCACCAGCACTTGCGCGTCTTTCAGTTCCATATCCATCCAAGGGCCGCAGCCCCTTCCTTTCCCTTAGTTTCTCACAATTCTGCCCCCGCCCACCACGGTGTCCCCGTCGTAGAGCACCAAGGCCTGGCCGGGGGTGATGGCCCGCTGGGGCTGGTCGAATACCACCCGCAGCTCGTCGGGGCCGGTTTGCACCACGGTGGCGGGCTGCTCCTTCTGCCGGTAGCGCACCCGGGCCTTTACCCGCAGGGGCTCTGGGATGCTCTCCACGGAAATCAAGTTCACATCCCGGGCAGTCACCGTTTGGGAGAACAGCTCCTCGGCCTTAGAGAGCACCACCTGGTTGTTTTCCACGTCCAGCTCCTTGACGAACATGGGCTGGGGGAAGGAAAGCCCCAGGCCCTTGCGCTGGCCCACGGTGTAGTGGATGATGCCCTTGTGCTGGCCGTAGACCTCTCCCCCAGTGCCCACAAAGTCCCCGGGAGGGAAGTCCCTTCCCGTCCACCGGCGGATGAAGGCGGCGTAGTCCCCGTCGGGCACAAAGCAGATGTCCTGGCTGTCCCGCTTTCTGGCGTTGACAAAGCCGTGCTCCTCCGCCAGGCGGCGTGTCTCCTCCTTGGTGAGCCCTCCCAAAGGCAGCAGCAGCCGGGAGAGCTCCCACTGGGTGAGGGAGTAGAGCATATAGCTTTGGTCCTTGTTCTCATCCAGGCCCTTTTTCAAAAGCCACCGGCCGGTGGCCCTGTCCTGCTCCACCCGGGCGTAGTGGCCTGTGGCCACATAGGGGAAGCCAATCTCCTCCCCCCGGTGCATCAGCTTGGCGAACTTGATATACCGGTTGCAGTCGATGCAGGGGTTGGGCGTCTCCCCCCGCTGGTAGGCGGCGGCAAAGCGGTCCATCACCTCCCGGCGGAAGGCCTCCTTAAAGTTGAACACGTAAAAGGGCATCCCCAGGCGGAAGGCCACGCTGCGGGCGTCGGCCACATCGTCCACGGAGCAGCAGGTGCGCTCCCCGGGGAAGGCCTCCTCCGGCAGGCCCCTATCGCTGTTGTCGGTCAAGGCCAAGGTGACGCCCACGCAGTCGAAGCCCTGCTGCTGGCAGAGAAGGGCCGCCACGCTGGAATCCACCCCGCCGCTCATGGCGATGATGGCTTTCTTTTCCACAGGGGCCTGTGCGTTTGTGGAATCCCTCATCGAATCAGCTTCTTCAGTTCCAGGGCCTTGCCCAAATCCCCCTGGGCCTTCAGCTTGCCAAAGGTAAAGGCGGCCACGGGGTCCAGCTTGCCGTCGATGAGCTTCTGGAAGTTCTCGTCGGAGATGGTGATTTCCACATCCCGGTCGTGGTACTCGTAGGGCTCAATGGCCAAGTGGCCGCCCTTCATCTCCACGTAGAAGGTGCCGGCGGCCTGGCCGGTGAGGTTGATTTGGATGCGGGTGGGGTCGGACACCTGGGAGACATCGGCGCCCAGAAAGCGGGATTTTACCTGCTGGAAAAGCTCTTGGAAGGTCATAGGGAGAACTCCTTTCAATGGGAAATACTAGTTTCATGTTACCACAGGAAAGTGTGGAAAACAATGTATTGTTTTACTAAAATAACGCGTGTTATAAGATGGTTTTTCGTCCACCCTTTTCAAAAAGGCGGCAGGTGTGGGAGGGCGGCCTGCCGCGCAAAGCGGGGCTCCGCTTCCCAAAGGACCGGGGGAACGGGGAGCGCCGCTTCCGCCTGGCGCAAACAAAAACCAGCGCCAACACCTTGCTTGGGTGCGGCGCTGGCCTGTTGTGTTTCTTCCGATGGGCTTGCCCTGTGGACTGCCTGTTGCTGAGCCCTGCAAGGCTTCCCTTTGTTTCACGTGGAGCTTTGCCCCTCTTTTTAAAAGGGCGGCAGTCTGCGGCTTGCCTTACTCCCGGTGCTCCCGGCGGGGCCGGCGGTCCCTATCGCGGTGCTCCCGGCGGGGCTTTTCGGAGATGTCGTTCTCCGGCACAGCGCCGTCCAAATCGATGAGGGCGTCCCGGCGGCTGAGGTTCAGGCGGCCCTTGTCGTCGATCTCCAGCACCTTCACTTTGACGATGTCGCCCACGTTCACCACGTCGGTGACTTTCTCGGTGCGTTTCACGTCCAGGCGGGAGATGTGCACCAGGCCTTCCTTGCCCGGGGCAATCTCCACAAAGGCGCCGAAGTCCATCAGCCGGGTGACGCGGCCGTTGTAGTAGGAGCCGGGCTCGGGGTCGTTGACAATGGTGTCCACAATGTCCAAAGCCCGCTGGCACTTGGCCAAATCCAGGCCGGAGATGAACACATGGCCGTCCTCTTCCACGTCCATCTTCACTTCGCACTCGGCGCAAATCTTCTGGATGACCTTGCCGCCGCTGCCGATGACCTCCCGAATCTTGTCCACGGGAATCTGGGTGGAGAGCATCTTGGGGGCGTAGGGGGAGAGCTCGGGGCGCACCTCGGGGATGGCCTTCAAGATGATTTCGTCAATGATATAGTTGCGGGCCTTGTGGGTCTTTTCCAGGGCTTCCTTCACCATTTCGGGGGTCAGGCCCTGAATCTTCAAATCCATCTGGATGGCGGTGATGCCCTTCTTGGTGCCGCCCACCTTAAAGTCCATATCGCCGAAGAAGTCCTCAATGCCCTGGATGTCCACCATGGTCATCCAGCGGTCGCCCTCGGTAATGAGGCCGCAGGAGATGCCGGCCACAGGGGCCTTGATGGGCACGCCCGCGTCCATCAGGGCCAAGGTGGAGCCGCAGATGGAAGCCTGGCTGGTGGAGCCGTTGGAGGACAGCACCTCGCTGACCAGGCGGATGGTGTAGGGGAACTCGTCCACGCTGGGGATGACAGGCACCAGAGCCCGCTCGGCCAAGGCGCCGTGGCCGATCTCCCGGCGGCCGGGGCCCCGGCTGGGCTTGGTCTCGCCCACGGAGTAAGAGGGGAAGTTGTAGTGGTGGATGTACCGCTTGGTCTCCTCCTCGTCGATGCCGTCCAGCAGCTGGTTGTCCCGGATGGAGCCCAGGGTGGCCACGGTGAGCACCTGGGTCTGGCCACGGGTGAACATGCCGGAGCCGTGGACGCGGGGCAGCAAGGCCACCTCGGCGGCCAGGGGGCGCATGTCGTCCATGCCGCGGCCGTCCACGCGCTTCTGCTCGTCCAAGAGCCAGCGGCGCACCACATACTTCTGGGTCAGGTACAGGCACTCGTCGATTTTGGCCTCCTGGTCGGGGTACTCCTGGGCGAAGTGCTCGTGCACGTCCTCGTAGACGGGCTTCAGGCGCTCGTCCCGCACGTTCTTGTCGTCGGTGTCCAAAGCGGCCCGCACAGCGTCCTCGGCGTAATCCCGGATGGCCTCGAACATCTCGTGCTCCGGCTTGTTGGAGGGGTAGGAGAACTTCTCCTTGCCAATCTGGGCCTGGATGTCCTTGATAAACTGGATGATTTTCTGGTTTGCCTCGTGGCCGGCCATGATGCCGTTGTACATATCCTCGTCGGACACCTCGTTGGCGCCGGCCTCGATCATGGCGATGCGCTCGTCGGTGGAGGCCACGGTAACGGCCATCTCGCTGACCTTGCGCTCCTCGGCGTTGGGGTTGATGATAAACTCCCCGTCAATCAGGCCCACGGAAACGCCGGAGATGGGGCCCTTCCAGGGGATGTCGGAGATGGAGAGGGCGATGGAGGTGCCAATCATGGCGGCAATCTCCGGGGAGTTGTCCTGGTCCACGGACATCACGGTGCAGACGATGGACACGTCGTTGCGCATGTCCTTGGGGAACAGGGGGCGGATGGGCCGGTCGATCATGCGGCAGGTGAGGGTGGCCTTCTCGCTGGGGCGGCCCTCACGGCGGAGGAAGGCCCCGGGGATCTTGCCCACGGAGTAGAGCTTCTCTTCATAGTCCACAGACAGGGGGAAGAAATCGATGCCATCCCGGGGCTTGGCAGAGGCTGTGGCCGCCACGTGGACCACGGTGTCCCCATAGCGCACCAGGCACTCGCCGTTGGCCAGCTGGGCCATTTTCCCAGTCTCCACCACCAGCGGCCGCCCCGCCAGCTCTGTTTCGAACACTCTGAAATTCTCGAACATAACAGGTTCCTTTCTCCCTGGCACTCCCGCCAGGGCGGTTACTCAAAAGGCGGCCCCTGTTTTCCAAGGAAACAAGCCGGCCGGGTTCTCCAGCTGGTTTGCTTGTAAAACAGGTCCCGCCCCAAAAAAGAGCGAAAGGCTGTGCCCGCCGGCCAAAAGGCCCACAGTCACAGCCCGCTTCTTTTCTCTTACTTACGGATGCCCAGCTCGGCAATGATGGCGCGGTAGCGCTCGATGTCGATTTTGGTCAGGTAGTTGAGAAGGTTTCTCCGCTGGCCGACCATCTTCAGCAGGCCACGGCGGGAGTGATGGTCCTTCTTGTTCACGCGCAGGTGCTCGGTCAGGTCGTTGATGCGCTTGGTCAGCACAGCAATCTGCACCTCGGGGGAACCGGTGTCGCCCTCGTGCCGGGCATACTTCTGGATGATTTCGGTCTTTTCAGTCTTAGTCATGGTACATTCCACCTTTTCCGCGGCAGCGCCGCATTGTATTCACCCAGCTCCACAGGTAGGGGTCGGTGACTCCCTTACCCGAGGGGCGGGCAGCTTGCTTATTTTACCATAGGGCGCGGTTTTTGTAAAGTGGTTTCCGGGAAATATCACGGGAAAACCCTGGCAAAACAGCCCTTTTACCCCCGGCTGGCGAGGAACGCCGGGGGCGGCGTGCGGGCGGCTACCGCCTGGGCCTGGCGGCCGTTGTAGGTGATGGCGGCTTTTAATTCCTCCAGGGAAGCAAACTTCCGCTCGGGCCGCAAAAATTCCAGCAGGAACACCCGCACCCGCTTGCCGTACAAATCGCCGGAAAACTCCGGCATCCAGGTTTCGGCCAGCACCTTGTCCGAGCCCACCGTGGGCTTTACCCCCACGTTGGTCACGCCGTAGAAGAACTGCCCCCCCACCCGGCACCAGCTGGCGTACACCCCGAACCGGGGCAGCACAAAGCCCTCTGGGATGGCCTGGTTGATGGTGGGCGTGCCCAGCCCCGTGCCGATGTGGTTGCCGTGAATCACCTCCAGGGAGAAGCCGAAGGGCCGCCCCAGCAGCCGGTTGGCGGTGGGGATGTCCCCCTCCTCCACGGCTTTGCGGATGCGGGTGGAGCTGACCTTCTCCCCGCCGTCCTCCACAGGGGGCACCACATACAGCTCCACGCCGGCCTCCTGGCAGAGGGAGCGCAGCAGGGCCACGTCCCCCGCGGCGCCCTTGCCAAAGCGGAAGTCCTCCCCGCAGCACAGGCGGCGGGCGTTGCAGGCCGCAAAGAGCACCTGCCGGACAAAGTCCTCC
>FR893801.1 GCA_000435395.1 Firmicutes bacterium CAG:94
TGTCCACTACCACGGATGTGAAGTTCGTGGAAAACGTGAAGGGCGTTTACTCCGCCACTGTTGACACTGAAAACAAGATTGTCAATGTGGTACTGGCCCGTCATACTGGCACTGCCACTCCCAGCGAGACTAACACTTGGAACGAAACCATGCAGAAGACCGGTGCTTTCCAGATGGTAGTCGCTCCTGTGGACGGCGAGGACATTGACGGTACTCCTACTGAGGGCGGTGTGATTGTGGACGCCGACAACGGCGACACCTTCACCGTTACTTCCGAGTCCGGCAACAACATTGCTAAATACACCGTGAAGGTCACCTCCTATCTGGAGGCCCTGAGCCAGTTCACTGTCACCGGCACCGATGGCGAAAAGTACTCCGCTACCCCCGTTGACGCCAACCTGGACGATGTGCCCGACACCATCGTTGTGAACCTGCCTGAGAGCGCTATCTACGACAAGACCACCGATAGCTCCTTCCCTAACCCCCAGCTGGCCGTCTCTTATGTGGCCGAGGGCGATGTGACTTCCAATGTGGAAGTGTGGGATACCGCTAAAAAGCTGGGTAATGTCAAGTCTGACGGTTCCGGCGATAAGATTACCTTTACTGGCCTGGGCACTGGTGACCAGGAGTTCGAGGGCAAGGTTGTTGTGAACCGTCTGCCCGAGACCGTCGCTACTAACGGCGCTTATAACGGCGCTGTGCAGACCTATGACCTGCTTGTCCAGCTGGAGAAGGACACCAGCACCGAAATCACCTATGTGAAGGTTAACGACACTCTGGGTGAGGTTGATGCTGAGGCCGGCACTCTGACCGCTTCTGTGCCCACCGTTGATAACATTGCTGGTAAAGATGCTGATGTGGTCATTAAGACCCCTGCCACTGTGCAGAGCGTTACTATTGACAGCAAGACTGTTAATCCTACTCTTGATGAAAACAACAGTGCAGTGAAAGTTTGGACTTTCACAGGTGAAAATGATATCAATGTGAGCAAGCAGCAGATTGTGGACGTGGTTGCCGAGGACGGCACCAAGCAGACCTACACTCTGGACGTCACCACCGATACCAACACCACCGATGCTACCATCACCGCTATTTGGATTAAGGATAGCTCCGGCAACACCTATAAGGCTGACGTGACCACCACCGAGGATGACCTGCTGGTGAAGGTTCCCTTCATGACCACTGATGTCCGGGATTGGACCATCTTCGTCACTCCTTCCAGCCACGCTTATGTGACCTATGGAAAGAAGAATACCCAGGTGGTGAATGGCGAAACCACATTGAGCGCCATTAATGGGAAGCTGGGCTCCATCGATGCCGATGAAACCTGGGAAATCACTGTCACCGCCAACAACAAGAACAACGCCGACGTTAAGAAGAACTACACTCTGGCCATCGACCTGGAGGATCCCAAGGACGGCAAGACTCTGGCCGACCTGGACTTCAGCGCCACTGCTCAGACCACCGATAAGCTGAT
>FR893802.1:0-8848 GCA_000435395.1 Firmicutes bacterium CAG:94
GACAGGCCAAGGCGCACAGCCCGCCCACCAAGGCCCCCGCCGCCAGCCGCCAGGGCTTTGCCCGCAGCTGGAGCACCCGCCGGGTGGCCCACAGCAGGAAGAAATCCACATACAGGTTCACAATCACCAGCACATCGGCGTAGACCGTCACCGCCATCCCCCCGTTTCCCCTCTATTATAAAAGCCCGGCCGGGAATGTCCTGTCGCTTTGTGGGGCAGGCTAAAAAGGAAAGAGGGGCAGCGGGAAAATAAAAATAAGAAAAATTCTTATTTTCTCTTGCCTTTCCTGGAAAAACGCGGTACAATACAAGCAAAGCTGCGGCGCGGGCCCCTCCGCGCCCTGGAAAAGGAGTGCATCGATATGATTTTGAATAAACGGAAAATCGTCCTGGTGGGCACCGGCATGGTGGGCATGAGCTTCGCCTACTCCGCCTTAAACCAGGCTGTGTGCGACGAGCTGGTGCTGGTGGACATCGACAGGCACCGCGCCGAGGGCGAGGCCATGGACTTGAACCACGGCGTGGCCTTTGCCCCCTCCAGCATGAAGATTTACGCCGGGGATTACAGCGACTGCGCCGACGCCGACATTGTGGTCATCTGCGCCGGGGTCAGCCAGAAGCCCGGTGAATCCCGCCTGGATCTGCTCAAGCGGAACACGGCGGTGTTCCAGTCCATCATCGGCCCCATCACCCACTCGGGCTTCTCGGGGATTTTCCTGGTGGCCACCAACCCCGTGGACATTATGACCCGGGTCACCTATGAGCTCTCCGGCTTCAATTCCAACCGGGTGTTCGGCACCGGCACCACCTTGGACACCGCCCGGCTGCGCTACCTGCTGGGGGATTACTTCACCGTGGACCCCCGCAACGTCCACGCCTATGTCATCGGCGAGCACGGCGACAGCGAGTTCGTCCCCTGGAGCCAGGCCATGGTGGCCACCAAATCCGTGGCGGACATCTGCGAGCAGTCCCAGGGCAAGTTCTGCCTGGAGGAGATGCAGACCATCAGCGTGGAGGTGCGGGACGCCGCCCAGAAAATCATCGAGGCCAAGCGCGCCACTTACTACGGCATCGGCATGGCCTTGGTGCGCATTGTCCGGGCGGTGCTCTCCAACGAGAACAGCGTCCTCACCGTGTCCGCCCGGCTGCGGGGGGAGTACGGCCAGCGGGACGTGTTCGCCGGGGTGCCCTGCATCGTCAACCGCAACGGCGTAGACCGGGTGCTGGAGCTCTCCCTCACCGAGGAGGAGCGCCAGAAGCTGGCCGATTCCTGCGCCATCCTCCAGGAGAGCTACCAGGGCCTGGAGCTGTAAGCAAGCTGTTTGTGGGGAGGGATACCATTGGGTTCTGTGATATGGGTGGCCCTGGGCGGCGCGGTGGGCGCCGTGGGCCGGTACGGCATCAGCCTGCTGCCGTGGAAAGGGGCGTTCCCCTTGCTGACGCTGGCCACGAACTTCCTGGGGGCTGTGGCCATCGGTTTCCTCAGCGGCCTGTTTTCCCAGCGCCTGCTGGGGGAGCGGGGCAAGCTCTTTTGGCAGACCGGCGTCTGCGGCGGCTTTACCACCTTCTCCACCTTTTCCCTGGAGGCCGTCACCCTGTTCCAAAACGGCAGGTATTTGCTGGGCGGGGCCTATGTCCTCCTCAGCGTGGCCCTCTGCGTGGCAGGGGTGCTGTTGGGCCAGTGCCTGGCCCGGGCGGTGGCCCATTCGTAAAAGCATAGAGAAACAGCCAGGGCCGGCGCGAAACCAGCTCTGGCTGTTTTTAGTTTGGTTTATGGGGGAGGCTCCCACTCCCACAGGCTGAGGTGCCCTTTGGCGGCCACCGGCGCCTCCAGAGGCTCCACCTGCTCCAGCACCCAGGCAAAGCGGCCGGGGGCGTACTCCCCGCAGAGTTTCTCCAGGGGATGGCCCTCTATCCAGCCTAAGAAGCTTTCGTCCATGGGCAGGCAGTCTTTCAGCACGCACCGGCACACCACAAACCCCGGGTGCAGGCTCCCCTCCGGCAGCAGGGAAAGCAGCCGCTGGATGTGGGGGTCCTTTTGGTCCACCTTGGCCCGGGAGGCGTGGATGTACAGCGGCCCCCGGTAGGCGGTGCGCCAGCTCCGCGTCTCAATGGACTTCACCCCTGCGGCGATGAGGGCCGCCCAGGGCTCCATCAAAGAGAGGGCCTTCACAGCTCTTTCCCCAGGGCGCGGATGTCCCCCAGGAGCTGGTCCACGGCCTCCTCCCGGGTGGCCCAGCTGGTGCACAGGCGGATGGCCGTGTGCTCCTCATCCACCTTGGCCCAGATGGACACAGCGTACTTCTCCCGCAGCTTGGCCAGCAGCCGGTTGGGGAAGATGGGAAACTGCTGGTTGGTGGGGGAGGCGGTGAAGAAGGGGAACCCGGCCTCTTTGCAGGCGGCGGCGATGCGGTAGGCCTGCTCGTTGGCGGCCCGGCAGATGTCGTAGTAGAGGTCGTCCTCAAACAGCGCCAGGAATTGCAGCCCCAGCAGCCTGCCCTTGGCCAGCATGCCGCCGTTCTGCTTGATGGAGTACCGGAAATCCCGCTGCAAGTCTGGGTTGGCGATGACCACCGCCTCCCCCAGCAGCGCGCCGCACTTGGTGCCCCCAATGTAGAACACGTCGCACAGCCGGGCCAAGTCCCCCAGGGACACGTCGCTGCCCCGGGCCGTCAGGCCGTAGCCCAGCCGGGCGCCGTCCAAAAAGAGGTACAGCCCCAGCTCCTTGCAGGTCTCGCTTAGGGCTTCCAGCTCGGCCAAGGTGTACAGCGCGCCGTTTTCTGTGGGGTGGCTGATGTACACCATTTTGGGTTGCACCAGGTGCTCCCGGGCCTCGTCCGCCCAGTGGGCCCGCACAGCCTCCTCCACCTGGGCGGCAGTGAGCTTTCCCTCGGGGCCGGTGGGCAGCGCCAGCACCTTGTGGCCGGTGGCCTCCACCGCGCCGGTCTCGTGGCCGTTGATGTGCCCAGTCGCCGGGGAGAGCACCCCCTGGTAGGGCCGCAGCGCCGCCCGGATGACGGTGAAGTTTGTCTGGGTGCCCCCCACCAGGAACTGCACGTCCACGTCTTGCCGTTGGCACTCCCGGCGGATGAGCTCCCGGGCGGCTTCGCAGTAGGGGTCCTCGCCGTAGCCCACGGTCTGTTCCAAGTTGGTTTCCAGCATCTTTTCCAGAACCCGGGGGTGCGCGCCCTCGGTGTAATCGCAGTTAAAGTAAAGCATGGTTCGACCTCCCATTGGGTTTTTGCTTACTCTTTAGCATAGCACAAACCGGGGCTCAAGGCAATCAGCAGTTGTGAAAGAGAGAAGATTTTGCTATACTGAAATTATCCAATAACAGGGGGAGGACAGAGCGATGAAAAGTGCCAAAACGAGGCTCGGCTTTACAGGCCTGGTGGTGTGCGGCGCTGCGGTGCTTGTGTGGGGCGCGGCGGACCTGTACGCCTGGGCCACCACCGGGCAAGAGGTGCTTGCTGCCTATGGGGAAGCAGAAAGCGTTTTGAGGCTGGTGGAAAACACCTTTACCAGCGCCCTGGGAAAGCTCCTTGTGGGGGCGGCCGCCGGAGGAGTGGGCCTGTGGGGGCTGAGGGGAAGCCGGCCCAAGGACCAAAAGTGAGGAACGCGGTGGGTTTCCCGCCGCTTTTTTTGCTTCCCGTGTTGACAAACCCGCGGCAATCGTGTATAATCCTATATGCTGTAAAGAAAACCGCTTTACAGAGTTGAAGAAAGGCGCCGCGCAAAAGGAGGGTTTCTCACATGGCAAAAGACCTGCGCATCAGCTTTTTGCTGGATTTCTACGGCGACATGCTCACCGATACCCAGCGGGAGGTGGTGGACGCCTATTACAACGAGGACCTGTCTTTGGCCGAGATCGCCCAAGACCGGGACATCACCCGCCAGGGCGTGCGGGACGCCATCAAGCGCGCGGAGCAGCAGCTGCTGGAGATGGAGGAGCGGCTGGGCCTGGCCCGGCGCTTCCAGGAGATCCAAAAAGCCTTGACGCTTATCTGCGACTGCGCCTTGGCCATCCAGGATTTCAACGAGCAGAACGGCCGCGTGCCCGGCATCGATGAAAACGCCGGGAAGATCCTGGAGTGCGCCCAGGAGATTTCCATGGAGGCGTAAAGGCCTTTCTACGAAAAAAGCGTACCAGCGCCTCCGGGCGCGTTCCACATTTTGTATTCCAGGAGGGAAAGCCAGTGGCATTCGAGGGTTTGGCGGAAAAGCTTAGCAATTCCTTTAAAAAGTTGCGCAGCAAGGGCAAGCTCACCGAGGCGGACGTAAAGGAAGCCATGCGGGAAGTGCGCCTGGCCCTGCTGGAAGCCGACGTCAACTACAAGGTGGCCAAAGAGTTCACCAAGAAAGTCACCGACCGCGCCGTGGGCAGCGAGGTGATGGAGAGCCTGACTCCCGCCCAGATGGTCATCAAAATCGTCAACGAGGAGCTGACCAGCCTGATGGGCGGCAGCGAGGAGCGGCTGAAAATGCCCGCCCACCCGCCGGCCATCATCATGATGTGCGGCCTGCAGGGCGCCGGTAAAACCACCCACGCCGCCAAGCTGGCCTACCAGCTGAAGTCCCAGGGCCACCGCCCCCTGCTGGTGGCCGGCGACATCTACCGCCCCGCGGCTATCAAACAGTTGCAGGTGGTGGGGGAGAAGGCCGGGGCCCCTGTGTTCGAGCGGGGCACCCAGGACCCGGTGCTCACCGCCCAAGAGGCTGTGCGCCACGCCAAGGACTACGGCAACGACTACGTCATCATCGATACCGCCGGCCGTCTGCAGATTGACGAGCAGCTGATGGACGAGCTCCACCGCATCAAAGAGGCCGTGAGCCCCACGGACATTTTGCTGGTGGTGGACGCCATGACCGGCCAGGAGGCCGTCAACGTGGCCAAGGCTTTCGACGATTTGCTGGACATTACCGGCGTCATCCTCACCAAGCTGGACGGCGACACCCGGGGAGGCGCGGCGCTGTCCGTCAAGGCTGTCACCGGCAAGCCCATCAAGTTCGCGGGCACCGGCGAGAAGATTGGCGACCTGGAAGTGTTCCACCCCGACCGCATGGCCAGCCGCATTTTGGGCATGGGCGACGTGCTCACCCTCATCGAGGACGCCCAGCAGCGCCTGGACGAGAAGGCCGCCCAAAAGACCGCCCAGCGGCTGATGCAGAACAAGATGGACTTAAACGACCTGCTGGAGCAGTTCCAGCAGGTGAAGAAGATGGGCCCCATCAAGGGCATCCTGTCCAAGCTGCCCGGCGTGGGCAACAAGCTGGACGATGTGGACATCGACGACCGCATCATGGACCGCAGCGCGGCCATCATCCTCTCCATGACGCCCTACGAGCGCTCCCACCCGGATTGCCTCAACGCCTCCCGGAAGAAGCGCATCGCCGCCGGCTGCGGCATGAAGGTGGAGGATGTAAACCGCCTGCTGAACCAGTTCCGCCAGACCCAAAAGCTGATGAAGCAGTTTGGCGGCATGGGCAAGGGGAAGCGCCGGCGCATGCCCAACCTCCCCCTGTAAGTTTTCGGATATTGCCGGGGCCCGCCCCGTGACCAATATTGCCCGGCCCGCCGGGCGCCAAGCGTATTTTTTATCATCTCACTATTATCTAACATTTTGGAGGAATGAATCATGGCAGTTAAGATTAGACTGAGAAGAATGGGCGCTAAGAAATCCCCCTTCTACCGCATTGTGGTGGCGGATTCCCGCTTCCCCCGCGACGGCCGCTTCATCGAGGAGATTGGCTACTACAACCCCATGGAAGAGCCCAGCGTGGTAAAGGTTGACCCCGAGAAGGCCAAGAAGTGGATTGCCAACGGCGCCCAGCCCACCGATACGGTGAAGGCCCTGTTCAAGAAGCACGGCGTTATCTAAAAAAAGACCCACACCGCCCCAGCCTTGAAAGGAGCAGCGTAGATGGAAGCGTTACTGAAAGCCATTGCTTCCGGCCTGGTGGAAAAGCCGGAAGACATTGTCGTCACCAGCGAGGAGCAGGAAAACGGCACCACCGTGTACCACCTGCACGTGGCCGAGGACGACATGGGCCGGGTCATCGGCAAGCAGGGCCGCATTGCCAAGGCAATCCGCGTGGTTATGCGCGCCGCCGCCACCCGCAACGACAAGAAAATCATGGTCGAAATCGACTAAACAGAAAGGGCGCAAGCCCTTTTTTGTTTATCCCAAAATACCGGAGGACACTATGAAACATCAATTTTTAGAAGCGGGCAGAATCGTGCGCACCCACGGCGTCCGGGGGGAGCTGGTGCTGGAGTGCTGGGCCGATTCCCCAGAGTTTGTGGCGGGGGTGAAGCACCTGTATTTTGACGGCGGCAAAACCGACGCGGGGGTGGTTTCCTCCCGGGTGCACAAGGGGCGGCTGCTGCTAAAGCTGCGGGGCGTGGACACCGTAGAGCAGGGCGACGCCCTGCGGGGCAAGGTGCTCTACCTCAACCGGGAGGACGTGCGGCTGGAGGAGGGCCAGGTGTTCCTCCAGGACTTGATAGGCCTCAAGGCCATCGACGGCACCACCGGCCGGGAGTACGGCGTGCTGCAGGAGGTGCTGCCCACCGGCGCCAACGACGTGTACCGCATTGTGGACGGGGCCGGGAAGGAGTACCTGTTCCCGGCGGTGAAGCACATGATTCAGGAAATCAGCCTGGAGGAGGGCGTCATCCGGCTGCTGCCCATCCCCGGCATCTTCGACCAGGAAGGGGAGGAAGCCTAAATGCGGGTGGATATCCTCACCTTGTTCCCGGAGATGTTCCCCCCGGTGCTGGGGCACAGCATCATCGGCCGGGCCCGGAAGAAGGGGCTGCTGCAGGTGTGCTGCCACCAGCTGCGGGACTTTTCCCCCGACCCCCGGGGCCGTGTGGATGACACGGTGTTCGGCGGGGGCAAGGGCATGCTGTTGGCCGCCGAGCCCTTTGCCCGGGGCATCGACCAGCTGCGGGCACATTTGGGCTGGCAGCCGCATATTCTGTATATGTCCCCCCGTGGGAAGGTCCTCACCCAGGAGGACGCCAAGCGCCTGGCCCAAGAGCCGGGGCTGGTGCTCCTCTGCGGCCACTACGAGGGCGTGGACCAGCGCCTGCTGGACGAGTACCAGGTGGAGGAAATCTCCATTGGGGACTATGTCCTCACCGGCGGGGAGCTGCCCGCCATGATTCTCACCGACGCCGTGGCACGCATGCTCCCCGGGGTGCTGTCCGAGGAGGCCTGCTTTACCGAGGAGAGCCACTATGCCGGCCTGCTGGAGTCCCCCCAGTACACCCGGCCGGAGGTGTGGCGGGGCCGGCCCGTGCCGCCGGTGCTCCTCTCGGGCCACCACGGGAATATCCAACAGTGGCGCCGGGCCCAGTCCTTGGCCGTCACCCGCCGCAACCGCCCCGACTTGTGGGCCCAGGCGGAGCTCTCCAAAGAGGACAAAAAGCTTCTGGAAAAGCTGGACAAAACGCCGGAATGACCCCCGGCGGCGTATATCTGGGCAAGAAACCTCCTATGCTTCTTTTGGGCGTAAAGCACAGTATCTAGTGGAGTGGTTTGGGCAAGAGCATCACAATGGGCAAAAAGTTTTCCACATTGCCCACAAGATGCACAAACAACAGGCGAAAAAAGCGGCTGTCAGCTGTTCAGGAATCCAAAATTCGGGAATGCGTGTTGACGGCGGCAGGAAATATGCTATAATGAAATCAAATCCCAAATACTTTGCGCCCGTTAGACCCATTTTTTGCGGCGGCAGAAGTCCCCTTTATCAATTCTGTAGGAGAGTGAATTTGCATGTGTGCTAAAGAAGTATTGGTCCAGAATCAGGTCGGCCTCCATGCCCGTCCGGCTACCTTCTTTATCCAGAAGGCTAACGAGTTCAAGTCTTCCATCTGGGTGGAGAAGGAAGAGCGGCGCGTAAACGCCAAGAGCCTTCTCGGCGTGCTCAGCCTGGGCATTGTGGGCGGTGTCACCATCCGCATCATTGCCGATGGCGCCGATGAGGAGCAGGCCGTGGACGCCCTGGTGGAGCTGGTCAACTCTGGCTTTGCCGAGTAAGACATCTTCCATACAAGCAGTTCGAAGCTGAAGGCACCGCTTTTACGCGGTGCTTTTTTCGTAGATATTCTTTTTTTAAAAGGCGGTGAGGCAATGGACCAGGAGCAAAAGAAAAAGGAGCTGCGCCGCAAGGCCATGCAGCTGCCCCTTTCCCCCGGGGTGTACATTATGCACAACAAGGCCGGGGACATCATCTACATCGGCAAGGCCAAGGCCTTGAAGAACCGGGTCAGCCAGTACTTTGGCTCGGAGAAAAACCACGACAACAAGGTGCGCCGCATGGTCTCCAACGTGGACTGGTTCGAGTATATCCTCTGCGACAGCGAGTTTGAGGCCCTGGTGCTGGAAAGCAGCCTTATCAAGCAGCACAAGCCCAAGTACAACATCCTGTTAAAGGACGACAAGGGCTACAGCTATGTGCGGGTCAGCCAAGGCCCCTGGCCCCGCATTACCCAGGTCAAGCAGGTGGAGGAGGACGGCGCCCAGTACATCGGCCCCTATATGAGCTCTTGGTCCACCAAGCAGACGGTGGATTCCGCCCTGAAAATCTTCAAGCTGCCCGATTGCAGCCGCAAGTTCCCCCAGGACTTTGGCAAGGGCCGCCCCTGCCTCAACTACTATATCAAGCAGTGCTGCGCCCCCTGCCGGGGGAAAGTCACCGAGGCGGAGTACAACGAGGCCTTTCAAGAGGCGGTGGACTTTATCAAGGGGGGCAGCTCCAGCTCGGTGAGGGTGCTCACCGAGAAAATGGAGCAGGCCGCCGAGAATTTGGAGTTCGAGCTGGCTGCCCGGCTGCGGGACAGG
>FR893802.1:8859-13310 GCA_000435395.1 Firmicutes bacterium CAG:94
CCGGCTGCGGGACAGGATAAACGCCATCCAGGCCATGAAGGAGCGCCAGAAAGTGGTGGCCAGCCGCGTGGAGGAGCAGGACGTGTTCGCCCTGGCCCAGGGGGAGACCCACACCGCCTTTGAGGTGTTCCGCTTTACCGGCAACAAGCTCTCCGACCGGGAGAGCTTCCTCACCGAGGGCTGCCAGCCGGACCCCGAGGCCCGCTCGGAATTCCTGCGGCAGTACTACGCCATCCGGGACAGGGTGCCGCCCTTGGTGGTGCTGGACGGCGAGGTGGAGGACCAGGAGCTGCTCACCCGTTGGCTGACGGAAAAGCGGGGCAAGGCCGTCAAGGTCCTCATCCCCCAGCGGGGGGACCAGCGGCAGCTGGTGGACATGTGCCGCCAAAACGCCGCGGAGCACATCGCCCGGCACACAGGCACCTCCGGCCGGGACGCCTCGGCCCTGGATGAGTTGCGGCGGCTGCTGGGCCTGGAGAAGGCCCCGGCCTACATCGAAAGCTACGACATCTCCAACCTGGCCGGCGGGGAGAACGTGGCGGGCATGGTGGTGTTTGAAAACGGCCGGCCCTTAAAGTCCGCCTACCGGAAATTCAAAATCAAAACCGTCGTGGGCCAGGATGACTACGCCTCCATGCGTGAGGTTATCCGCCGCCGGTTCGAGGAGTACAAGGCCAGCCAGCGCAAGGGCGAGCAGGAGGGCTTTGGCCGCCTGCCGGATTTGATCTTGCTGGACGGCGGCAAGGGCCACGTGGCGGCGGTGCAGCCCATCCTGGACGAAATGGGCTTTGACGTGCCCCTGTACGGCATGGTCAAGGACGACAAGCACCGCACCCGGGCTATCGCCCTGGACGGCGGGGAGATTGCCATCAGCTCCCACCGGCGGGCCTTTACGCTGGTGTCCTCCATCCAGGACGAGGTGCACCGGTTCGCCATCGGCTACCACCGGCAGCAGCGGAAAAAGGCCGCCATCTCCTCCACCCTCACCTCCATCCCCGGCATTGGGGAGACCCGGGCCAAGGCGCTGCTGCGGCATTTTAAGACCGTCACCGCCGTCAGCGAGGCGGACCTGGCGGAGCTGGAGGGCGCCCCCGGCATGACTAAGCCCGCCGCCCGCCGGGTGTGGGAGCATTTCCATCCCCCTGAAGGGCCGCAAACACCCCCGAAAGTGGGGGAAGAGGGCCCAAATCCCGGGGAAATTGCGCCAAATAGTTGACAGATTGCCCTTTTAATGGGATAATAAAGCGGATATACCATCGTGGTGTTTTTCCGCGAAAGAATGGAGGAAATGCCATGCGTATCATCACCGGCTCAAAACGAGGGAAAAAGCTTGTCACCCTGGAGGGGGAGCAGGTGCGCCCCACCACCGACCGGGTGAAGGAGTCCCTGTTCAACATCCTCCAGTTCCAGCTGGAGGGCAGGAAGTTCCTCGACCTGTTCGCGGGCTCCGGGCAGATTGGCCTGGAGGCGCTGAGCCGCGGCGCGGCGCTGTGCGTCTTTGTGGATTCGGCTAAGGAGTCCATCCGGGTGGTGGAGAAGAACATCCAGTCCACCGGCCTGGGGGACCGGGCCAAGGTGGTGGGCAGCGACTTCGCCGCCTATCTCCGGGGCAGCCGTGAGATGTTCGACATCGCCTTTTTGGACCCGCCCTACCGCACCGGGCTGCTGGAGCAGGCTTTGCCCCTGGTGGCCCAGCGGATGAACCCCGGCGGGGTCATCCTCTGCGAGCACCCTAAGGACGAGGCGCTGCCAGAGGCCGCCGGCGCCTTCCGGCTCCACAAGACCTACCGCTATGGGAAGATTATGCTCACCTCCTACCGCCAGCCGGTGGAGGGAGAGGACGGGCAGTGACCCGCACACGTGTAAGGAGAGGGATACCATGAAACTGGCAGTCTATCCCGGCAGCTTTGACCCCGTCACCTTGGGGCACCTGGACATCATCGTCCGGGCCAGCAAGATTTTCGACAAGCTCATTGTGGGCGTGCCCATCAACCCGGACAAGCACGCCAGCTTCTCCGTGGAGGAGCGCATGGAGCTGCTGCGCCGGGCCACCCAGGCCGAGGGCCTTGCCAACGTGGAAATCGACAAGGTGGACGGCCTTTTGGCGGATTACGCCAAGCGCCGGGGCGCCATGGTGGTCGTCAAAGGCCTGCGCGCCTTGTCCGACTTTGAGTACGAGTTCCAGCAGGCCCTTACCAACAAAAAGCTGAACCCCGAGCTGGAGACCATGTTCCTGGCCACCAGCGCGGAGAACATGTTCTTAAGCTCCAGCATGGTCAAGCAGGTGGCGGGCTTTGGCGGGGACATCTCCCCCTTTGTGCCGGCCTGCATCCTGGAGACCATCCGGGAGCGGCTGTGCAACCACTGAGACTGGTTTTTCCAGGCGGCCAGAACCCCGCCTGTGAAGGATAATTTTTGTAAGTCACGCTGGCAGCCCTTTTCGGGGAAGGACTGGCGAAGAGAAGAAAGGAATGGGTTCAACCATGAGCAACAATCAGGCTACCATTGAGGACCTTATCGACGAGATGTACGACCTCCTGGACAAGGGCTGGAAAATGCCCCTTTCCGCAGGCAAGATGTTTGTGGATGGGGAAGAGGTGCGCCAAATCCTGGATGAAATCAAAGAGGAGATCCCCTCAGAGGTGCGCAAGGCCAAGGCCATTGTGGCGGACCGGGCCCAGATTCTTGACGAGGCCCAGCGTGAGGCGGAAACCATCATCCGCGTGGCAGAGGAAAAGGCCAAGGCCATGGTCAACCAGGATGAAATTGTCCGCCAGGCCCAGCAAAAGGCCAACGAGCTGATCGCCCAGGCCCAGCAGAAGTTTAAGGAAATGCGCAAGGCCAGCAACGACTATGTGGACGATTTGATGCGCCGCGCCGACGAGTCCCTCTCGGAAAACCTGGCCGAGCTGCGCAAGACCCGGCAGAGCATTAAGGCTTCTCAGCGGAACTCCCAAATCTGAGAAGAATTATTTGTTAGAATTTAATAAAACTCGTCTGTAAAGCCCATTCCCCTCACTAGATGTAGTGAGGGGAATTTTTGTTCCCTCCCATCTTGTGGGAACATACCTTCGAATCCAGGAAATTCCTGGCTTTTCCAGGATTTCTTGGGTTGCTTTTAAAGGGGAGATGTTCTATAATAAAGGGCATCAGGTGGGTGAAAGTGGGGCAAAGTTCCACGCTGTGGGGAAAAGGTGGTGAAAAGCGCCGCCAAACCCCACGGGATGGCGCTGGGGGGCAACCCGTCCGCCGGCAAAACCGCCGCGGGCGCCCCGCCACCTGAACGAGGAAAGGGATAGGCGCTTATGTTGACCGGCGAGTATCAACATAATATGGATTTGAAGGGCCGTGTCACCGTGCCCTCCAAGTTCCGTGAGGACCTGGGCGACAAGTTCTATGTGTGCAAAGGTCTTGACGGCTGCCTTTTCCTGCTCTCCCAGGCCCAATGGGACAAGCTGGTGGAGAAGGTCTCCGCCATCCCCCTGGCCCAGGGCAAGGGCATCCAGCGCTATTTCTTCTCCGGCGCCGCCGAGGTGGAGCCGGACAAGCAGGGGCGCATCCTCATCCCCCAGAGCCTGCGGGAGCACGCCGGCCTGGAAAAGGACGTCACTGTCATCGGCGCTGCCGTCCGGGCGGAGATTTGGGACACAGCCCGCTGGAACGCCTACAACGAGAGCCAGACCGACGAGGCCATCGAGGCCTCCATGAACCTGCTGGACTTTTAACAAAGGCAGGGATGCAATGGAATTTCATCACAAACCCGTATTATTTGAGGAGACGATACAATCCTTGGCCATCCGGCCAGAGGGCCTGTACATAGACGGCACCATGGGGGGCGGCGGCCACTCCGAGGCCATTGTGAAGCAGCTGACCACAGGGCGCCTGCTCTCCATCGACCAGGACCCAGACGCCATGCGCGCTGCCGGGGAGAGGCTGGGGAAATACCCCCAGTCCGTCCGGGTGCGGGGCAACTTCGCCCAGATGGGGGAGCTTGCCCGGGCCCAGGGCATGGACGCGGTGGACGGGGTGCTCTTGGACATCGGGGTGTCCTCCTACCAGCTGGACACGCCGGAGCGGGGCTTTTCCTACCACCACGACGCCCCCTTGGATATGCGCATGAGCCAGGAGGGCCCCACAGCCCGGGACCTGGTGAACACCTTGAGCCAGCAGGAGCTGGCGGACATCATCTTCCGCTACGGCGAGGACAAAAGCGCCCGGCGGATCGCCCAGGGCATTGTCCAGGCCCGGGAGGAGGCGCCCATTGAGACCACCGCCCAGCTGGCGGAAATCATCAAGGCGTCGGTCCCGGCGGCGGTGCGCAGGGCAGAGGGCCACCCCGCCCGGCGGACCTTCCAGGCCCTGCGGATTGCCGTAAACGGCGAGCTGGACAGGCTGCGGGAAGGGCTGGAAGCGGGCTTCGCGCTGTTAAAGCCCGGCGGCCGCCTGGCGGT
>FR893802.1:13384-15922 GCA_000435395.1 Firmicutes bacterium CAG:94
ATTGGTGCCAAGGCTGTGTCTGCCCCAAGGACTTCCCCGTGTGTGTGTGCGGGCGCAAGCCCCAGGGCAGGCTGGTGTATAAAAAGGGGCTGGCCCCCTCCGCCCAGGAGGTGGCCGAAAACCCCAGGGCCCGCAGCGCCCGGCTGCGGGTGATTGAGAAGCTCCCACAGGAGCAGTAAGCCGCGGCGCGCGGCAGGAAAGGAACACGATATGCCCAGATATTCTTCAGAAGCCTACGATTTTTCCCTGTTCGAGGAGCGCACCTCCACCGAGGAGCGCGTCTCCAACGCCCGGTGGGACAACACCCAGCCGGAGGAACAGCCCCGGGAGGAGCCCAAAAAGCGCTCTCAGGAAAACGTGGTGGAGCTGCCCGAGGAAGAGCTGAAAAAGAACCGCAAGCCACGGCGGCACCTCCTGCGGAGGGCTGCGGCGGTGCTGTGCTTTGGGGTTGTCTTCTCGGCAGTGACGCTGGTGGTGTACAACCAGGTGCAGCTCACCGAGCTGACCGAGGAAATCAACACCACGGCCAAACAGCTGGAGGAGGCCGAAAGCCTGGAAATCCAGCTGAACATGGAGGCCTCCGCCCAGATGGACGGCGCCGCCGTGGAGCAGTACGCCCAAGAGGAACTGGGGATGAGCAAAGTAAGCGGCGGCCAGGTCACCTATGTGAACGTGGCCCAAGAGGACCAGGGCACTGTGGTGCGGGAGGCCACCAGCGGCTCTTTTTGGGAGAACTTGTGGTCCACCATTCAGTCCTGGTTCCAATAAGATAGCTAATTTACCCGCGGGCCGGCTAGGGCCTGTGGATTTTATGGGGTTTTGAATAAAGATTTTGGATGGGCGCGGGGCCTTCCGCACTAGGCGGGGCGCGCTCGTCCCTACGCAAAGGGATGCGGCCCACGGTTAGCGCGGGCCGCGTTTGTTTGCATCTGGGGCTGTTTTGTGGTACAATAGGCCACAGAATGCGCGGCCGCGGGCCGTAAGCTTCTTTTTGGAAGGCGATAGGAGCGTGCGCGACATGCTCGCCGCAGGCGTGGCATGAGCGGGGCTGTGAAAGAATACAGATAGTGCGGGATGATGTTTGAGTTTGTGAGGGAGGAGAGCCAAGAGAAATCTTGACTCTCGTTTTGCTGCCGGGTAGGACACAGCATAGAATAAGACAGGCGGTGAAGTGATTGGCAAAGGGAACTACGGAAAAAATGTGGCGCAAGGCTTTGCTGCTGACGGCGGCCCTGGTGTTTGTGGGCTTTGGCGCGGTGGTTATCAGCCTGTTCCGGTGGCAGATCGTCCGGGGCGAGGAAATGAGCATCGCCGCCTTGGACCAGAGCCTGCGCAGCACCACCCTCAGCGCCATGCGGGGGACCATCTACGACGCCACCGGCAAGGTGCTGGCCCAAAGCGCCAGCGTGTGGACTGTGGTGCTGGAGCCCGCGTATTTCGCGGACTACGACGACCCGGAAGGCACCCGGCAGAAGGTCGCCTCCGGCCTGGCGGCCATTTTGGATATGGACGAGGAAGAGGTCTACGAAAAAACCCAGGGCAGCTCTTACTTTGTCTACTTAAAGCGCCGGGTGGAGACCAGCGTCCGGGACGAGATCAACGAGTTTTTAGAGGCCGAGGGCATCTCCTCCGGTGTGCGGCTGATTGAGGACTACAAGCGCTATTACCCCTACGGGACGGTGGCTTCCACCGTGCTGGGCTTTACCGGCACCGACGGCCAGGGCCTGGAGGGCTTGGAGCTCCAGTACGACACCCAGCTGCGGGGCACCGCCGGGCGGCTCATTTCCTCCCGGAACGCCCTGGGCACCGATATGCCCTTTGAATACGAGCAGTATGTGGAGGCCCAGGACGGCAACAACCTGGTGCTCACCATTGACGAGACCGTGCAGAGCATTCTGGAAAAATACCTGGCCGAGGGCGTGGACCAGTTCAACGTGAAGAACGGCGCCGTGGCCATTATGATGGACGTGAACACCGGGGCCATTTTGGGCTTGGCAACCACCCCCACCTATGACCCCAACGACCCCTTTACCATCTACGATGAGGACTTGCAGGCCCAGATAGATGCCCTCTCCGGCGAGGAGCAGGACCAGGCCTTTAACGATGCCCAGCTGAAGCAGTGGCGGAACAAGGCCGTGTCCGACACCTACTATCCCGGCTCGGTGTTTAAGATGTGCACCTACGCCATGGGCCTGGAGGAGGGCGTGGTCACCGAGCAGACCACCTACACCTGCACCGGCAGCGTGCTGGTGGATGGCTGGGACGACCCCATCCACTGCTGGCGCCACTCCGGCCACGGCCTGGAGACCTTCCGGGACGGCCTGTGCAACTCCTGCAACCCCTACACCATCTACATCGGCCAGCTGCTGGGGGGCGAGACCTTCGCCAAGTACCGGGAGGCCTTCGGCTTTACCGAGAGCACCGGCATCGACCTTCCCGGCGAGGCTGTCACCTTGTACCACAGCGCCATAGAGCTGATCAATACGCCTTCCAACCTGGCGGTGGAATCCTTTGGCCAGAACTTTTCCATCACCCCCC
>FR893802.1:15939-16173 GCA_000435395.1 Firmicutes bacterium CAG:94
CCATCACCCCCCTGCACATGATTACCGCCGCTGCGGCCATAGCCAACGGCGGGTACCTTGTCACCCCCCACGTGGTGGATAGGGTGGTGGACCAGGACGGCAACATCGTCCAGACCGCCGACACCAGCACCCGCCGGCAGGTAATTTCCGAGGAGACCTCCGCAGCCATCACGGACATCCTGCAGCAAAACGTGGAGAGCGGCAGCGCCACCGGCGGCTATGTGGCGGGCTACC
>FR893802.1:16217-20820 GCA_000435395.1 Firmicutes bacterium CAG:94
CAAGACCGGCACCTCCGAAAAGGTGGATAAGTGGAACGAGGACCGCACCCAGGATATGGAGTACATCGCCTCCTACTGCGGCTTCGCCCCGGCGGAGGACCCCCAGTACGCCTTGCTGGTGTTTTTTGACGAGCCCGACGACGACACCAACGGCGGCTACAACGGCGGCAACGCCGTGGCCGGGCCCTACTTCGCCAAGATGATGGAGGAGATCCTGCCCTACCTGGGCGTGGAGGCCCAGTACAACGAGGAGGAGTACGCCAACCTGGATACCGTGGCGCCCACTGTCACGGGCCTGACCTTGGAGGAGGCCTACGCCAAGCTGGAAGAGGCCGGCCTGACCTACTCCGTCATCGGCGACGAGAGCGACAGCTCCATCACCGTCACCGCCCAGGTGCCCGAGGCCGGCGGCGCCGTGCCCAAGGATGGCCAGGTGGTGCTGTACACCAACGGCTACGACGAGGCCTCCACCTATGTCACCGTGCCCAGCTTCCTGGGCTACGATGTGACAAACGCCAGCTATCTGGCCAGCATTAACGGCCTGCAGATAAGCGTCAGCGGCTCGTCCTCCTCCACTGCCACCGTCACCGCCCAAAGCGTGGCGGAAGGGGAGCAGGTGCAGCAGGGCACGGTTATCACCTTGACCTTCGTGGACAACGCCAACGCCGAAACAGGAGCCACCGCCGGCGGGTAATCCCCCCGGCCCAAAAGAGAGGAAACACAACGAGAGAGGGTAGGAAGTAATGAGCACCATGCTGTATTTGTTGGTTTCGGTGATAGCCTTTGCCATCACCGCCGCCTTGGGGAAGTGGATGATTCCCTTCCTGCACAAGCTGAAGTTTGGCCAGACCATCCGGGAAGTGGGCCCCAGCTGGCACAAGAACAAGCAGGGCACCCCCACCATGGGCGGGCTGATGTTCATTTTGGGCATCGCCATCGCTATGATAGTCTGCCTGCCCATCGCCTATTCCCTGGGCCTGGAGGAGACTGTGCTGCTCAAGGCCAAGACCTTCGCGGGCCTGGGCATGGCGGTGGCCTTTGGGGCCATCGGCTTTATGGATGACTACATCAGCATCTTGAAAAAGCGCAACCTGGGCCTGACCGAGCGCCAGAAGCTGGTGCTCCAGTTCGCGGTGGTGGCGGCCTATCTGGCCTCTGTGGCCTTTGCCGGGGGCGCCACCCACACCACCATCCCCTTTGTGGGGCAGGTGGATTTGGGCTGGCTCTACTACCCCTTGGCCGCCGTGGTGATTGTGGGCGTTGTAAATGCCGTGAACTTTACAGACGGCATCGACGGCCTGAACACCACCGTCTCCTTCTTCGCCTTCCTCTCTCTGGCGCTGTGCGCGGGGCTGCTCTCCATGACGGGGCTCTCCGCCATGGGCCTGGCCTCCGCCGCGGCCTGCATCGGCTTCCTCATTTGGAACTGGCACCCGGCCAAGGTGTTCATGGGGGACACGGGCTCCCTGTTCATGGGCGGCATGGTGTGCGCCCTGGCCTTTGGCATGGACCTGCCTTTGCTGCTGCTGCCGGTGGGCTTTGTGTACCTGTGTGAAATCCTCTCGGTGGTGCTGCAGGTGACCTACTTCAAGGCCACCCACGGCAAACGCCTGTTTAAGATGAGCCCTATCCACCACCACTTTGAGATGTGCGGCTGGAGCGAGGTGAAGATTTGCCTGGTCTTCGGCCTGGTGGCGCTGCTGGGCGGCGCCGTGGCCATCCTCTGCGTGGCCTTTGGCATGTAAACTTTCGAAAAGCGGGCGTCCTCTGTTTGGGGCAGCCCTTTGCTGGAAACACTAGAAACAGAAATCCTGTAGTTTTGTGAAAGGAGGGAGCGTTATGGCAGCCATTGGAAGGACCGCCCGTGGCCTGCGCCGTATCCCCGGTTACCGGCAGCCGGAGCCCCCACGGCCCCGCCGCCAGCAGCCCGCGGAGGGCGCCCCCAAGCGCCGCCCTATGCGGTATAAGCTGTTCAGCCTGGGCGCGGGCCTGGATATGCCCCTGCTCATTTTTATCTTGGTGCTGCTGGCCATCGGCCTGGTGATGCTCTTCTCCGCCAGCTACGCCAATTCCTATTATCTGCAGGGGAACAGCTACTACTATATCTCCCGGCAGGCGGTCTTTGCCGTCTTTGGCGTGGCGGCCATGCTGCTTATCTCCACCTTCGATTACCACAGCTTCCACAAGCTGGCCATCGTCATCTTCGGCGTCTCCCTGTTCCTGCTGGTGTTCCTGCTCATCTGCCGGTACGCCCATATCGAGTCCATCGCCAACTGGGAGGGCGACGCCACCCGCTGGCTGAACTTCGGCTTTGTGTCCTTTCAGCCCTCGGAGATAGCGAAGTTTGCGCTGATTGTGCTCTTTGCCCACATGATTTCCCGCAACCTGGACAGGATGGACACCTTCCGCTACGGCGTGGTACCCTATGTGGCCATTATGGGTTTGGTGGCCGCGTTGATTTTTTTGGAGAGCCATCTTTCCGCCACCTTGATCATCCTGGCATTGGGGGCCATCATGATGTTTGTGGGGGGCACCAAGCCCCGGTGGTTCCTCATCGGCGGCGTGCTGGTGGCGGCGGTGCTGCTGTTTGTCGTTGTCACCAAGGGCGGCTACCAAATGGACCGTATCCGCATCTGGCTGGATCCCTTTTCCTCGGATTTGGACCGCGACCTGACCCACCAGACTCGCCAGTCCCTGTATGCCATCGGCTCCGGTGGGCTTTTGGGGGTGGGCCTGGGGCAGTCCCGGCAAAAGTACCTTTACCTGCCTGCCCCTCAGAACGACTTTATCTTCGCCATTGTCTGCGAGGAGCTGGGCTTTGTGGGGGCGCTGGTCATCATCGTGCTGTTTGCCCTGCTGATTTGGCGGGGGGTGTACGTGTCCATCCACGCCCGGGATAAGTTCGGCATGCTGCTGGGGCTGGGCATCACCTTCCAGGTGGGGCTTCAGGCGGTGCTGAACATCTGCGTGGTGACAAACACCATCCCCAACACGGGCATCAGCCTGCCCTTCTTCAGCTACGGCGGCACAGCGCTGCTGATGCTGCTGGGGCAGATGGGCATTTTGCTGAACATCTCCCGCAGCGCGAATGTGGAGAAGACCTGAGGCCTTCGCGCTGGGGGAGTCCCCGGTTTTGCCGGGATGGGTTCTTCCGGCTGCCGCTTCCCAGCGGGGCGGCGCCGGAGATTTGTGAGAAAGGAAGTGGGTTTGGAATGAAAGTTTTGTTCACAGGGGGCGGCACGGCGGGGCACATCAACCCCGCCCTGGCGGCGGCGGGGTACCTGCTGCAAAAGGAACCGGACGCCCAAATCCTCTACGTGGGGAACAAGGGCGGCATGGAGGAGCGCCTGGTGGCCCAGGCCGGCTACGACATGAAGACCGTGCACATCTCCGGCTTCCAGCGGAAGCTGACCCCCAAGAACCTGTGGCGCAACGCCCAAACGGTGGTGCGGGTGTTCACCGCCACCGTGGAGGCCAAGCGGATCATCCAGGAGTTCGGCCCGGATGTGTGTGTGGGTACCGGCGGCTATGTGTGCGGCCCTGTCCTCCGGGAGGCCGCCAAGCTGGGCATCCCCTGCGTCATCCACGAGTCCAACGCCTACCCCGGCGTCACCACCAAGATGCTGGCGAAGTCCGTCAAGGCGGTGATGCTGGCCGTGCCCGACGCCAAGCAGTATTTCGACAGCTCTGTCAACTGCGTGGTCACCGGCAACCCGGTGCGGGGGGAAGTGCTCACCGCCCAGCGGGAGGAGTCCCGCAAGGCCCTGGGCCTGGACGAGCGGCCGGTGGTGCTCTCCTTTGGGGGCAGCCTGGGGGCCTCGGCCCTCAACCGGGCGGCGGCCTATATGCTGGCCCAAAGCGCCAAAACCGGGGAATACCAGCATATCCACGGCTACGGCTCCCACGATGAGAAATTCCTGGACGAGTGCCGGGAGTTTGGCCTGGACGTGGAGAAGAACCCCCAAATCCGCCTGCTGGAGTACATCGACAACATGCCCCAGTGCCTGTCCGCGGCGGACCTGGTCATTGGCCGGGCCGGGGCCATGACCCTGACGGAGATTGAGGCCAAGGCCAAGGCCTCCATCCTCATCCCCTCGCCCAACGTGGCGGAGAACCACCAGTTCCACAACGCCATGGCCCTGGTGCGCCGGGGCGCCGCGGAAATCATCGAGGAGAAGGACCTCACCGGCGAAGCCCTGTGGGAGAAGGTGCAGGCCATCCTCTCCGATCCGGGGCGCCTCCAGTCCCTGGGGGAGAACGCCGGGAAGATGGAGGTGCTGGACGCCAGCGACCGCATCTACCGCGTGATAAAGTCCGCCGCCGCCAAGTAAAACGAAACGCCCTCACCCAATGGGGCCGCGCCTCATAGTATGGCCTATGCTAACATTGGGTGAGGTGTTCTCTATGATTGTCATTGACGGCCCCGCCGCGCTGGACGGGGAGCTGAAAGTACAGGGCGCCAAAAACAGCACGCTGCCACTGCTGGCGGCCACGGTGCTGTGCAAAGGGCAGACGGTGCTACATAACTGCCCCCATCTCTCCGACGTGGACACGGCGGTGCGCATTTTAGAGCACCTGGGCAGCCGCTGCCAGTGGCAGGGGG
>FR893802.1:20826-21786 GCA_000435395.1 Firmicutes bacterium CAG:94
CCCCTGCCAGTGGCAGGGGGACAGCCTGGTGGTGGAAAACGCCATGACCTGCTGCCAAATCCCCCCGGACTTGATGCGGGAGATGCGCTCCTCCATTGTGTTTTTGGGGGCCATCGTCTCCCGCTGCGGCGAGGCGGAGCTGTGCTTCCCCGGCGGCTGCGAGCTGGGCCCCCGGCCCATCGATTTGCACATCGGCGCCCTGCGGAAGCTGGGGGTGGAGATTGAGGAATCCGGCGGCTGCCTGCACTGCCGCGCCCCCCAGGGGATACAGGGCACGTACATCTCCCTCAGCTTCCCCAGCGTGGGCGCCACGGAAAACGTGATGCTGGCGGCGGTGTGCTCCCAGGGCACCACGGTGGTGGCCAACGCCGCCCGGGAGCCGGAAATCGCCGACCTGGCCGCCTACCTCAACCGCTGCGGCGCCCGCATCTACGGGGCGGGGGAGGGCTGCCTCATCATCGACGGTGTCCAGGAGCTATACGGCTGCGAGCACACCGTGATGCCCGACCGCATCGCCACGGTGACCTACATGGCCGCCGCCGCTGTCACAGGGGGCAACGTCACCTTGCGGGATGTGGACAATACCCACATTTTGCCCATGCTGGCCCCCTTTGAGCAGGCGGGGTGCTCGGTGCGGCAGCTGGGCCGGGCGCTGAACATCATGGCCCCGCCCAGGCTGGATGCGGTGCGGCACATCCGCACCATGCCCTATCCCGGTTTCCCCACCGACGCCCAGCCCCTGGTGATGTCCATGGCCGCCGTGGGCCGTGGCACCAGCATCTTTGTGGAGACCATCTTTGAGAACCGCTACAAGCACGCCGAGGGCTTGCAGCGCCTGGGCGCCAACATCAAGGTGGAGGGCAAGGTGGCCATTGTGGAGGGCGTGGAGCAGCTGCGGGGCGCGCCGGTGATGTCCCACGATTTGCGGGGCGGCGCCGCGCTGGTGGTGGCCGGCCTCTG
>FR893803.1 GCA_000435395.1 Firmicutes bacterium CAG:94
GGCGCAGCGCGGCGGAGGCGCTGTCCCCGGCGGTAAAGCGGGCCGCCATGCGGGAGAAGGCCGCCTCCTGGGAGTTGGCGAAGTACTCGTCGGGCAGGTCCCGCAAAGGCCGCAGGGTGGGGAAAATCCCCAGCAGGGCGGTAATGAGCTCGCTGGGCTCCTTGTCCTCGCCGTCGGCACAGCGGGGCCAGCTGGCGTACAGCCGCTGGGAGGGGGCGCAGGCCACCGAGTAAGCCAGGTAGCGCTCCTCCATGGTCTTCTGCTCCAGGGGGTCCCCCAGGGGCAGCTGCCGGGCGATGAGCTCCTTGCGCTCGGCGTCGGAGAACACCCCGCTGGAGCGGGGGCTCAGGGGGAACTCCCCCTGGGCGCAGCCCAACAGGAACACCGCCCGGGGCGCGGACTGGCGCACCTGCTCGGCGGTGCCGAACAGCACCTGGTCCACCGTCTGGGGGATTTCCGACACGTCCTCCCCGGCGATGACCTCCTTTAGCAGCTGGGCGTACCGCTCCCGGGAGAGGGGCCTGTCCCCCAGGATGGCCCGCATCTGGTCCAGGGTCTCCATGAGCAAATCCCACACCCGCAGCTGCTTTTGGGCCAGGGCGTCCTCCCCGGAGGACTCCAGAAACAGGCAGTAGGCGGGCAGCGTCTCCTCCAGGTTAAAGGCCAGCAGCAGCAGGTACACCGCCTGGGAAATCTCCCCGCCGGTGGCCTCCCGGGTGCGGGCGGCGAAGCGCTCTAAGGGGCCCATGAGCCGCTGGCGCAGGCCGTTGAGGCGGGCAAGCTCCCCCTGGTCCTCCGGGGTGAGCTCCTGGCCAAAGCCCCGGGGGTGGCGGGTGAATTCCTGGCGCCATCCCGGGCCGGAGAGCTTCCACAAATAGGCGTAGTTCTCCAGGCTGGCAATCTCCTCGGCGGTAAAGCCGGAGACGCCGGTTTTCAGCAGCTCCAGCAAATCCTCGGTCTGATAGCCCCCCTGCACCGCCTGGAAGGCCCCCAGCACAAACCGGGTGACGGGCTCGCCGTCCACCTTGGCGGGCTGGGACACAAAGCAGGGGATGTCCCGCTTTTTCAGGGCGGCGTCCAGGCAGCCGTAGTACCGGGCGGGGTCCCGGCAGATGATGGAGATTTCCCGGTAGCGGTAGCCCTCCTCCGCCACCAGGCGGCGGATGGTGGCCGCGGCGAACTCCGCCTCCTCGTAGGGGTCCTTGGCCTCCAGCACGGTGATGCCCTGGCAATCGGGGCTGGTGAGCGTCTCCTGGGCGCAGAAAAGCTGGGCCTCCACCAGCTTTAGGTTCTCGTTTTGGAACCGGGGCGCCCCGGTGAGCACCACCGGCGGCTGGATGGCCACGCCGTTTTCCCGGGCGGCGGCGGAGAGCCGGTGGAGGGTGCGGTCCACCAAGGCGAACAGGCCGGTGCCGGTGGTGTCCAGGCCGTCGGTGCACAGGGCCACCACCACCTGGTCCGCCTGGCGGAGAATCTGCACCAGCACTTTCAGCTCCTGGGCGGTGAAGCCCTCGAAGGAGTCCACGGCCACGGTGCACCCCTGGAAAAAGGCGCTGCCCTCCAAGGCCTGGGCCAGGCGGGTCAGGTCGTCCCGGGAGTCCAGGTAAGAGGCCTCCACCAGGCCGTTGTATGTATCGTACAGCAGGGCCAGCTCACCGAGCTTCTTCCCCAAGCCCCGGCCCCCCAGGCCCCGGGCGGCCTCCCGCAAATCCCCGGGGGCGATGCCGCACATCTTCATCTCGTTGACGGCGGTGAGCATCACGTCGTTGACGCGGCCGCTTTGGGCCGCGGCGGCGTAGACCTCCAGCCTGTCCTGGCAGGCCTCGATGGCGGAGGCCATCAAAATGCGCCGGCCCCCGTCGGAGAGCCTGCGGCCCACGGCGCCGCCCTCCCGGCGGAACACCGCCTCTGCCAGCCGGGTGAAGCTGTACACCGGGATGGCGTTGCCCCGCACCGGCCCCGCCAGGCGCAGCATGGCCTTCTCCGTTTCAAAGGTGTACTGCTCCGGCACCAGCATCACCGTGCCGCCCTGGCCCGCCAAGGCCCTGTCCGCCAGCAGGCGGCGCATGTATTCCGTTTTGCCGCTTCCCGCGCGGCCTAGGACAAACTGCAGCATGTGCCCACTCCTTTCCTGTGGTACCTAGTATACCACATCCCGGTGGGCTGGAAAAGCACCATCAGCCGCGCAGCCACTCCCGCAGGGATTCCCACAGCTCCACGGCCTTGAGCTTCACCTGGACATCCTGGCCGCCCTCCACCACCTGGCGCTCCCCCTCCGGCAAAGTGAGCAGGGCCTCCTCCTGGGTGGCGGCGGGCAGGCACAGGCTGGGGAACACCACGCACCACCAGTTTTTCCCGGCGCCCTCCCCCAAGGTGACCCGCAGCGTGCGGTACCGCCCGGCGGGCAGGCGGAAGTCCCCGTAGTCCCGGGTGGGAAAGTACATCTCGGTCATCTGGGCGGTGGCGGAGTAGCCCACCCCCTGCTCCCCCAGCACCTGCCGGGCGGCCCCGGCAATGGACTGGAGATGGGTGCACAGCTGAGAGCTGGCCTCCTCCATAGAGCCCGCCCCCTGGTACCAGCGGGCCGCCTCCTCCAGCACGGCGTCCCGCACCAGGAGCTTCACCGCCTGGTCCTCCGCCCCGTTGGAGTTGGCCACCACGTGGAGCCGCACCACATCCCGGGGCAGCTGCCCGCAGGCCGCCGCAAAGGGGAAAAAGCTGCAAAGGGCCGCCAGCACAAACCCGCAGACCAAAGCCCGACCCAGCAGGCGGCGTTTTCTCGTATGTTCCTTGGCGTTCATAGTTTCGCACTTCCTTTCCAGATTCTGGAGGGAGTATGGCCCCTTTTCCCCGGGGCTATGCGAAGGATTTGACAAGGATGGTATAATCTAAGGGACACACAAGCCGGAAAACCCTCTATCACCCTGAAAAAAGGAAAGGTGTTGCTATGCTGGAACTTCTCTTAGACGCCGTTATCGACACGGCAAAAACGCTGCCCTTCCTCTTTGGCGCGTACCTGCTCATTGAGTTTTTAGAGCACCGCGCCAGCGAGAAGCTCACCGGCGCCCTCCAAAGGCTGGGGCCCTTTGGCCCGGTGGGGGGCGCTGTGCTGGGGCTGGTGCCCCAGTGCGGCTTCTCCGTGGCGGCGGCCAACTTCTACGCCGGGCGGCTCATCACCCCGGGCACCTTGGTGGCGGTGTTTTTGGCCACCAGCGACGAGGCCCTGCCCATCCTCGTCTCCCAGCCGGGGGCGCTGCCGGACTTGCTGCTCCTGCTGGGGGTGAAGCTGGTGGCCGGGGCGGTGTTCGGCATCCTTACCGACCTGCTGTGGAAGCGCCTACCCCACCGGGCGCCGGAGCGTCCCTTTGAGGAGCTGTGCAAGGACTGCGACTGCGAGCACCACGGCATCTTCCGCTCCGCCTTGACCCACACCGTGCGCATCGCCCTGTTTTTGCTGCTCATCAACCTGGTGCTGGGCGGGGCCATCCACGTGGTGGGGGAGGAGCGCATCTCCCAGGTGCTGCTCTCCGGCAGCGTGCTCCAGCCCTTTGTGGCGGCGCTGCTTGGGTTTATCCCCAACTGCGCCTCCTCGGTGATTCTCACCGAGCTGTACCTGGCGGGCTCCCTGTCCTTTGGGGCGGCGGTGGCCGGGCTGTGCACCGGCGCC
>FR893804.1 GCA_000435395.1 Firmicutes bacterium CAG:94
CGTTCAGGACCGACCGAGGCGGCAGCCGAGCCCAGCCACCGCCTTCCCCTACTCCAAAAAAAGGGGGGACGTACGTCCCCAAAATCTCTTACGCATGGTAAGACAGGCGAGACCAAATCCCCAAGGTCTTCCTGGCATTAGCAAGCGCAAAGGCTTGCGCGAAAACTTTTCGTTTCCGGCACAATACATTCGATTCGACCAGTGAAAGGAGGCACTGCCACCATGAGCTTAAACGACACCCCCTCCGCGGAGAGGGTACACATCGGCTTCTTCGGCCGCAGAAATGCCGGTAAATCCAGCGTGGTCAACGCCGTGACAGGCCAGGAGCTTTCCGTGGTCTCCGACGTGAAGGGCACCACCACCGACCCGGTGCTGAAATCCATGGAGCTGCTGCCCATGGGGCCGGTGGTCATCATCGATACCCCCGGCTTTGACGACGAGGGCTCCCTGGGAGAGCTGCGGGTGAAAAAGACAAAGCAAATCCTCAACCGGGCGGACTGCGCCGTGCTGGTGGTGGACGCCACCCAGGGCTTGACTCCCGCGGACCAGGAGCTCATCGCCCTGTTTCAGCAGAAGAGCATTCCCTATCTGGTGGCCTACAACAAGAGCGACTTAGCCGCCGCGCCCCAGCTGGGGGAAAAGGAGCTGGCCGTCAGCGCCGTGACAAGAGAGGGCATTGAGGAGCTGAAAGAGCGCATTGCCCGGCTGACCCGCTCGCAGGGGGAGGACAAGCGCCTGGTGGGTGACATGCTCACCCCCGGGGACCTGGTGGTCCTTGTCACTCCCATCGACAGCGCCGCACCCAAGGGCAGGCTGATTCTGCCCCAGCAGCAGACCATCCGGGACGTGCTGGACGCGGACTGCACCGCCATTGTGGTGAAGGAAAACACCCTGGCCCCCACTTTGGAAAAGCTGGCGGTCAAGCCCCGCATGGTCATCACCGACAGCCAGGCCTTTGCCCAGGTGGACCGGGACACCCCAAAGGACATCCCCCTGACCTCCTTCTCCATTTTGATGGCCCGCTATAAGGGCTTTTTGGAGGATGCTGTCCGGGGCGTGGCCGCCATCGACCGGCTGCAGGACGGGGACCGGGTGCTCATCGCCGAGGGCTGCACCCACCACCGCCAGTGCGAGGACATCGGCACGGTGAAAATCCCCCGGTGGCTGGGGGAGTACACCGGCAAAAACCTGCGGCTGGAGCACTCCTCCGGCCGGGACTTCCCCGAGGATTTGTCCCCCTACCAGCTGGTCATCCACTGCGGGGGCTGCATGCTCAACGGCCGGGAGATGGACTACCGCCGGAAAACCGCCGCCGACGCGGGCGTGCCCTTTACCAACTACGGCATTACCATCGCCCACTTAAAGGGCATTCTCAAGCGCAGCGTGGAGCTGTTCCCAGACCTGTACGCCCTGCTGCCCTAGAGCCGAATTTCCATTTGACAAGCACCCCCTGGTTGTTGTACAATACTAGGCAGTAACGGGCCCGCCCGTCCTCTGCCCCTATAGTTAAACGGATATAATAAACCCCTCCTAAGGTTGCGTTACAACGGCCACCTCAAAAAAAACTAAATAAGGGATTGCAGTTCGACTTTGATCGGGCTATAATCATATATCAGACACGTCCATATA
>FR893805.1:0-1549 GCA_000435395.1 Firmicutes bacterium CAG:94
GAAGCCCCGCGACGTCAGGAGCGTGCGCGACATGCCCACCGCAGGTGTTGGAGAAGTGTTGATGTTTCTGTGGTACAAAACGGGAGTCCCGTTTGATAACCCTGTACGCCTCCCCTTGGGGGAGGGTGAAAAAGGAGCGTGAGAAGTATGGAGACGTTGTCTACCATCAATTTCCTAATGGCGGCCGTGTTCGCGGCCTGTTATTGCTACCAGGTGGTGTTCGCGGTGGCGCGCCTGCTGAAAAAGCGGCGGCGGTTCACCGCCCAAAAGCTGTGCCGCTACGCCGTGCTCATCGCCGCGCGGAATGAGAGCGCCGTCATCGCCCAGCTGCTGGAGAGCATCCGGGGGCAAAATTACCCCCAGGATTTGGTCCACATTTACGTGGTGGCGGACAACTGCACCGACAACACCGCGCAAATCGCCGCGGCCTGCGGGGCCCGGGTTTTCCAGCGCCAGAATAAGCTGCAGGTGGGCAAGGGCTTCGCGCTGCGGTTTCTGCTGCAAAAAATCCAGGAGGAGTACCCCCAGGAGCGCTACGACGGCTACTTTGTCTTTGACGCCGACAACCTGCTGGACCCCCGCTACATAACCGAGATGAACAAGGTGTTCTCCTCGGGCAACCGGGTGGTCACCAGCTACCGCAACACCAAAAACTACGGCGACAACTGGATTACCGCCGGGTATGGCCTGTGGTTTTTGCGGGAAAGCGAGTACCTGAACCGCCCCCGGGATTACCTGGGCACCAGCTGCGCCGTGTCCGGCACCGGGTTCCTCTTTGCCCACAGCCTGCTGGAAGAGCTGGGCGGGTGGGACTATTTCCTCCTCACCGAGGACTTGGAGTTCACCGCCGACCTGGTCTGCCGCGGGGAGAAAATCGCCTATTGCCACGACGCCGTCATCTACGACGAGCAGCCCTCCAGCTTTGCCCAGTCCATCCGCCAGCGCTCCCGCTGGCAGCGGGGCTACCTCCAGGTGGTGGCCAAGCACGGCGGCAATATGGTGAAAACCATGCTGTGCGACGGCAGCTTCGCCTGCTTCGACATGCTGATGTGCACCATCCCGGCGGTGGTCCTCTCGGTTATCAGCCTGCTGCTCAACGGGGTGATGTTCGTGGTGGGCGTGACCATCGCCCGCAAACAGCTGGATATTTTCTTCGCCTCTGTGATTATGTCCGCGGTCAACTCCTACCTGGTAATGCTCCTCATGGGCCTGCTGCCCCTGGTGACAGAGTGGCGGCGCATCCGCTGCTCCCGCAGGAAGAAGATTGGCTACCTGTTCACCTTCCCGTTTTTCGTGTTCACCTTTGGCATCGCCATGGTGCTGGCGGTGTTCGGCAACATCGAGTGGAAGCCCATCAAGCACAGCGTGGCCCTCTCCATTGGGGATATGGGCAGTGTCTCTCCCCAGGAGCTGCGGAAAATCCGCAAGGGCCGCAAGCTGTAAGGCCCACCTTGCAGAGATGTTTCACATCCCCCGGCGGGAATTGTGCAAAAGTGCGAGAACGAGAAAACTTTCCAGGAAACGCTTTATAAAACCGGCCCCTTGTGTT
>FR893805.1:1570-5020 GCA_000435395.1 Firmicutes bacterium CAG:94
GTGTTACAATGGTGTGTACACAAGGGGCTTTCCTTTCTATAAGAAAAGAAAGAAGAAAGGGAGCGGTAATTTTTGCCGCGGCCGGATGGCCCCCGGGCTACGTTCGGGGCCTCCCGCGGGCGCTGCTTGCCGCGAAGGGGAAAGGCGGCGTGTGCAGCCTGCCCGCGGATGCGGCGGCATATCTTTTTACTTTTAGGAATCTCTTTGCCCAGCACAAGCTGGAGAAAGGAAGAAACGCATGGTCACACGGGTATTTGTTGAGAAAAAACAGGGATTTAACATCGAGGCCCAGCAGATGCTGGCGGACCTGAAGGGCAACCTGGGGCTGCGGGGCCTGGAGGAGGTGCGCATCCTCAACCGGTACGATGTTTCGGGCCTGTCGGAGGAGCAGTTTGGGGCGGCGGCCCGCACCATCCTTTCCGAGCCCACCATGGACGCGGTGTACGGCGAGGACTTCCGGCTTCCTGGGGAATACCAGGTGTTCGCCATGGAGTACCTGCCCGGCCAGTACGACCAGCGGGCGGACTCCGCCGCCCAGTGCGTGCAGCTGCTCACCCAGGGGGAGCGCCCCGCGGTGGCTACCGCCAAGGTCATCGGCTTAAAGGGCCAGGTGTCGGCGGAGGAGTTTGAAAAGGTCAAGCACTACCTGATCAACCCCGTGGAGAGCCGGGAGGCCTCTATGGAAAAGCCCGCCACCTTGGAGATGCAGGCGGATGTCCCCGCGGACGTGGCCCGTGTCACCGGCTTTACCACCTGGGACAAGGCCCGGATGCAGGCGTACTTCGACTCCATGGGTTTTGCCATGACCCTCTCCGACCTGGAGTTCTGCCGGGATTACTTCCGGGACGAGGAGCACCGGGACCCCACCGTCACCGAGCTGCGGGTGATTGACACCTATTGGAGCGACCACTGCCGCCACACCACCTTCCTCACCCGCCTGAACAAAATCGACGTGGAGAAGGGCGCCCTCAGCCAGGCCGTGGAGAAGGCTTTGCGGGATTACCTCGCCCTGCGGGAGGAGCTGTACGCGGGCCGGGACAAGCCTGTTTCCTTGATGGACATGGCCACCATCGGCGCCAAGTACCTGCGGAAAAAGGGCCTGGTGCCCGATTTGGACGAGAGCGAGGAAATCAACGCCTGCTCCATCGAGGCCCCCGTCACCATCGACGGCAAGACCGAGACCTGGCTCATCCAGTTTAAAAACGAGACCCACAACCACCCCACGGAGATTGAGCCCTTCGGCGGGGCGGCCACCTGCCTGGGCGGCGCCATCCGGGACCCCCTGTCCGGCCGGTCCTATGTGTACCAGGCCATGCGCGTCACCGGCAGCGGCGACCCCACCGTCCCCTTTGAGAAGACCCTCCACGGCAAGCTGCCCAGCCGGAAAATCACCACCGGCGCCGCCGCGGGGTATTCCTCCTACGGCAACCAGATCGGCCTGGCCACCGGCCAAGTCACCGAGCTGTACGACCCCGGCTACGTGGCCAAGCGCATGGAGATCGGCGCGGTGGTGGGCGCCTCCCCCAAGGCCAATGTCCGCCGGGAGGCCCCTGTCCCCGGGGACGTGATTGTGCTGCTGGGCGGCGCCACCGGCCGTGACGGCATTGGCGGCGCCACCGGCTCCAGCAAGGCCCACACGGAAAAGAGCGTGGAGGTCTGCGGCGCCGAGGTGCAGAAGGGCAACCCCCCCACCGAGCGGAAGCTCCAGCGGCTGTTCCGGGACGGCGACGTGGCCCGGCTGATTAAGCGCTGCAACGACTTTGGCGCCGGCGGCGTGTGCGTTGCCATTGGCGAGCTGGCCCCCGGCCTGAAAATTGACTTGAACCAGGTGCCCAAGAAGTACGAGGGCCTGGACGGCACCGAGCTGGCCATCTCCGAAAGCCAGGAGCGCATGGCCGTGGTGCTGGCCCCCCAGGACGTGGAGGAGTTCCAGCGCAAGGCCCGGGAGGAGAATCTGGATGCCACCGTGGTGGCCGTGGTGACCGAGGAGCCTCGCCTGCGCATGGAGTGGCGGGGCGATGAGATTGTCAACCTGTCCCGCGCCTTTTTGGATACCAACGGCGTCACCCAGAACGCCGAGGCGGAAATCGCCGCGCCCCAGGGCGAGAACTACCGCAAGAGCGTGCCCGCCTGCCTGGCCGGAAAAGAGGGCACAGAGGCCCTGAAAGAGAACATGGCCCGGCTGGAGGTCTGCTGCCAGAAGGGGCTTTCCGAGCGGTTCGACTCCAGCATTGGCGCGGCCACGGTGCTGATGCCCTTCTCCGGCGAGTACCAGCTGACCCCCGAGGAGGCCATGGTGGCCAAAATCCCCCTGGTGAAGGGCGAGACCGACGACGCCACCGCTATGAGCTACGGCTACATCCCCGGCGTGGCCCGGTACTCCCCCTTTGAGGGCGCCGCCTACGCTGTGGTGGAGAGCCTCTCCAAGCTGGCCGCTGTGGGCGCGGACCCCTTAAAGGCCCGGCTCACCTTCCAGGAGTATTTCGAGCGGCTCCACGACGTGCCCACCCGCTGGGGCAAGCCCGCCGCCGCGCTGCTGGGCGCTTTGGAGGCCCAGCTGGGCATGGGGCTGCCCTCCATCGGCGGCAAGGACAGCATGTCCGGCTCCTTTGAGCAGCTGGACGTGCCCCCCACCCTGGTGAGCTTCGCCGTCACCATGACCAAGGCAAGCAAGACCATCTTCGCCTGCGCCAAGAAGCCCGGCTCCCACTTCGCCTTGCTGCCCATCCCCGAGGACGAAAACGGCATGCCCAACTGGGAGGCCTTGAAGGCGTACTACCGGGCTGTGCTGCTGCACATCGAGTGCGGGGACATCATCTCCGCCAGCGTGGTCCGGGAGGGCGGCGCCGCCGCCGCCGTGCTGCGGATGTGCTTTGGCAGCAAGACCGGCTTCCGCTTTGCCGAGGGCCTGTCCAAAGAGACCCTGTACGCCCCCCAGGAGGGCGCTTTGGTGGTGGAGCTCTCCAGCGAGGCGGACCTCTCCACCGACGCCGCCCTGTCCCCTGTGATTCTGGGCCGCACCTCCAGCAAGGAGGACGTGAAGCTGGGTGGCGAGCGCATCTCCCTGGAGGAGCTGTGCGCCGCCTGGATGGGCACCTTGGAGAAGATTTTCCCCAACAACGCCCATCCCGTGCCCGTTACCGCGGACGTGCCCCTGTGGGAGAAGCGGGAGAACAAGGCCCCGGCCATCAAGGTGGCCCGGCCCCGGGTGTTCATCCCCGCCTTCCCCGGCACCAACTGCGAGGTGGACTCCGCCCGGGCTTTTGAGAAGGCCGGCGCCCAGTGCGAGATCCTGGTGGTGAAGAACCTGTCCGTCTCCGACATCGAGGAGACCATCGACCGCATGGAGAAGGCCATCCGCCGCGCCCAAATCGTCATGCTGCCCGGCGGCTTCTCCGGCGGCGATGAGCCCGAAGGCAGCGGCAAGTTCATCGCCACCACCTTCCGCAA
>FR893806.1:0-2501 GCA_000435395.1 Firmicutes bacterium CAG:94
CCCAAAACAGCCCCTGAAAAAGGGCAAGAGCCCTCGGATACACATCCGAAGGCTCTTGCCATGTGAGCAGCCCCTTGCGCTGGGCGGCAAATCCCAAGCAGGCGCGGCAGGCCAGCGTGACACAGGCCAACCCCAGGCACAGCAGCGCCAGGGCCCAGGCGGACCCGGGTCCCAGCGCCGCGCAGAGTACCAGCGCGCCATAGCCAGAAAGCCCCACCAGGGCGAAGGGCCGCACCATCGCCTTACTTGAAGAACAGGGGCAGGGGCTCCAGGTAGATGATGTCCGTGCGGTCCTTGGCGTCGCCCTCCGCCAGGACGCAGGCCTTGCCCACCACCTGGCCGCCAATGGTGTGGAGCAGCTCCTCCATGGCCGCCAGGCTCTCGCCGGTGGAGATGACGTCATCCACAATGAGGATGCGCTTGTCCTTCAGGTTCTCGCAGTCGGCCTTGGAGAGGTACAGCTTCTGCACGTGGTCGGTGGTGATGGACTTCACCTCCACATGGATGGGGTCCTCCATATAGGCCTTGATGCCCTTGCGGGCCACCACGTAATTGCGGCAGCCAATGCGGGCCATCTCATAGGCCAGGGGGATGCCCTTGCTCTCCGCCGTGACGATGACGTCGTGCTCGGGGCACTTCTCCAGCAGGGCCTGGGCGGCCCGCTCGGTGATTTCCACGTCGCTGAACATCACAAAGCCCGCGATGTCCATGTGCTCATTTAAGGGGCAGATGGGAAGCTCCCTCTCGCACCCAGCTATGTTCATCTTGTAAACTTCACCCATTGCTATTCCTCCCGATGGTTTGATGACGCGGTCGGCGGGGAAGCCAGCTTCCCCGCGTCTGCCTGGCATGGCGGCTTCCCACCTGTTACGGCCGCGCCGTTAAGGCCTAAATCCCTGCAAACAGGGCCGGAGAAAGCGCTTCGCTGTTCTCCAGGTTTTGGGTTTGCGCGGCACTGCGCGCTGCTTTTAGGCCGCAGGGCTCTGCCCTACAACCCGCCAGCTTTCTTGCAAGAAAGCTGGGCAAAGAACGTTTCACCGCGGAGCGAGGCGCAGAGCCGCCGCTTTGTTTCGCGCGGACCAACCGCATTGTGTCCGCGTGTTTACCGCGTTTCGGCTGTTGGGGGAGACAAGCAGCACCCACTGCGCTCCTCCACGCTAAGCAGCTTCCGCCCGCGCCCCGCGACTTGAGTCCAGCGTCACGCCGGGAAGGGCGGCCAGCCCATCTGCCGTTTGCCCAGCAGGTGGAAGTGCAGGTGCTGCACGGTCTGCATGCCGTCCTTGCCGCAGTTGTTCACCACCCGGAAGCCGTTCTCCAGGCCCAGGTCGGCGGCGATTTTGGGAATGGCCTCCCACACCTTGGCGATAAGGCCGCTGTTCTCCGGGGTAATCTCCATGGCGGAGGCAATGTGCTCCTTGGGGATGACCAGCACGTGCACCGGGGCCTGGGGGTCCTGGTCGTAAAAGGCCATCACGTTCTCGTCCTCATAGGCAATCTTCGAGGGAATCTGCCCCTGGGCGATTTTACAGAAAATGCAGTCATTCATTTGGGAAGCTCCTTTCCATTTCGCTTTTTTCGTTGTACAGCAGCCGCGCTTAGCCCAGCTGCTTCTTCACCAGCTCCGGCACAGCGGCCAGGGCGTCGTCCAGCTTGGACTGGTCCTTGGCGCCGGCCATGGCGAAATCGGGACGGCCGCCGCCGTTGCCGCCGCAGAGCTGGGCCACTTCCTTGACCAGCACGCCGGCCTTCAGGCCCTTCTGCTGGGCCTCCTTGCTGCACACCGCCGCCAAGGTGGCCTTGCCGCCGGAAACCCCGGCGAACACCGCCACAATGGCCTCGGGGCGCTCCTTGGCCTTGTCGCACAAAGCCCGCAGGGCGTCGCTGCCTGTGCCGGAGAGCAGCGCGAAGACCACCTTCACGCCGTCTACCTCCTGGGCGTTTTGGAACACGCCGTCCAGGCGGTTCTGGGCCAGCTTGGCGTTGAGGGACTCGATCTCCTTGTCCTTCTCCTTCAGCTGGGCCATCATCTGCTGGGCGTGCAGGGGCAGCTCCATGGGGTTGATCACCTTCATGGCCCGGGCGGAATCCCGCAGAGTGGCCATCTGCACACTGAGCAAATCTAGCACGCCCATGGCGGTGACGCCCTCGATGCGCCGCACGCCAGAGGCCACGGAGCTTTCGGAGAGAATCTTAAACAGGCCCAGGCGGGCGGTGTTGTCCATGTGGGTGCCGCCGCACAGCTCCTTGGAGAAGCCGTCCTCCACGCTGACCACCCGCACCACGTCGCCGTACTTCTCGCCGAACAGGGCCATGGCGCCGCTGAGGCGGGCCTCCTCAATGCCCATCTCCTGCACGGAGACCGGCACGGCCTTTAAGATTTCCTGGTTCACCAGGTTCTCCACCTGGAGCAGCTCCTCGGGGGTGAGGGCGGAGAAGTGGGTGAAGTCGAACCGCACGTGGCGCTCGTTGACCAGCTGGCCGGCCTGCTCCACGTGGCTGCC
>FR893806.1:2523-6222 GCA_000435395.1 Firmicutes bacterium CAG:94
CCCAGCACCTTCCGCAAAGCCGCCTGGAGCAGGTGGGCCGCGGTGTGGTTGCGCATGATAGCGGTGCGGCGGTGCTCGTCCACCTTGGCGGTGAGGGTGTCGCCCACGTTCAAGGTGCCCTCAGACACCACGGCCCGGTGGAGGTACACGCCCTCGTGCTTGGTGGTGTCCACCACGTCCACAGAGACGCCCTCGGCCTCCAGCACGCCGGTGTCGCCCACCTGGCCGCCGCCCTCCCCGTAGAAGGGGGTGGTGTCCAGCACCACGCTGACCTCGGCGCCCTCGGCGGCGGAATCCACCTGCTGGCCGTTCTGGATGATGGCCAGCACCTTGCCGTCGCCCTGCATCTGGGTGTAGCCGGTGAACACCGTCTCCGGCAGGCCCGCGGCGGCGCTGCCCTCGCCCTTCCAGGCGTCGGCGCCGGCGTCCTTGCGGGCGTTGCGGGCGCGCTCCCGCTGCTCCTGCATCAGCTGGCGGAACCGCTCCTCGTCCACCTGCATGCCCCGCTCGGAGAGGATTTCCTTGGTCAAATCCAGGGGGAAGCCGTAGGTGTCGTTTAAGGTAAAGGCGTTGTCGCCGGAGAACACCTTGGAGTCGGCCTTGTCAATGAGGTCGTTTAACAGGGCCATGCCCTGGTCGATGGTCTTCTGGAAGCTCTCCTCCTCAAAGGAGACGATTTTCTGGATGGTCTCCCGCTTCTCCTTCAGCTCGGGATAGGCCTTCTCGTTCTCCTGGATGACGGTGTCCACCACGTCCTTCAAAAAGGCCCCCTGGATGCCCAAGAGCTTGCCGTGGCGGGAGGCCCGGCGCAGCAGGCGGCGCAGCACATAGCCCCGGCCCTCGTTGCTGGGCAGCACGCCGTCGCCAATCATAAACACGGTGGAGCGGATGTGGTCGGTGATGACCCGCAGGGACACGTCGGTCTTGGGGTCGTCGCCGTAGTTCACCCCGGCAACCTGGCAGATTTTTTTCATGATGTTCTGCACGGTGTCCACCAAAAACAGGTTGTCCACGTCCTGCATCACACAGGCCAGGCGCTCCAGGCCCATGCCGGTGTCGATGTTCTTCTGCACCAAATCGGTGTAGTTGCCGTGGCCGTCGTTGTTAAACTGGGAGAACACCAGGTTCCACACTTCCACAAAGCGGTCGCAGTCGCAGCCCACGCCGCAGGTGGGCTTGCCGCAGCCGTGCTTCTCGCCCCGGTCGAAGTAGATTTCCGAGCAGGGGCCGCAGGGGCCGGAGCCGTGCTCCCAAAAGTTGTCCTCCTTGCCCAGGCGCTTCATGTGGCTCTCTTCCACGCCGATTTCCTTGGTCCAGATGTCCCAGGCCTCGTCGTCGTTCTCATAGACGGAGATGTACAGCTTCTCCTTGGGCATCTCCAGCACCTGGGTGAAGAACTCCCAGGCAAAGGAGATGGCCTCCCGCTTAAAGTAATCGCCAAAGGAGAAGTTGCCCAGCATCTCAAAATAGGTGCCGTGGCGGTCGGTGTAGCCCACGTTCTCAATGTCACCGGTGCGGATGCACTTCTGGCAGGTGGTCACACGCCGCCGGGGGGGCTCCACCTCGCCGGTGAAGTACTTCTTCATGGGCGCCATGCCGGAGTTGATGAGCAGCAGGCTGTTGTCCCCCTGGGGAATCAGCGAAAAGCTGGGAAGCCGCAGGTGCTGCTTGCTCTCAAAATACTCCAAAAATTTCTCTCGTAACTCGTTTAACCCTGTCCACTGCATTGTCTTTTACCCTCTCTTTATGAAACTGGGGGCCAAGCCCCGTGTTTTACTGTTTTTTATTTGGTGGTGTACTGCCACAAAAGCTTCAAGGTGTTCTCCACGCCCTCCACGTGGGAGCGCTCGTACCCGTGGGAGGCGTACACCCCCGCGCCGATGAGGCCGTGGCGCACGTCGTAGCCGGCGCTCAGGGCGGCTTCGGCGTCGCTGCCGTAGTGGGGGTACACGTCCACGGCGTAGGCGGCCCCGGCTGCCTTGGCGGCCTCCACCAAGGCGGTGGTGACGGCGTAATCGTAGGGCCCGCCGGAATCCTTGGCGCAGATGGAGACCTCCCGCTCGGTGCACTGCAGGCCCTCGCCCACGCAGCCCATGTCCACGCTGAGCAGCTCCACCACGTCCTCTGGCACGCTGGCGGCGGCGCCGTGGCCCACCTCCTCGTACACGGTGAAGTGCAGGTACACCTTCCGCCGGGGGATGGTGCCGGTGTCCTTCAGCTCCTTGGCGTAGGCCAGCAAGATGGCGGCGCTGAGCTTGTCATCTAAGAAGCGGCTCTTGATGTAGCCGGACTGGGTGACGGTGGTGCGGGGGTCGAAGCAGACGAAATCCCCCTCGCAGATGCCCAGAGCCCGGGTGTCCTTCTCGGACTTCACCGGCTCATCGATGACCACCTCCATCTGGCCGAACTTCCGCTGGGAGCCGGCGTAGTCGTCGTTGACGTGCACCGAGGCGTTGGCGATTTGCAGGCAGCCGGTGTAGGTGCCGTCAAACCGGGTGTAGATGCGGCAGTTCTCCGCCTCACAGTTTTCCGCCCGCAGGCCCCCCACCGGGGAGAGCACCAGGCGGCCGTTCCCCTTGATGGTCTGCACCACGGCGCCCAAGGTGTCCACGTGGGCCATCAGCAGCAGGGGGCTGCCCTGGCCGCCCAGGCACACCCGCACGCCGCCCTTGCGGGTCTTTTCCGGGGCATAGCCCAGGCGGGAGAGCTCCTCCAGCAGGTAGTCCGCCGCCCGGTCCGTAAAGCCCGAGGGGCTGTCGATGGCGCACAGCGCCTTCAGCTGTTCGATGCAATATGTGGTATCCATGGTATCATCCTTCCAAACCGTGTAAAGATAGTGGGGCACAGGCACGTTGTAGTAGTGGGCGGTAAACGCCTTCTCCCGGGCCATGCCGTTGCGCTGGGCCACCCGGATAGAGGCCAGGTTGTCCGTCTTGATGATGGAGCTGACCTTCTCCGCCCCCAGCACCCGAAAGGCGTAGTCCCGGCAGGCCCGGGCGGCCTCGCTGGCGTAGCCTTGGTGCCAAAAGCGCTTTTTCAGCAGGTAGCCCACCTCCAGCACAGGCTGGCCCTCGCAGTCCTGCCAGGTGAGCCCCGCCTGGCCCACCATCTCCCCCGTGGAGCGCAGCACCACCGCCCACAGGCCAAAGCCGTCCTGGCGATAGCGCTGCTGCTGGCGGGCCAGCCGGTTTTCCACGTCCTCCTTGGTAAAGGTGTGCGGGTAGGCATACATGACCTCCGGGTCCAGCAGCATCTCCTCCAGGTCGGGGATATCCCCCTCTGTCATCTCCCGCAGCAGAAGCCGCCGGGTGCGCAAAATCTCTTTCATGGCACACCTCCAAAAAAAGAAGGCTTCTCCCTCCCCAATGGGACGGAAAAGCCCGTGGTACCACCCAACTTCACCCCTGGCGCGGGCCAAGGGTCTTTCGCTTCCCGGTAACGGGGGAACGCCGTGCCGCTCTTCGCGGCCTGTGCTTTGCCGGAGCGGCCTGCCCATCCGCCGCCTGCGCCCTTACACCAGCCGGGCGCTCTCTGCAAGGGGGAGGAAAAGGCATCTTCTCCGCACAACATTTCTCGGTTTTCACCTGTGCTTTTATTATAGCCGCCCGGCGCCCCCCTGTCAAGCGGGGATGGCATTCTTCCTAGCTTCCGGCGGCCTCCTCCCCCAAAGCCAGCAGCCCCTGGGCCACCTCCCGGAAA
>FR893807.1:0-1172 GCA_000435395.1 Firmicutes bacterium CAG:94
GGAGGGCTTCCCCCAGGTGGAGGAGGTCAGCCTGCTGCTGCAAAAGCCAGAGGCGCCCGTCTCCGCGGAATTTGACTATATGGCGGTGGAAATCACCCAGCGCCGGGAGGAGGCAGCGAAATGCAAGTAGTGTTGGGCCTTGGCACCAACCTGGGGGACCGGGAAGCGAACCTGGCCCGGGCCCTGGACGCCCTGGAGCGCCTGGAGGGCACCCAGATTGTGAAGCTATCCAATTTGTACGAGACAGAGCCCTTTGACGTCATCAGCCAGCAGGAGGACTACCTCAACTGCTGCGTGCTGCTGGAGACCAGCCTAAAGCCCCAGCGCCTGCTGGAGCACTGCCTGGAGATTGAGCAAAGCCTGGGCCGGGTGCGGCTGGAGTACCACGGCGCCCGCACCATGGACATCGACATTTTGCTGTGCGAGGGCTTTTCCTCGGACACCCCCCAGCTGACCGTGCCCCATCCCCACATCCGGGAGCGGGCCTTTGTGCTGGTGCCCCTGTCGGACTTGTTCCCCCTGCACAGCGCCTTTGGCTATGCGTTCCACGAGGCCTACGAGGCGGTGGACAAGTCCGGGGTGGCCCTGTATAAATAGGAGGACGGTATGGAACGGATTTTGGTGATTGGCAGCCCCGGCAGCGGCAAGAGCACCTTCTCCCGGGCCTTGGCCCAGCGGAAGCAGCTGCCCTTGGTCTACCTGGACCGGCTGTTTTGGAACGCCGACAAGACCACCGTGGACCAGGCCCAGTTCGACCAGCGGCTGGGGGAGGCCATGGCCCGCACCCAGGCGTGGATACTGGACGGCAACTATGGCCGCACCTTGGAGATGCGGCTGGAGCGGTGCACCCAGGTGTTCTTTTTGGACTTGCCGGTAGAGGTGTGCCTGGAGAGCGTGCGGGCCCGCCGGGGCACCGTGCGGCCGGACATGCCCTGGGTGGAGACCGAGGAGGACCCGGAGTTTATGGAGTATATCCAGACGTTCCCCCAGCAGCAGCGGCCGAAAATCCTGGAGCTGCGGGAGAAGTATGGGGAGAAGCCCTGGGTGGTGCTCCGCAGCCGGGGTCAGATGGACGCCTACCTGCGGGGCTTGGATGCAGGAATGGCAGAGGTAAAAAGGGAGCAAAGGTAAAGGTTTTGCGGTACGTCCGCGCCCAGTGCCTGGGCTGTCAC
>FR893807.1:1267-1426 GCA_000435395.1 Firmicutes bacterium CAG:94
GCCGCTAACGCACGTCCGCGCCCAGTGCCTGGGTTCTCAATTTGCGTCTTGGGCAGCTCGCTGTCGCTCGTGCTCATCGAATCGCCAGCGCACGTGCGCGGCGGAGTGCCTCCGCTGTCACTTCGCGCCTTGGGCAGCTCGCTTCGCTCGTGCTCATCG
>FR893808.1 GCA_000435395.1 Firmicutes bacterium CAG:94
AAAATCGCCATCCCAGCCCCATCTGCACGCGATTTGAGCACCACTTTCACGCACTAAAGCCCCACCTGCATCGCCGGAGTTTTAGCGACACCCTTCCGGAGAACCAGCGACACCTCATCGCTCTAAAACGACACCCCCTGTGGCACATGCAAAAGCTCTGCCAGCTAAGCCAGCCAGCAGAGCTCAGGTCAACTTTCTTCAAGAACAGGAATGCCGTTCTCTGTCAAGATGTTCTCCAACTGTCGAATCCGCTCGCGCTGTCGTTGGAGTTCTTTCTCAGCTGCGTAAAAGTATTCCATCGACTCACGCTCCATCTCGTTGTAGCAGGCCCGTTCCAATTCTAATACCACACATTTTTCTTCATCGCAAAGATATGGGCGTTCACACATCCTTGCCACCGCCTTCCCGAGCAGCTTTCAAGCCCTTGCGTTCCCGCATCGAGACTCGGCCATCCACCAGAACCTCATAAGCGTTGTGGATAATGCGGTCCATAATGGCTTCTGAAACGGGGCTGTCAGATTCCGGGTTGGGATCAATCCTGGTGTACCAACCCTCAGATTCGTACTGCGTGCAAAAGATCGTAGACTTGTGGCACCGCGCCTCCACAATCTCCAGCATATCATAGGATTCTTGCGGGGACAGCGGACGAATCAGCCACTCGTCCAGGATCAGCAAATCTTTCTTCTTGTACGATTCTAGCACCTTTTTCAGCGTGCCGCCGCTGCGGGCAATACTCAGTTCATCCAGTAGTTCCGGCATACGGATGTATTGCACCTTCTTGAAGCGGCGGCAGGCCGCATTCCCCAGGGCACAGGCGATGTAAGTTTTGCCGTTGCCCGAGGCTCCCTTCAAGATAATGTGGTGGCCTTCGTCAATATACTGTCCCGTTGCAAACCGCAATATCTGTGCTTTGTCCAGTTTGCGGTCCTCGTAGTATTCAATGCCCTCCACAGTGGCAGACGGCACGGCGAAGCGCGCGTTGCGGATAAACCGGTTCAGTTTGTTGCTCTGGCGTCGGTTCCATTCCGCATTCACCAGCAAGCCCAGCCGCTCCTCGAAGCCCAGTTCATTGAACGTGGGATCTTTCAACTGGTTGGCAAACTCCGCTGCCATAGCGGTCAGCTTCATTGCCGTGAGCATATCCATCGTTGCCTGGTTCAGCATCAGCGGTCACCTCCCTTCCGGAAGTAGGCCGCGCCGCGGGTAATGCCGTAGCTATTGGCTTTGGACTGCGACAGTTGGCTCTCGGCCTTGTCCGGCTTGTCCAGGCCATTTTTCAGAATGCTGGCAATGGTGCGTAGTGAGGGTGCGGTGCTGTACGCCAGAGTTTTGCCGCAGGCTGCCTCCAGCCGCTGTTTGCCGTACCGCTGTTCCAGTTTGGTCAGGCCGGCGCAGGCCTTGTAGCCCTGCTCGACCGCCTTACCGGACTTCAGAAAGTGTTCGGCTACCTTCTCGGTCATGGGACCGACCGACATCGCCCAGCGGCTGAACTCATCGGCGTTGTAGGTGAGATATTTCTGGTGCTCCGGCGGCATATGTTCGCGCTTCACCATCGGATCGCGCTGCCGAGTCTGCAGCC
>FR893809.1 GCA_000435395.1 Firmicutes bacterium CAG:94
GCCCACCCCGCCGGTGCTGGCCCACGGCTGCCTCCAGGACAAGTACCGGTTCTACTACATCGCCACCCAGTATTCCCCGGGGAAAGAGGCCGGCCCCTGGCTGCGGGACGCCACCCCGGCCCAGCAGGCGGCCTTTGTGGAGCGCTTGCGGCAGCTGCTGCCTCGGCTGCACCGGCCCACCCAGGCCCTGCCCCGCCGGGATTTGCGGCAGGAGGCCCGGGGAAATTTCCGCCTGGAGAAGCTGGCCCCGTCCCTGCGGGAGGAGGTGCTGGCCCGGCTGGAGGGGCTGCCCCTGGAGCCGGCGGTGCTCACCCACGGGGACCTCACCGGGGAGAACCTGCTGGTGCAGGAGGACGGCAGCTTTGTGGTCATCGACTGGGCGGACGCCCACCTGGCGCCGGCCTGGTACGAGCTGGGGCCGTTGGCCTTTGAGCTGCTGGCCGGGGAGGGGCGGCTGTGGCGGCAGCTGGCCGCCGGGGCGGAGGAGCTTTTTGTGGAGCGCCTGCTGGATTGCCTGTGCCTCCACGACTTCGGCCCGGATTTCCTCACAAACCTAGCCCACCGCCAGGGCCGTGCGGGGTTCCGCAGCCTGGGGGAGGTGCGGCAGGTGCTGGAGGAAAAGCTGAGCTAGTGGGGAGCCGAGCGAAGCGAGCGTAAAAGTTTTGCCAGCTTTTTCAAAAGCTGCGGGTTGTAGGGCGCAGTTTGCCGGTGGCAAACGCCCTGCGCCGACCGAACCGGCAGGTGAGACCAGAGCCCTACGACCTTGACCTTAGTGGGCGGCAGCCAGAGAAAAGCTAGGGAAACAGCGAAGCGCCTTTCCCGGCCGGTAGCGCAGCGAGAAGGTGGTTTCACGAAAGCTGGGCTGCGAGCTAGTGCTTGCCCTCTCCGTTGACAAATGCCGCGGAACGTGGTACCATAGAGATAGAAAAAGAGAGCCTGCCGGTAAGACGGCTGGCCCAAGTTATCTTTTACTTATGGAAAAAGTAGCCGATTCCTTGGACGGGGGCGGCTACTTTTTCATGCTTTTGAACAGTTCCACCATCAGTGTAACGATGATAGCGAGTATCATCAACACAATGGAGAGCAACTCAAAATCACTCATGAAGTTACCCTCCCTTCTACAAGGCTCCCCACAGGGGGCTATGTAAACAGGAAGTCCAGACTTCCTGGGAAGGGCCAGCCGCCAGAGAACAGCGGTTTTTCGCCTTGGCGAAAATGCAATCGCTCCGATTGCAAGCTGTTCTCCCTGTAGACTGCGCAAGCAGCCTGCTTGTACCGTTTCTTGGCAGACTCCCGCATGGTATCCCATGCACTTTTAGGATAGCAGATATTTCGATGGATTGCAACAGAGCTTTTGGCGGCGGGGGCTGCCTTACCCTCTCCGCCCCCCACAGGGGGGCACTCTCGCCTGCCGGCTCGGTCAAGCGCTGAACGGTGCCCACTGGGCACCAGCGCCCCCCGAAGGGGGAGGCGAGACTTAGCTTTGCGCAAGCTTTTGGCGACGCACATGCTTGGCTCCCCCTTCGGGGGAGCTGGCGCCGTTAGGCGACTGAGAGGGCGAGGCGCTACCGGCCGGGAAAAACGCTGCGCTGTTTCCCTAGCTTCTCTCTGGCTGTCGCCCATTTAAGGTCAAGGTCAAGGCCGTAAGGCTCCGCCTTACCAACCGCAAGCTTTTTGAAAAAAGCTTGAGCAAAAACTTTTCCTTGGCGTTCCGCCAATTTTCCTGTATACTAGAGAAAAAAGCAAAGGATGTGTTCTCTATGGCATTGCTCCAGTGCAATTTCTTCTCCCAGGCCCTGATGCGCACCGTGCCCATCCAGGTGGTGCTGCCCACCGACAAAACCCTGGGCCCCGGCGGCCCGGCGGCGCAGGGCCCCTTTAAAACCCTGTACCTGCTCCACGGCATCTTCGGCAACGACACCGATTGGGTCTGCGGCACCCGGGTGCAAAGCTGGGCCCAGGACCGCAACCTGGCTGTGGTGATGCCCAGCGGCGACAACAGCTTCTATGTGGATCACCCCAAGGCCAGCGCCTATTACGGCAGGTTCATCGGCCAGGAGCTGGTGGACTTCACCCGGCGCTCCTTCCCCCTGTCCACCCGGCGGGAGGATACCTTTATCGGCGGGCTTTCCATGGGCGGCTTTGGGGCCATTGTCAACGGCCTGCAGCATCCCCAGACCTTCGGCGCCGTGGCGGCCCTTTCCTCCGCGCTGATTCTGGACTCCATGCTGGAGCACACCCAGTACACCGATTTCCTCATGACCAACAAGGGCTATTACGAGTCCGTGTTTGGGGAGCTCTCCCAGGTGCGGGGCGGCGTCAACGACTACGACGCCCTGGCCGAAAAGGTGGCCAAGGAGCCGGTGCGCCCCAAGTTCTACCTGGCCTGCGGCACCGAGGACGGCCTGCTGGGCGTCAACCGCCAGTTCCGGGACCACCTGCTCCGGCTGGGCTACGACGTCACCTACGAGGAGGGCCCCGGCGTCCACGACTGGTACTTCTGGGACGAGTACATCTTAAAGGTGCTCAACTGGCTGCCCCTGGCCGACGCCCAGCAGGGCATCAGCTCGGGGAACGTGGGGGTCTAAGACCGCCGCGCGCTCTATAAAGAAACAAGACATCCGGTGTTGCCGGGTGTCTTTTTTTGCGTCTGGGGGTGGGCGAAACTTTTTTGCGGCCCCCTCTTGACAAAGTGTACCTACTGTGTATATAGTATATATACAATATCTCAAACGCGTAGAGGTATTGCAGCTGCCCTGGGGGACGCCCTGGGGCAAGGGGCCCGGGCCCCGGGAAAGGAAGTGTTGGTTTGCACATTGTCATCAGCAACCAAAGTGGAAAACCCATTTACGAGCAAATCGCCGAGCAGGTCAAGGCGCTTATCATCAGCGGCGAGCTGGGGGAAGGGGATGCCCTGCCCAGCATGCGGCTGTTGGCCAAAGAGCTGCGCATCAGCGTCATCACCACAAAGCGTGCCTACGAGGAGCTGGAGCGGGAGGGCTTCCTCTACTCCGTGCCAGGGAAGGGCAGCTTTGTGGCGGGGAAGAATACAGAATTTTTAAAGGAAGAGCAGCTGCGGCGGGTGGAGGAGCACCTGCAGGAGGCGGTGAAAGCCGCGCAGCTGTGCGGGATGGAGAAGCAGGAGCTGGTGGAGACATTGAATGTGTTGTGGGAGGAGTAGGGGCCGAGCGAAGCGAGCGTAAAAGTTTTCGGTGCAGCCTTTTTCAAAAGGCTGCGACCTTGCCCTTGACCTTAAATGGGCGTCAGCCAGAAAAAAGCTAGGGAAACAGCGAAGCGCCTTTCCCGAACGGCGGCGCACCGAGAAGACGGCTTCACGGAGCCCTCTCCGCCCCCCACAGGGGGGCACTCTTGCCTGCCGGCTCGGGTGATGCAGCCCAGTG
>FR893810.1:0-3664 GCA_000435395.1 Firmicutes bacterium CAG:94
GCAATGCCCCAGCTGGCCGCCCACTGGATGGGCGCGGCGTACCAGGCGCCCTCCGCCACATCTTGGAAACGGCTGCCGGGATACTGGGCGGGGTCGATGCCCTCCCAGTTGGCCAGGGCCGTGACGAACATCCCCCGGGTCATAGGGGCGTCCGGCTCAAAGGTGGTGGCGCTGGTGCCGGAGAGCACCCCCGACCCTGCCGCCCACTGCACATGGGGGTAGAACCAGTCGCTCTCCTCTACGTCTGTAAAGGGGTTTTCCCACGCCAGGGAGCGCGCCCCAGCTGGCCAGGCGCCCAAAGCGCAGCCCAGAAGCAGCGCCAAGGCAAGGGCCAGGCATACCAGTTTGTTCCGTGCGTTCTTTTTCATCATCCATACCTCCTTTGTCTAGGGGCCGTCGGCGGGCTTTTTGCCCCTTCCTTTCACCTATAAGAATACCAGAAACCGTCCGTTGGTTGCGGAAAATCTCAAAAAATCTTCACCAAAGATTCCCGCCGGGAATTGGAAGGTTTTCTAAAGCATTTGGAATTAGCTCGCAGCCCGCTGGGATAGGCCTTTTTGAAAGGACAGAGGGCCCCGGCGTGGCGAGTGTCACAAACTGCCTGGGGTGCGACCCCACGCACGAGGGCGGCCCGCCCGATGAACATGAGCGGTAGCGCACTGCCCTTGGCGCGGATTGCGCGACCCCGGCCGGGAAAGGCGTGGCCTTTGGCCACTGTTTCCCTAGCTTTTCTTCCTGCGCTGCGCGCCCGTAAGGTCAAGGCCGAAACTTTTTTGAAAAAAAGTTTCATCAAAAAACTTTTACGCTCGCTTCGCTCGGGGAACTGTTTGACATTCCGCTTCCACTGTACTACACTTGTTCCAACAACTTCCCATTTGAAATCTTTACGAAAAGGTGATTCCCATGAACTATAAAGAAATGTCCTGCCTGGCTATCCACGACATCTCCGGCGTGGGCAAGTGCTCCCTGACCGTGGCGCTGCCGGTGCTCTCCTGCTGCGGGGTGGAGACCAGCGTGCTGCCCACGGCGGTGCTCTCCACCCACACCGGCGGCTTTACCGGCTTTACCTACCGGGACCTCACCGGCGACATCCTCCCCATGGCACGCCACTGGAAGAGCCTGGGCTGCCGGTTCCAGGCGCTGTACACGGGCTTTTTGGGCAGCGAGGCGCAAATCGGCCTGGTGGAGGAGATGTTCGATTGGTTCGGCGGGGAGGACACCCTCATTCTGGTGGACCCTGTCATGGGCGACGGCGGCAAGCTCTACCAGACCTACACCCCTGAAATGGCCAGCGGCATGGCCCGCTTGTGCGGCAGGGCGGATATTGTGGTGCCCAACATGACCGAGGCCTGCCACCTGTTGGGCCGCCCCTACAATCCCGGCCCCTACACCCAGGGGGAGATTGCGGAAATCCTCCAGGGCCTGTGCGCCATGGGGCCCAAGATGGCGGTGCTCACCGGCGTGTGGCTGCAGGAGGGCGCCCTGGGCACCGCCTGCTACGACAGCCAGGTGGGGGAGGCAAAGCTGTTCCTCACCGACCGCATCGAGGGCTTTTACCACGGCACCGGGGACTTGTTCGCCTCGGCGCTGCTGGGCGGCCTCTTAAACGGCGCCCCCCTGGAGGAGGCCTGCGCCCTGGCCACGGAGTTCACCTGGCGCACCATTGAGACCACCTTTGAAAAGAGCCCAGACCACCGCTTCGGCCCCAAGTTCGAGTGCCATTTGCCCTGGCTGGGGGAGAAGATGGAGGAACTGCGCAAAAACCATCCCTGAGCCGAGCGAAGCGAGCATAAAAGTTTTTTGATGAAACTTTTTTTCAAAAAAGTTTCGACCTTGTCCTTGACCTTATAGGCGCGCAGCGCAGGAAAGAAACTAGGAAAACAGTGGCCAAAGGCCACGCCTTTCCCGGCCGGGGGCGCGCAATCCGCACCAAGGACAGCCCGCTGCCGCTCATACTCATTGAGAGAGCCCAGCATACGTCCGCGGGAAGTGTCGCCCAGGCCATTTACACCTGCCTGGCATGGAAGCACGTGGGCAGCGTGGGCTGCTTGCCAAACGCCCTCCCTGAGAAAGTTTGGCGTCATACCAGAGGAAGGCACTCCCTCCGGCACAGCGCCCTTCCCCCAAAAAGAAAGCCGCGCCAGCTCTCCTTTGTGTAAAAACACTTGCAAATCCGCGCCGTTTCCTGTACAATATACCAAGGCTGCTTTTTTGATTTAAAGCGCCAGGAAGCTAAAGTACAACCGGCCCTTTCACAGCCGGGAAAGAAGGTCTGTAAATGGAACCCAGGTTTTTCCAAAAAGACATAGAAACCATGAAGCGGGCGGATATTGAAGCCCTGCAGCTGCGGCGCCTGAAGTGGATGGTGGACTACTGCTACAACAACGTCCCCTTTTACCACGAGCGCCTGGGCCAGGCCGGCGTCACCAGCGGGGATAAGATTAAAACCCTGTCGGACATCCAGTACATCCCCTTCACCACCAAGGACGACATCCGGGATAACTACCCCTTCGGCATGCTGGCCGTGCCCATGAAGGACATCGTGCGCATCCACGCCTCCTCTGGCACCACGGGCAAGCCCACGGTGGGCGCCTATACCAAAGAGGACATTGAAAACTGGTCCGATTTCGTGGCCCGCATCGTCACCGCCAGCGGCGTCACCAGCGACGACATCATCCAAATCTCCTTTGGCTACGGCCTGTTCACCGGCGCCCTGGGCCTGCACTTTGGCTTGGAGAAGGTGGGCGCCACCGTCATCCCCGCCTCCTCGGGCAACTCCGAAAAGCAGTTGATGATGCTGCGGGACTTCGGCGTCACCGGCCTGGTGGCCACCCCCAGCTATGCCCTGTACCTGGGCGAGCTGGTCCGGGAAAGCCCCTACCCCAAAGAGGCCTACGCCAGCTTGAAGTACGGCATTTTGGGCAGCGAGGGCTGCACCGAGGAGATGCGCCAGCGCATTGAGGAGAACCTGGGCGTCACCGTCACGGATAACTACGGCATGACCGAGCTCACCGGCCCCGGTGTCTCCGGCGAGTGCCACCTGCGCTGCGGCCTCCACTTCGCCGAGGACGCCTTCCTGCCGGAAATCATCGACCAGGACACCTTGGAGCAAAAGCCCGCCGGGGAGGTGGGCGAGCTGGTGGTGACAACACTCACCCGCAAGGGCATGCCGGTGCTGCGCTACCGCACCAAGGACATCACCCGCCTGCATTACGAGCCCTGCGCCTGCGGCCGCACCCATGTGCGCATGGATAAAGTTATGGGCCGCACCGACGATATGCTCATCATCAAGGGCGTCAACGTGTTCCCCAGCCAGATTGAAAGCGTGCTGGTGGGCATGGAAAACGTGGGCCCCCACTACCAGCTGGTGGTGCGCAAGCGCAATTACCTGGATACGCTGGAAGTGAAAGTGGAGCTGGTGGACGCCAGCCTGCTGGAGAGCTTTGGGGAGCTGCAAGCCCTGCAGAAGAAGATCCACGACCGCCTAAAGAGCGTGCTGGGTCTGGAGACGAAGGTGACGCTGGTGTCCCCCAAGAGCCTGGAGCGCTTCCAGGGCAAGGCCAAGCGCGTGCTGGATTTGCGCAACCAGCCGGAAGAATAAAAGCAGAGCCAAACCGCGAAGCGGCTTAAAAGTTTCGTCCACCTTTTCAAAGGTGGCAGGGGG
>FR893810.1:3710-12659 GCA_000435395.1 Firmicutes bacterium CAG:94
CCCCCGACCTTGAACCGGCGCAGCCGGGGAAAGAAAACCAGGGGCAAGACCGCACGGCGCGCAGCGCATAGGGCGCAGGCCCGGCCGGCCAGCAGCCCAGCCGCAAGCCATAGTACGATGGAGCATAAGCTGTGTGTCCCTGGGAGGAGGTGCTGCGAGAGATCCGCTCCCGGGGCTACCGCCCGTTGGGCGTATGCGCCCCGTACGCTGCACTTTTCCACTGGCTGCGCCGCATAAGGTCAAGGTCGTGGAGCGCTGCTCCACACCACGCAAACTTTTGAAAAAGTTTGATCAAAACTTTTACGCCGCTTCGCGGTTGTATCCCCATATTTTATAGTATCTAGTTGAGAGGAAGATTTTCATGAAACAGCTCTACCTGGGCAACGAGGCCGTTGCCCGCGGCCTCTATGAGGCCGGTGTGCGGGTGGTGTCCGCCTACCCCGGCACCCCCAGCACCGAAATCACCGAGGCCGCCGTCAAATACCCCGAAATCTACTGCGAGTGGGCCCCCAACGAGAAGGTGGCCACCGAGACCGCCTGCGGCGCCTCCATCGGCGGGGCACGCTCTTTCTGCGCCATGAAGCACGTGGGCCTCAACGTGGCCGCCGACCCCCTGTTCACCATGAGCTACATCGGCGTGAACGGAGGCATGGTGCTGGCCGTGGCCGACGACCCCGGCATGCACTCCTCCCAAAACGAGCAGGATTCCCGCAACTACGCCCGGGCCGCCAAGGTCCCCATGGTGGAGCCCGCCGACAGCAAGGAATGTCGTGACTTCACCAAGCTGGCCTACGAGCTCTCCGAGGAGTTCGACACCCCCGTCATCCTGCGGCTGACCACCCGCATCGCCCATTCCCGCTCCATTGTGGAGGACGGGGAACGGAAAGAGCTGCCCTTGAAGGAGTATAAGAAGGACCCCAGCAAAAACGTGATGCTCCCCGCCTTTGCCCGGCCCAAGCACGAGAAGGTGGAGGCCCGTACCCGCACCCTCACCGCCTACGCCGAGACCACCTCCTTAAACAGGATAGAGGACAACGGCGCGAAAATTGGCGTCATCGCCGCGGGCACGCCCTACCAGTATGTGAAGGAGGCCATGGGCGACACCGTCAACTACTTAAAGCTGGGCCTGGTGTGGCCCCTGCCGGAGCAGCTCATCCGGGACTTTGCCGCCAAGTGCGAGAAGGTCTACGTGGTGGAGGAGCTGGATGACTTCATCGAGAACCACTGCAAGGCCCTGGGCGTCCCCGTCATTGGCAAGGAGCTGTTCCCCCGCTGCGGGGAGTTCTCCCAGAAGCTGGTGAAAAAGCTTCTCACCGGCGAGGAAGCGCCCTCCCTCTCTTTGGACGCGGACATCCCCGTGCGGCCTCCCGTCATGTGCTGCGGCTGTCCCCACCGGGGCGTGTTCTATGCCTTAAAGCGGGCGGGCGTCTACGTCAGCGGCGACATCGGCTGCTACACTTTGGGCGCCAGCGCCCCCTTAAACGCCATGGACGCCTCCATCTGCATGGGCGCGTCTGTGTCGGCCCTCCACGGCTACAACAAGGCCCGCGGCCCCGAGGCGGAGAAGAAGAGCGTGGCCGTCATTGGCGATTCCACCTTTGCCCACTCCGGCATCACCAGCCTGATAGACATCGCCTACAACCGCTCCAACTCCGTGGTCATCGTGCTGGACAACTCCATCACCGGCATGACCGGCCACCAGCAGAACCCCACCACCGGCTTCAACATCAAGGGCGAGCCCGCCGCCGCCGTGGATTTGGAAGCCCTGTGCCACGCCATTGGCATCCGCCGTGTCACCGTGGTGGACCCCTACGACTTGCAGCAGGTGATGGCCGTGCTCAAAGAGGAGCTGGCCGCCGAGGAGCCCTCGGTGATTATCAGCCGCCGCCCCTGCGCGCTGCTGAAATACGTCAAGCACAACCCGCCCCTTTCTGTGGACCAGGACAAGTGCATCGGCTGCAAGGCCTGCCTGGGCATCGGCTGCCCGGCCATCAGCTACCGGGATGGCAAGGCCGTCATCGACAGCACCCAGTGCGTGGGCTGCGGGGTGTGCAAGGGCCTGTGCCCCAAACAGGCAATCGGCTAAAAACGCCGAAGGCGCGTGAACGTTTCGCTTTTTCCGCCTGCCGGCTCGGTCGGCCGCTGGGCAATATCCCACTGGGACGTTGCGGCCCTTTGAAAGGGTGGACGAAACTTTCCCGCCGCTTCGCGGTCCCTCTTTTTCAAACTACCAAATTTACACCAAGGTGATACTTATGAACAAAAGCGTTATGATTGTCGGCGTGGGCGGGCAGGGCACCTTGCTTGCCAGCCGTATTTTGGGCGATGCCATGGTGGACCAGGGCTTCGATGTGAAAGTCAGCGAGGTCCACGGCATGAGCCAGCGGGGTGGCTCTGTGGTCACTTATGTCCGCTATGGGGACAAGGTCTATTCCCCCGTTATCGAAACCGGCGAGGCCGATGTGGTCCTGGCCTTCGAGCAGCTGGAGGCCGCCCGGTTCCTGCCCTATTTGAAGGTGGGCGGCACCGTGGTCACCAGCACCCAGAAAATCGACCCCATGCCTGTGGTCACCGGCGACAAGGCCTATCCCCAGGGTATCCTGGAGGAGATGGAGGGGAAGGGCGTCAACGTCCTGGCGGTGGACGCCATGTCCCTGGCGGAGGAGGCCGGCTCCCAGAAAGCCGTGAACGTGGTGCTTATCGGCGCCATGGCCCGCCGCCTGGGCGGGGACAAGGAGCTGTGGCTCTCCGCTGTGGAGCGCTGCGTGCCACCCAAATTTTTGGAGATGAACAAAAAGGCTTTCGAGCTAGGCTGGAACGCCTAAGCTTTTAGAAGCATGCTCCGGGGAAACCCGGCAAACCCACCACAGAGAAAGGATCGACGACCCATGCCAAACTATTTCGAGCCGGAAATCGAATGCGCCTCCCGGGAGACGCTGCGCCAAATCCAGTCCCAGCGGCTGGTGAAGATGGTCAAGCACTGCTACGAGCACGTGCCCTTCTACAAGAAAAAATTTGACGAGATAGGGCTGCGTCCCGAGGACATCCGGTCCATCGACGACCTGCAAAAGCTCCCCTTTACCACCAAGCAGGATTTGCGGGATACCTATCCCTTCGGGCTTATCGCCGTGCCCCGGGACGACCTGGCCCGGGTCCACGCCTCCTCCGGCACCACAGGCAAGCAGACTGTGGTGGCCTACACCCAAAACGACCTGGATATCTGGGCCCGCAGCGCCGCCCGCTCCATTGTGGGCTGCGGCGGCACCCACGAGGACTTCGTCCACGTCAGCTATGGCTACGGCCTGTTCACCGGCGGCCTGGGCCTCCACGACGGCGCCGAGAAGCTGGGCGCCACGGTGATTCCCGTGTCCTCCGGCAATACCAACCGCCAGGTGCAGATTCTCCAGGATTACGGCTCGGACATTTTGTGCTGCACCCCCAGCTACGCCATGTACATCGGCGAGACGGTGCGGGACAAGGGCATCGACCCGGAGAGCCTGCGGGTGCGCATCGGCATCTTTGGCGCCGAGCCCTGGACCGAGGAAATGCGCCGGGAGATTGAAAAGGCCCTGGCCATCAAGGCCTACGATATTTACGGCCTGTCGGAAATCGCCGGCCCGGGCGTGGCCTGCGAGTGCACCGAGCAAAAGGGCATGCACGTCCAGGAGGACTTCTTCTTCCCGGAGATTATCGACCCCGCCACCGGCGAGCAGCTGCCCGATGGGGAGGAGGGCGAGCTGGTGTTCACTTGCATCGGCAAGGAGGCGTTGCCCCTCATCCGCTACCGCACCCGGGACATCTGCTCCCTCACCCACGAGAAGTGCGCCTGCGGCCGCACCACCGTGCGCATGAACAAGCCCAAGGGCCGCACCGACGACATGCTCATCATCCGGGGCATCAACGTGTTCCCCAGCCAGATTGAAAGCGTGCTGCTGGATTTGGGCATGGATCCCAACTACCGCATGATTGTGGACAGGAAGAACAACCTGGATACCTTGGAGGTCCAGGTGGAAATGAACGAGAGCCTGTTCTCCGATACCGTCCGCAACCTGGAGAAGGTGGAGCGCACCATCGCCGATGCCCTCCATTCCACCTTGAACATCGCCGCCAAAATCACCTTGCTGGAGCCTAAGTCCATCCAGCGCAGCGAGGGCAAAGCCAAGCGCGTCATCGACAAGCGCAGCCTGTAAGGCGGCCGGTTTGACGGAATCTCCTTTCTCCTGTATACTGTTTGGGAAAGCTTTGAAACCACGCCGCCCCGCGGGTTGCGCCGTGGGAGAGAGGGGAACCCGATGGAAAAAGACTATCTCATCCGAAGGCGGCCCATTGCCGCCCTGTTGATTTTCGCACTGCCCATGATGCTGGGCAACTTCTTCCAGCAGCTGTACACCATGGCCGATTCCGCCATTGTGGGCCGCCTGGTGGGGGAGGAGGCCCTGGCGGCGGTGGGCGCCTCCTATTCGCTGACCAACGTGTTTATCTCCATCGCCATCGGCGGGGGAGTGGGCGCTTCGGTCATCACAGGCCAGACCTTTGGCCGCCGGGATTTTTCCCGGATGAAGCGCTCGGTGTCCACGGCGCTGCTGTCGTTCTTGGCCATCAGCATTGTGCTGGGCGGGGTGGGCCTGGTTTTTAGCCGGCAGATTATGGTGCTCCTCCGCACCCCGGCGAACATCCTGGATGACGCCACCACCTACCTGAACATCTACTTTTTGGGCTTGCCCTTCCTGTTCATGTACAACGTGCTGTCCTCCATGTTCAACGCCCTGGGGCGCTCCCGCATCCCCCTGTATTTGCTGATTTTTTCCTCGGTGCTCAACGTGGCCCTGGACATCTATATGGTGGGCCCCCTGGGCATGGGGGTGGCCGGGGCGGCCTGGGCCACGCTGCTGGCCCAGGGCATCTCGGCGGTGCTGTCCTTCTGCATCTTCCTCAAGGAGCTGAAAACCTATCCCGGCAAGCTGGAGGGCCGCCTTTTCGACTGGGAAGAGCTGAAAAACATGGCCCGCGTGGCCTTGCCCTCCATTTTGCAGCAGTCCACCGTGTCCATTGGCATGATGCTGGTGCAGTCCGTGGTGAACAGCTTTGGCTCCCAGATGCTGGCGGGCTACTCGGCGGCCATGCGCATTGAAAGCGTGTGCATCGTCCCCATGAGCGCCATGGGCAACGCCATCTCCTCCTACACCGCCCAGAACATCGGCGCCGGCAGGCAGGACCGCGTCCGGGCCGGCTACCGGGTGAGCTACGGCATTGTGTTCGCCTTGGCGGCGGCTATCTGCCTGGTGGTGCAGCTGTTGGCGGGGCAGCTTATCTCCCTGTTCCTGGAGGACGGCTCCACCGTGGCCTTTGAGACCGGCATGGCCTGCACCCGGTTTATGGCCTGGTTCTACGCGCTTATCGGCCTTAAGATGATTTCCGACGGCGTCCTGCGGGGCGCGGGGGACATGACCATGTTCACCGTGGCCAACCTGGTAAACCTGGGCCTGCGGGTGGTGCTGGCGGTGACCCTGGCCCCCCGGTTCGGCATCCAGTTTGTGTGGATGGCCGTGCCCATGGGCTGGCTGGTCAACTACCTCATCTCTTTCTTCCAGTACCGCACGGGCAAGTGGGCCAAGCTCCACAAAGCCTCCAGCCAGTAAAGGACGCCGCGGGCCGGAATTTCTCACTCGACAAACTCCCGGCCCTTTGCTATAATAAACATAAGAAAACCGCCCCGTTGGGGCCTATCATACCGGAGAGGACGTGACTGTATGCAAATCCAGCAGCTTTCTGTATTTATCGAGAACAAGCCCGGCCGCATGGCCGAGGTCACCGAGGTGCTGGCAGAGGCCAACATCGACATCCGTGCCATTTCCGTGGCCGATACCCGGGACTTTGGCATTTTGCGTGTCATCGTGGACAAGCCCAAGGAGGCCGTGGAGGCCCTGAAAGCCCACGGCATGACCGTTACCCTCACCAAGGTTATCGCGGTGGGCATCGACGATAAGCCCGGCGCTTTCTCCAAGGCGGTGCGCCTGCTCTCCAACGAGGGCTTCGACGTGGAGTATATGTACGCCTTCATCAGCCGGGATAAGGGCAAGGCCTACGTCATCATCCGCCTGGATAACGGCCAGAAGGCCGCCGAGGCCCTGCACGCCAACGGCTTTGAAATCCTGTCCCCCGAAGCCATCTACGGCATGTAAGCCGCCAAAACTTAAAGCCGCACAACACAAAAGGAGAGGGCTTTTCCGCGCCCTCTCCTTTTTGCGTCACCCTTTCGCCCCTGGCGCATATCCTGTAGCGAGGGGACAAGGCCAAGGCGCCTGTCCCCAGCAAGAAAAGGAAGGGGTAATCGATTTTGGCAGATGAAATGACGGGCATGGCCTGCGGCCTGTATGAGGGCCTAAGCCCCCTGCCCAAAGACCCGGTGCCCGGCATGGCCTATGTGCCCTATCAGCAGTGGGACGCCCAGCTCCACTCCATCGACAGGGCCTTGGATGCCGGCACGCTGTTTCCCGTTTTAGATAAGCCCTTTACCGGCAGAAGGGGGGAGCCCCGTTGAGCGAAGAACAGATGATGCGCAAGCGCTATTACGCCGCCCGCTTTGCCTGCTGGGAGCTCCACCTGTTTTTGGACACCCATCCCAACAACAAAGAGGCCGCCCGCCGTCTGGAGGAGTACCAGGCCCGGGCCCAGCGCCTGGGCAAAGAGTACGAGGAGAAGTTCGGCCCTCTGGGGGAGACCACCCAGGACACCAGCCGCTGGGCCTGGATTAGCGACCCCTGGCCCTGGGAAAAGGAGGGGAATTAAATGTTTGTCTACGAGAAGCGTTTGCAGTATCCCATCCGCATCAAGAACACCAACCCCCGCCTGGCGAAAATCATCATCAGCCAGTACGGCGGCCCCCACGGGGAGATTGGCGCCTCCCTGCGGTACCTCAGCCAGCGCTACGCCATGCCCATCCCAGAGCTGAAAGCCATTCTCACCGATATAGGTACAGAAGAACTCTCCCACCTGGAGATGGTGGGCACCATCGTCTACCAGCTCACCCGGAACATGACCCCGGAGCAAATCAAGGCCGCGGGCTTTGACGACTACTTCGTGGACCACACCGCCGGCGTGTACCCGGTAGCCGCCTCTGGGGCGCCTTTCAACGCAGCTACTTTCTCTGTAACAGGGGACACCATCGCCGACCTCCACGAGGATATGAGCGCAGATGGTGCGTTCGCCTAAGAACAACATTTCAAAAAAATTTGATAGGACAAGCTGTTACAACCACCATTTTTCCCACTTATGAGCGGCGTTTTCTTCCTGGATGAGAGGAGAAGCGCCGCTCCTTTTTATGCCCGCAACACAAAAGGAGGTCCCCCATGAAGTGCCAGCTGAAATATCGCTGGGTCAAGCTGCCAAGAGCTTGCCTGCCCCAGGGCAAGGGGGTACTGGGCCAGTGGGCGCGGTTGGCCGCTCGGGCAGCCTATCGGAAAGGCGTGGGCCTCTACTGCGGCTTTGAAAACCCCGTGGAGCCCGGCATATGGGCCGGGGGCGTGGTAGGCCTCAAAAGCATTTTGGGGACGAAGAGCCGTAAAGCAGCCCTGGAGACCCTGGAACAGCTCCGCGAGCTGGGCTACCTCAGTTACTCCCTGGACAGCACCACGAAAAAGCTGGAGTACACCCTGCTGGACTGGGTATGCACTTGCACGGGGGAAGCCAGCGTGGGGGAGAGCGTCTACGCCTTAAACGGCAGCGGGTTCCTCTGCCTGCCCCGGAGCATCCCGGACCGGCTGGCAAATCAACACTACTATTTTGAAGAAGCGGACGCCCTGCTGGATTTGTGGTGCCACACCGTCTGGCAGGAGCCCAAAAACATCTTTTCGCACTTGGCGCCCACGGTGCAGTTTGGCTCCCTGGGCGCCGTTTTGACGCTGGAAACATTGGGCCGCCGCTGGGGCTGGGAAAAGACCAAGGTATGGAGGTTTTTCAAAAAACATGAGGATGCCTTCCCTCTGTACCGTCTGCCCGGCGCCTATGGATGCCTGGTGTTCAACGCCCAGTATCCCACGGAGAGCTCTACACAGGGCATGGGGATTTCCCTGCCCTCCCAGGAGGAACTTCTGCGCACAATCGAAGCACTGCGTTTTTGCGCGGGTAATGCGCGCATCGCCGGGAGCGACAACCTGCGTCTCAACAAGATGGTCCTCTGGTACAGCAAGAAGATGCTGGGCCAGCAGGCTGAAAACAGCCGCGTTGCACTTTCCGCCCCCTTATTACGCGCGTATATTTCTCCGTGTTGGAATTGTAAGAATTGTAAGGTAGACTGCCAGGAAAAAAGAATACACCAAGAGCCGGTTTTCTCCTTTTGTGAGATCCCGGCTCTTTTTGATTTGGAAAGGAAGGTATCCCATGAAAAACAAGAAAAACTCCCAGAACTCTATGACCCAATCCCAGGCTTTGCTTGCCTTGCTGACCGCCCAGGGCCTTTTAGGAGACGATTCCATTCCGGATGAGGAACGCCGGAAAGCCCAGCAGGAACGGCTGCAGAGGCTTTATCACAACACCCAGGTGCTGCTTTCCCACTACCGGGACATCGCTTGGGCGCTGGAGTGCTTCCCAGAAGCAGTGGCCCAGGAGTTGGATGAGCCTTTTGAAAAGCTGGACACCCTGCTGGACCGGATGGACGCGGAAGCCGGCATGGGCAACCGGAAGCTGGAATCCCGGGTGGAAAGCCTGCGAAAGTCCCGGCTGCTGCTGGACCGGATCAACGAAGCGCTGACCGTCCTGAAGAAAAAGCCCGGCAACGGCCCCCGGCTGTACGAGCTGATTTACCTCACCTACATTGTCCCGGAGAAGCTGAGCCACACCGACCTGCTGTTCCGGCTGGACTTGTCATCTAGGCAGTATTACCGGCTGCGAGAGGAAGCCATCTCCATTCTTTCCATCCGGCTGTGGTCGGTGCCGGAGGAGGAGCTGGGT
>FR893811.1:0-21974 GCA_000435395.1 Firmicutes bacterium CAG:94
CCCCCGCCAAAAAAGCCGAGCCCAAGAAGGCCCAGGAAAAGGCCCCCGCCGCCGGGAAGAAAAAGGCGGAAGGCAGCCGCCGCGCTTCCGGCAAGGGGGGGAGGAAGGCCTCCGCCCCCGCCATCAGCCAGACAGCGGCCCAGGTGCAGGCCATCAAGGCCCAGCAAGAGGCCCAGGAGAAGCGCGCCGCCCGCAAGGGCCGGGGCAGCCGCTCCAAAAAGGCCCAGAAGCCGCCCATCAAGGTGTATTTCCTGGGGGGCCTCAACGAGATTGGCAAGAACTTTACCCTGTACGAATGCCAGGGCGACATGGTCATCGTGGACTGCGGCCTGTCCTTCCCCGATGAGGACATGCCCGGCGTGGACAGCGTCATCCCCGATTTCGCCTTTGTGGAGAAGAACCGGGAGCGCATCCGGGGCGTGGTGATTACCCACGGCCACGAGGACCACATCGGCGCCGTGCCCTATTTGATGAAAAAGCTCAACGTGCCTGTGTACGGCACCGCCCTGACCATCGGCCTTATCGAGGGCAAGCTGAAGGAGCACAACCTGAGCTCGGCCAACCTCCATGTCACCCCGGCGGGCAGCCATATCCAGCTGGGCTGCATGGACGTGGAGCTCATCCATGTGAACCACTCCATCGCCGACGCCGTGGCCTTGGCCATCCACAGCCCGGCGGGGACCATTGTCCACACCGGCGACTTTAAAATTGACATGACCCCCGCCGAGGGCGCCATGATTGACCTGTGCCGCTTTGCCGAGCTGGGCAAGGAGGGCGTGCTGGCCTTGCTGGCGGATTCCACCAACGCCGAGCGCCCCGGCTACACCCAGACCGAGCAAACGGTGAACAACTCCCTGGACTCCCTGTTTATGCGGGCCGAGGGCAAGCGGATTATTGTGGCCACCTTCGCCTCCTCCATCAGCCGGGTGCAGATGATTATCAACTGTGCCGTGAAGTACGGCCGCAAGGTGGCCCTCTCCGGCCGGAGCATGGTCAACGTCATGGGCATCGCCAGCGAGCTGGGCTACCTGCACATCCCCGATGGGGTGCTCATCGATTTGAACCTCATCAACCGCTACGAGCCGGGCCAGCTGGTGCTCATCACCACCGGTAGCCAGGGCGAGCCCATGTCCGCCCTGACCCGCATGGCCTTCTCCGACCACCGCCAGGTGGCCATCAACCCCAACGACTTCATTATCATCTCCGCCCGGCCCATCCCCGGCAACGAAAAGACCGTGGGCGCCGTGGTGGACGAGCTGTTAAAGCAGGACTGCACCGTCATCTACGAGAGCATGTACGACGTCCACGTCTCCGGCCACGCCTGCCAGGAGGAGCTGAAGATGATGCAGGCCCTGACAAAGCCCAAGTACTTCATCCCGGTCCACGGCGAGCAGAAGCACCTGCGCAAGCACGCGGGCCTGGCCATGGCCATGGGCATGCCCCGGGAGAACATCTTCATCGGGGACATCGGCAACGTGCTGGAGCTCTCGGAGGAGCACATGAAGCAGCTGCCCGACGTGCCCGCCGGCGACGTGCTGGTGGACGGCCTGGGCGTGGGCGACGTGGGCAGCATCGTCCTGCGGGACCGCAAGCATTTGTCCGAGGACGGCCTGATTGTGGCGGTGTGCTCCATCGACGCCCAAAGCGGCAAAGTGGTGTCCGGGCCGGACATTGTCTCCCGCGGGTTTGTGTATGTGCGGGAGTCCGAAGCCCTTATGGACGAAGCCCGGGATTTGGTGTATAATACACTGGAGGAATGTGCCCGGGAGCATGTGCGGGACTGGAGCGGCATGAAGCAGCGCATCAAAGACGAGCTCTCCCGCTTTTTGTACCAGAAGACCCGCCGCAGCCCCATGATTCTCCCCATCATCATGGAGGTGTAAAGGCGGGCCGGGCAAGTCTAGGCAGACGAGGATGTGAGGCAGCGTGAAACGGAGAAAGGTGTGGGTGGTATCCCCCCTGTTTTACCTGATGGCGGCCGCCATGGTGCTGATGGCCCTGGCCAGCTACCGCTATAATAAAATCCTGTGCCTGGTGGAGGGCACCGCGGCGGTGCTCTCCGGGCTGGCGGTGCTGGTGTCCGACGTGCTGTACCGGCGGAACATCTCCACCACGGTGCGCTCGGCGAAGCGGGTGCTCACCGGGGAGGAGGAAGCGGCCTTCCAGGCCTTTGCCCTGCCGGTGGCTGTGGTGGCCCCGGCGGGGGACATCGTCTGGGCCAACGAGGCCTTTGCCGGCTCCCTGTGCGGCGGCAGGAATTTCCTGGGGGACAATGTGCTCAAATACATCTACCCCAAGACCTTCCGCCAGGTGATGGGCGAGCGGGGCACCTCTGTCTCCCACAACGGCCGGGAGTACACGGTCTACGGCGCCCGGGCCAAGGAGGGGTATATCCTCTACTTTGTGGACGACACCTATTTTAAGACCATCAGCAAGGAGTACCGGGAGCGCCGGCCCGTGGTGTGCCTGGCCGCCTTTGACAACCGGGAGGAACTGGTCCGCGACAGCTTTGGCGGGGACGACTCCCGCATTGTGGGTGAGGTGGACGCGGTGATGCGCCGCTGGGTCATCGAGGAGATGAACGGCTTTGTGCGCCGGCTGGACAGCAGCCGCTACCTGTTTGTGGTGGGCGACGCCCACATCGAGCAGGCCAAGCAGAAGCGCTTCCACGTGCTGGACGAGGTGCGCACCATCAAAAGCGCACGGAACAACATGAGCGCCACCATGTCCATCGGCGTGGGCCGGGGCGCCAAGGATATCGCCGAAAGCGAGCGCTGGGCCCGCCAGGCCTTGGATATGGCCCTGGGCCGGGGCGGCGACCAGGTGGCCGTCAAGCAGGAGGGGGACTCCTACGAGTTCTTCGGGGGCCTTTCCAAGGGCGTGGAGAAGCGTGACAAGGTGCGCACCCGCGTCATTGCCGCCACCCTCTCCGACCACGTAAAGGCCAGCGACCAGGTGTTCGTCATGGGCCACAAGAATTCCGACTTGGACAGCGTGGGTTCCGCTGTGGGCATGTGGGCGGCCATCCACAAGGGCCTGGAGAAGCCGGTGCACATCGTGCTCAACCGCAACCAGACTCTGGCCGGGCCCCTGGTGGAGATGACCGAGCAGGCCTATCCCAACGACCAGCTGTTCATCAGCCCCCTGGAGGCGCTGCAAAGCGCCACCGAGCGCTCCCTGCTCATTGTGGTGGACACCCACTCGGTGAACTTTGTGGAGAGCCGGGAGCTTTTGGAGCGGGTGCCCCGGGTGGTCGTCATCGACCACCACCGGATGATGGTGACCCACATCAAAAACGCCCTGATATTCTACCACGAGCCCTACGCCAGCTCCGCCTCGGAAATGGTGACAGAGCTGGCCCAGTACATCAAGGCCTCCGCCATTGACGGGGCCGACGCCCAAGCCCTGCTGGCGGGCATTATGCTGGACACCAAGAACTTTGTGCTGAACACCGGCGTGCGCACCTTTGAGGCCTCCGCCTACCTGCGGCGGCGGGGCGCGGACACCGTGGCGGTGAAGAAGCTCTTCTCCGACTCGCTGGAGACGTACAAGCAGAAGGCCCAGCTGGTCAGCGGCGCGGAGATTTACAAGGGCTGCGCCATCGCCACCTCCAGCCAGGACCACGGCGACCAGCGCATCGCGGCCGCCCAGGCGGCGGACGAGCTGCTGTCCATTTTGGGGGTGAAGGCCTCCTTTGTGCTGTACCGCTCCGGCAATGACGTGGGCGTCTCCGCCCGCAGCCTGGGGGATGTGAACGTCCAGGTGATTTTGGAGGAGTTCGGCGGCGGCGGGCACTTCACCGGCGCCGGCGCCCAGATTAAGAACGTCAGCGTGGCGGACGTCCGCCGGGCCCTGCTGCGGGAGCTGGACGACAAGATGGAAGAGACCACAGACCAAAATTAAACGCTGTGTAATTTTTATACGCGCCTAGGGCACGCCCCGCCGGCGCGCCGAGAAAGGAAGGGAACTGCCATGAAGGTGGTATTGCTGCAAGATGTGAAATCCATTGGCAAGAAGGGGGAGCTGGTGAACGTATCCGACGGCTACGCCCGCAACTTCCTGCTGCCCCGCAAGCTGGCCAAAGAGGCCAACGCCCAGGCCATGAACGAGCTGAAAAACGCCGAGGCCGCCCGGGAGTACAAAATCAAGACCGAGACGGAGAACGCCCAGAAGAACGCCGGCGCCCTCTCTGGCAAGACCTTGAAAATCTACGCCAAGCCCGGCCAGGCCGGCCGGATTTTCGGCTCTGTCACGGCCAAGGAGATTGCCGAGGAGATTAAAAAGCAGTTCGGCATCGAGGTGGACAAGCGCAAGGTGGTCCTCCCGATGGACATCAAGGCCTTTGGCACCTACAACTTTGACGTGAAGTTCTACGGGGGCATCACCGCCTCGATGAGCGTGGCCGTCTGCGAGAAAAACTGACACTAAGCCCCGGGCCAGCCGGGGCTTCCCTTTCATGGGGGAAAGGAGGCGCTGGCCATGGATTTTGACACCCAAGCCCAGCCGGGGATGAGCATGCCCTTCAGCCTGGAGGCGGAGCAATCGGTGCTGGGGGCTGTGCTGCTGGAGCCCTCCTGCCTCTCCACGGTGGTGGACATCCTGCCCCGGGCGGAGTACTTCTACGCGGTGAACAACCGCATGATTTACGCCGCCATGATGGAGATGTTCGCCTTGGGCCAGCCGGTGGACTTTGTCACCGTGCTGGAGCGGCTGAAAGAGGAAAAGGACTTTGACGAGGCTACCGGCAAGGTGTACCTGACCCAGCTGGCCCAGCTGGTGCCCGCCATCTCCCACGTGGAGTCTTACGCCAGGATCGTCCGGGACAAGTACGAGCTGCGCACCTTGATGCAGGCCGCCCGGGGCATCCTCAGCGACGCCAGCGCCGGGGAGCAGGAGACCTCCCTGCTGCTGGATTCCGCGGAAAAGCGCATCTACGACATCCGCCGGGGCAAAAGCGACGAGGGCCTGCAGCCTGTGCGGGAAATCCTGCTGGAGACCTTTGACAGGCTGGACAAGCTCAACTCCGCCGACCGGGACAAGTACAAGGGCCTGCCCACGGGCATTAAGGAGCTGGACAACACCATCACCGGCCTGAACCGCTCGGACTTGATCGTGCTGGCGGCCCGGCCCGGCGTGGGCAAAACCAGCTTGGGGCTGAACATCGCCCGCCACGTGGCCGTCACCGCCAAGCGGCGGGTGGCCTTCTTCTCCCTGGAAATGGGCCGGGAGCAGCTGGCCTCCCGCCTGCTTGCCAGCGAGGCCTTGGTGGAGGGCACCAAGCTGCGCTCCGGCGACTTGACCGAGGCGGAGTGGGCCCGGCTCATCGAGGCGGGGGACATCCTCCGCCGGGCGGACTTGTACTTTGACGACAGTCCCGGCTTGACCGTGCTGGAGATGAAGGGCAAGCTCCGCCGCCTGGACCACGTGGATTTGGTCATCGTGGACTACCTGCAGCTGATGACCGGCACCAAGCGCACGGACAACCGCGTCAACGAGATTTCGGAAATCACCCGGAACCTGAAGGTGATGGCCAAGGAGCTGAACGTGCCTGTGATGGCCTTGTCCCAGCTGCGCCGCCCCACCGAGCGCACCAAGGACCACCGCCCCGGCCTGTCCGAGCTGCGTGACTCCGGCTCCATCGAGCAGGACGCCGACATCGTCATCTTCCTCCACCGGGAAGCCTACAACGCCACCAGCGAGGGCGGCCAGGTCACCGAGGACATGGACCAGAACGCCGCGGAAATCATCGTGGCCAAGAACCGCCACGGCGAGACAAAGCCCATCCCTGTCCACTGGCAGGGCGAGTACATGCGCTACACCTCCCGGGAGGTCATCCGCCATGAGTGAGCTCTTGGCCGGGGCGGACATCTCCGGCCTGCCCCAGAGGGGCAAGGTGGTGGTGGGCTTTTCCGGCGGGGCGGATTCCACTGCCCTGGCCCACTGGCTGCTGGGCCGCCTGGGCCCGGAGCGCCTGGTGCTGGCCCACGTGAACCACCAGCTGCGGGGGGAGGAATCGGACCGGGACGAGGCCGCGGCCCATGCCTTTGCCCAGCGCTTTGGGCTGGATTTTGCCCTCCGCCGGGAGGACGTGGCCGCCTTGGCCCGCCGGCGGGGCCTGGGCTTGGAGGAGTGCGGCCGCCAGGTGCGGTACGGCTTTTTCCAAAGCCTGGCGCCGGGGGAGGAGGACAGAATCCTCACCGCCCACAACGCCAACGACAACGCTGAAACGGTGCTGATGCACCTGTGCCGGGGGACCTCCTTGCCGGGGCTGCTGGGCATCCCAGCCCGGCGGGGCAAGGTGCTGCGGCCCCTGCTGCGGGTCCCCCGGGGGGAGATTGAAGCCTACTGCCAGGCCCACGGCCTGCCCTATGTGACAGACAGCTCCAACCTCTCCCGGGAGTACACCCGCAACCGGCTGCGGCTGGAGGTCCTCCCCGTGCTGGAGGAGCTCAACCCCAGCTTCCTGGAGGCCGTGGCCCGGATGACAGACACACTCTCCCAGGACAGCGCCTGCCTGGAGGCCCAGGCCCAGGCGCTGCTGGAGGCGTGCCGGGGCCCCTGGGGGCTGGACGCCGCCAAGCTGCGCCAGGCCCATCCCGCCGTGGCCAGCCGCGTGCTGCGGCTGGTCTGGCAGGGCTGGGGCCCGGCCTTGGAGAAGAAGCACCTGGACGCCTTGCTCCACTGCCTGGAGGGGGGCCAGGTGGACTTGCCCGGCGGGGTACGGGCCCAGTGCTCCCAGGGGGTGCTCTCCCTGGAGCGGCCGGGGGACTGTCCTGCTTTTTCCGTGGAAGCTCCCCTGGGCACTACCAGCCTCCCCTGCGGGAAGGAGCTGGTTTTGCGGGTAAAAGAGCTTCCCAGCGGGGAAGCAAAGCCAAAAATTCATAATTTGTTGTTTAAAAACGCGTTGGACTATGATATAATTACAAGCAATTTGAGGGCCCGCTCCCGGCGGGAAGGGGACCGTTTTTCCCCGGCTGGGCGGCGGGTGACAAAGGGCTTGAAACAGCTGTTTCAAGAACAGAGGGTCCCTGTGTCCCAAAGGGGCCGGGTGGTGCTGCTGGAGTGCGGCGGCCGCCTGGTGTTCTGCGAGGGCGTGGGGCCAGCGGAGGGCTTCCAGGTGACGGGGCGCACCCGCCGCGCGCTGGAGGTGGAAATCCGCCCGAGGGATTTGAGCGAGGAAAGGAACCATACGGGGAAAGGGAAGGAATCTATATGAAAACAGAGTGCGGCATGCGCGCCGATATTGAAAGCGTTTTGTTTACAGAGGAGCAGATTCAGGAGATTGTCCAACGGGTTGGCGGGGAGATTTCCCGGGACTACAAGGACAAGAACCTGCTGCTGGTCAGCGTGCTCAAGGGCTCGGTGGTGTTTATGGCCGATTTGATGCGGGCCATCACCATCCCCGCCCGCATTGACTTTATGGCCACCTCCAGCTACGGTTCGGGGGTAAAGACCAGCGGCGTGGTGAAAATCGTAAAAGACCTGGATTTGGAGCTGAAGGGATACGACATCCTCATTGTGGAGGACATTTTGGACAGCGGCAAAACCCTCAGCTACCTGATGGAGCTGCTCCAGGCCCGCGGGCCCAAGAGCATCCAGATTTGCACGCTGTTCGATAAGCCCGACCGCCGGGAGGTAGAGGTGCGCCCCACCTATGTGGGCGCCCAGATTCCGGACGCCTTTATTGTGGGGTATGGCCTGGATTACGATGAAAAATACCGCAACCTGCCCTTTGTGGGGGTGCTAAAGCCCTCTGTGTACGAATAAAAGGGTGAAAAGCGGAGAGATTTTTTAGTGAATCTATAGGAGGACAAATTCTTGGACGGCAATCAAAAGAAGATTCGAAACCTGTTGCTGTACATCGGGATTCCGGTGGTGGTGCTGTTTATCATCATCTTCCTGTTCAACAACAGGACACCCCAGACAGCGGCCTATAAGTACTCGGACATCATCGGCTACTTCCAGGACCAGGAGGTCAGCAGTTACACCCTGAACCTGGGCACCGGCGAGATGGTCATCCACTTAGAGGACGGCAAGACGGTGGGCTATGTGCTGCCCAGCGTGGACCTGTTCTACATGGATGTGCGGGATTCCATCAACCAGTACAACGAGGAACACCCCGACGCCCGCATGGAGCAGGACATCATCCGCCCGGTGGAGACAAGCTGGTTTATCAGCCTGCTGCCCACGCTGATTTTGTTCGCGGGGCTGATTATCTTCTGGGTCATCATGATGCGGCGCCTGGGCTCCAGCATGGGCGGCGACAAGCAGATGAACTTTGGCAAGGCCAAAATCAAGCAGATGAGCGACGAGAAGCGCAAGACCACCTTCGCGGACGTGGCCGGCGCCGACGAGGAAAAGGAGGAGCTCCGGGAGATTGTGGAGTTCCTCAAAAACCCCAACAAGTACAACTCCCTGGGCGCCCGCATTCCCAAGGGCGTGCTGCTGGTGGGCCCTCCCGGCACTGGTAAGACCCTGCTGGCCCGGGCTGTGGCCGGCGAGGCCGGGGTGCCCTTCTTCTCCATCTCCGGCTCCGACTTTGTGGAGATGTTCGTGGGCGTGGGCGCCTCCCGTGTGCGGGACTTGTTCGACAAGGCCAAGAAGAACCATCCCTGCATCATCTTCATCGACGAGATCGACGCCGTGGGCCGCCAGAGAGGCGCTGGCCTGGGCGGCGGACACGACGAGCGCGAGCAGACCTTGAACCAGCTGCTGGTGGAGATGGACGGCTTTGGCGCCAACGAGGGCGTCATCATGATTGCCGCCACCAACCGCCCCGACATCCTGGACCCCGCCCTGATGCGTCCCGGCCGGTTTGACCGCCAGGTGATGGTGGGTTACCCGGACATCAAGGGCCGTGAGGAGATTCTGCGGGTCCACGCCAAGGGCAAGCCCCTGGCCCCGGACGTGGTGCTCTCCACCATTGCCAAGTCCACCGCTGGCTTTACCGGTGCGGATTTGGAGAACCTCCTCAACGAGGCCGCCCTGCTGGCCGCCCGGAAAAACCACCGGGCCATCACCATGGAGGAGATCGAGGAGGCCACCATCAAGGTGGTGGTGGGCACGGAGAAAAAGAGCCGTGTCATGAGCGAGAAGGAAAAGAAGCTCACCGCCTATCACGAGGCGGGCCACGCCATTGCCACCTATTACTGCAAAACACAGGACCCCGTGCACCAGATTTCCATCATCCCCCGGGGCATGGCTGGCGGCTACACCATGCACCTGCCCACCGAGGACCGCAGCTATAAGAGCCGCGACGAGATGCGGGAGGAGCTGGTGGTGCTGCTGGGCGGCCGTGTGGCAGAGGCCCTGGTGCTGGACGACATCTCTACCGGCGCCAGCAACGATATCGAGCGGGCCACCAAAATCGCCCGGGCCATGGTCACCAAGTACGGCATGAGCGAGAAGCTGGGCCCCATCACCTATGGCAGCGACGACTCCAACCCCTTCCTGGGCAAGGAGATGGGCCACATCAGCAACTACTCCGAGCAGACCGCCTCGGAGATCGACGAGGAAATCCAGAGCATCATCTCCACCGCCTACCAGAAGACGGAGAAAATCCTCACCGACCACATCGATGAGCTCCACCGGCTGGCCGGGGTGCTCTACGAGAAGGAGAAGATTGACGGCGTGGAGTTCCAGCAGGTGATGGACGGCAACCTGCTCCCCAGCGGGATGGCTGCCCAGGCCCTGGGCCAAGAGCCCCAGGCCGCCCTGCCGGAGGACGGCGCCCAGCCCCAAGAGGGCGGAAGCGCCTCCCAGCAAGACCAAGACTGATTTTTAAAAAACACCGCGCAACCAAGGGAAGTTTTGCCTTCCCTTGGTTGCTGTTTGTAAGCGAGCAGATAGCTTGCAAGGGAACCAGGAGGGACTATGGCAAAGAAACAGACCTATGGCAACGAGAGCATCACCAGCTTAAAGGGCGCGGACCGGGTGCGCCTGCGCCCGGCGGTGATTTTCGGCTCCGACGGCATCGACGGCTGCCAGCACTCAATATTTGAAATCCTCTCCAACTCCATCGACGAGGCGCGGCAGGGGTTTGGCAAGGAGATCACCATCACCCGGTTTTTGGACCACTCCGTCCAGGTGGAGGACCACGGCCGGGGCATCCCCGTGGACTACAACAACAAGGAGCAGCGCTACAACTGGGAGCTGGTGTTCTGCGAGATGTACGCCGGGGGCAAATACAACAACGATTCCGGGGAGAGCTATGAGTACTCCCTGGGCTTAAACGGCCTGGGCCTGTGCGCCACCCAGTACGCCTCGGAGTATATGGACGTGGACATCCGCCGGGATGGCTGCCGCTACACCCTCCACTTTGAGCGGGGGGAGAACGTGGGCGGCCTGCAAAAGGAGCCCTACGCCAAAAAGGGTACCGGCTCCCTCATCAAGTGGAAGCCGGACCTGCAGGTGTTCACCGACATCGACGTGAGCCTGGACTATTACCTGGACATCTTAAAGCGCCAGGCGGTGGTCAACGCGGGCATCACCTTCCACCTGAAAAACGAGGTGGCCCCCGGCAAGTTCGAGACAACGGACTTCTGCTATGAAAACGGCATTTTGGACCACGCCCGGGAGCTGGTGGGCGAGGACGCCCTCACCCCGGTGCAGTTCTGGCAGAGCGAGAAGAAGGTCCGGGATAGGGCGGACATGGCCCTGTACAACGTGAAAATCAACGTGGCGGCGGCCTTTTCCAACCGTGTCCACGTGACGGAGTACTACCACAACTCCTCCTGGCTGGAGCACGGCGGCGCCCCGGACAAGGCGGTGCGCAACGCCTTTGTCTACCAGATCGACGCCTACCTAAAGCAGAACAACAAGTACAACAAGAACGAGAGCAAAATCACCTTCCAGGACGTGGAGGACTGCCTGGTGATTGTCATCTCCTCCTTCTCCACCCAGACCTCCTACGAGAACCAGACGAAAAAGGCCATCACCAACAAGGGCATTCAAGAGGCCATGGTGGAGATGCTCCGCCACAACCTGGAGGTCTACTTCATCGAGAACCCCCTGGACGCGGAGAAAATCGCCGGCCAGGTGCTGGTGAACAAGCGCAGCCGGGAGGACGCGGAAAAGACCCGCCTGAACTTAAAGGGCAAGCTCACCGCGAAAATGGACATCACCGGCCGGGTGGCCAAGTTTGTGGACTGCCGCTCCAAAGACGTGAAGGAGCGGGAAATCTTCATCGTGGAGGGCGACTCCGCCTTGGGCTCGGTCAAGCAGGCCCGGGACCCCAACTTCCAGGCGGTGATGCCCATCCGGGGCAAAATCCTCAACTGCCTAAAGGCCGACTACGACAAGATTTTCAAAAGCGAGATCATCACCGATTTGATCAAGGTGCTGGGCTGCGGCGTGCAGGTGAAGAGCAAGGCCAACAAGTCCATTGGCGCCTTTGACATGGACAACCTGCGCTGGAGCAAGATTATCCTGTGCACCGATGCCGACGTGGACGGCTTCCACATCCGCACCATGCTGCTGACCATGCTCTACCGCCTGACCCCGGACCTCATCGAGAACAACAAGGTGTTCATCGCCGAGTCGCCCCTGTACGAAATCACCAGCAAGGACAAGACCTACTTCGCCTACAACGAGCGGGAGAAGGAGCAGTTCCTCCAGGAGCTGGCGGGCCAGAAGTACACCATCCAGCGCAGCAAGGGCCTGGGCGAGAACGACCCCGACATGATGAACCTGACCACCATGAACCCCAAGACCCGGCGGCTCATCCAGGTAAAGCCCGGGGACATCCAGCAGGCGGCCCAGATGTTCGACGTGCTGCTGGGGGACAACCTGAACGGCCGCAAGGACTACATCGCCCAGCACGGCAGCGAGTACCTGGACGACTTGGACGTGTCCTAAGGGAAGGAGGGAGAAATCATGCCAAGAAAGAAACAGCAGCCCCAAGAGGGCAAGGCCCCCAAGATGCGGGGCTATATCGCCGGGGCGGGGGAGATTGTCCAGCAGGACATCAGCGACACCCTGCGCCAGAACTTTATGCCCTACGCCATGAGCGTCATCATGTCCCGGGCCATCCCGGAGATTGACGGCTTTAAGCCCTCCCACCGCAAGCTGCTTTACACCATGTATAAAATGGGCCTGCTGGGCCCCACCCGCACCAAAAGCGCCAACATCGTGGGCCAGACCATGAAGCTGAACCCCCACGGCGACGCCGCCATCTACGACACCATGGTGCGCCTGGCCCGCGGCTACGAGGCCTTGCTGCACCCCTATGTGGACTCCAAGGGCAACTTCGGCAAGGCCTACTCCCGGGATATGGCCTGGGCCGCCCCCCGGTACACCGAGGCCAAGCTGGAGGCCATCTGCCGGGAGCTGTTCCAGGACATCGACAAGGACACCGTGGACTTTGTGGACAACTACGACAGCACCATGAAGGAGCCCACACTGCTGCCGGCCACCTTCCCCAGCGTGCTGGTCAACGCCAACACGGGCATCGCCGTGGGCATGGCCAGCAACATCTGCCCCTTTAACCTGGCGGAGGTGTGCCGCACCACCATCGCCTTGCTCCGCGACCCGGAGGCGGATATTTTCGCCACCATGCAGGCCCCGGACTTCCCCGGCGGCGGCCAGATACTCTTCGACCGCGCCCAGATGGAGAACATCTACAAGACCGGCCGGGGCAGCTTCCGGGTGCGCAGCCGCTATTCCTACGACAAGTCCCAGAACTGCATCGACGTGACGCAGATTCCGCCCACCACCACCATCGAGGTGATTGTGGAGCGGGTCATCGACCTGGTAAAGCAGGGCAAGCTCAAGGAGATTGCGGACATCCGGGACGAGACAGGCATGGACGGCTTGAAAATCACCATCGACTTAAAGCGGGGCACCGACCCGGACAAGCTGATGCAGAAGCTGTTTAAGCTCACCACCCTGGAGGACAGCTTCGCCTGCAACTTCAACGTGCTCATCGCCGGGACGCCCCGGGTGCTGGGCGTGCGGGAGCTGCTGGAGGAGTGGACCGCCTTCCGGGTGGAGTGCGTCCGCCGCCGCACCCACTTCGACCTGGAGAAGAAGCGGGAGAAGCTCCACCTCCTGCAGGGCCTGGAGCTGATTCTGCTGGACATTGACAAGGCCATCCGCATTGTCCGGGAGACAGAGGAGGAGGCCGAGGTGGTGCCCAACCTGATGATTGGCTTTGGCATCGACCAAATCCAGGCGGAGTACGTGGCGGAAATCAAGCTGCGCCACCTGAACCGGGAGTACATCCTCAAGCGCACCCAGGAGATTGCCGAGCTGGAGCGGGATATCGCCCAGCTGGAGGGCATTTTGGCCTCCAAGGCCAAGGTGAAGGGCATCATCGTCAAGGAGCTGGAGGCCGTGGCCCAGAAGTACGGCCAGCCCCGGCGCTCCATGATTCTCTACGCCGACGAGGTGGAGGAGGCGGAAATCGTGGAGGAGGTGCCCGACTACCCCGTGCACCTGTTCTTCACCAAGGAGGGGTACTTTAAGAAAATCACCCCCCAGTCCCTGCGGATGAGCGGGGAGCAGAAGCTGAAAGAGGGGGATGAAATCACCCAGCAGCTGGAGGCCCAAAATACCGCCGAGCTGCTGTTCTTCTCCAACAAGAGCCAGGTCTACAAGATGAAGGCCGCAGACTTCGCCGACACCAAGGCCAGCGTCCTGGGCGAGTACATCCCCGCCCGGGCCCAGATGGACGAGGGGGAGAGCGCGGCCTATATGGCCGTCACCTACCAGTACGATGGGTTTATGCTGTTCTTCTTTGAAAACGGCAAGGTGGCCAAGGTGGAGATGAGCGCCTACCAAACCAAGCAGAACCGGAAGAAGCTCTTAAACGCCTACAGCGACAAGTCGCCCTTGACGGCGGCCCTGTATGTGCGGGAGGACTGCGAGGTGCTGTTGACAGCCTCCTCGGGGCGGATGTTGCTGTTCCACACAGGGCTCATCGCCCCCAAGGCCACCAAGAATACCCAGGGCGTCCAGGCCATGAACCTGAAGAAGGGCCAGCGGCTGCTGCGGGTCCAGCTGTATGAGGAGGGGATGCTGCAAAACCCCAACCGGTATAAGAAGAACCTGCCCGCCTTGGGCGCCTTGCCGGAAGCGGGGGAAAACGCCGGAGAGCAGCTGAAGCTGTAAAGAGGCCGAGCGCAGCGAGCGTAAAAGTTCTTTAGGCGGCTTTCTTTCAAGAAAACCGCGACCTTTCCCTTGTTGGGCGTCAGCCCAAAAAGAAAAAAGCTAGGGCAGCGCCCGCACGCGCCCGTAGGGCGATAGGCCGCTGCCCGGCCGGCAGCGCACAAAGAAAACGCCCTCCTCCAATCCACAGCCCCAGAAACCCATGGAAGCGCACGGAGAAAGCGCCTTCTCTCCAGCGGCGTCCCCGAGAAAAACGCCAAGGCGGAAATCCCCGGATAGCCCCCTTTCCTCGCGGCTTCCTAAGGGAGGCCCGCGCGCGGCGCTGGCGCAATCTGCCCGGCCTTTACCTTCCACCGCAGGTGTGGTATAATAGCCGGAGAAAATGGGGACGCGGGCGGCGAGAGAAAACATCCCGCCCAGCCCGGCGGCGGGAAGCCGCCTGCGCGACATGCCACCGCAGGTGTGGTATAATCAAAGAAATCTGCGGGAAAGGAGGCGGCTGCGTGCGCATTTTGGGTATTGACCCCGGCTATGCCATCGTGGGCTACGGCGTCATCGAGGCCGGGGGCGGCCGTTACCGCCCCGTGGAGTACGGCGCCATCACCACCCCGGCGGGGCAGGATTTCGGCCAGCGCCTGGTGGAAATCTACCAGGGCATGGGGGAGATCCTCACCCGCCTAAAGCCCGAGGCCGCCGCCGTGGAAAAGCTGTATTTCACCAACAATAAGACCACCGGCATCGGCGTGGCGGAGGCCCGGGGGGTGATTCTCCTCGCCCTGGCCCAGCACGGCGTGCCCCTGTATGAGTATACCCCCATGCAGGTGAAGCAGGCGGTGACGGGCTACGGCAAAGCGGTAAAGCCCCAGGTCCAGGAGATGACCCGGCGGCTGCTGGGATTGCAAAAAGTCCCCCAGCCCGACGATACCGCCGACGCCTTGGCCTTGGCAATCTGTCATGGCCAGGCAGCGGGAAGCCCCTTGCGGAAGACGTTGCTCCAGCGGGGCCATAAGCCGGAAAAGGTCATATAAAAGCGAAAAGGTGAGCCGAGCGCAGCGAGCATAAAAGTTTTTGGGGCGCCTTTTTTCAAAAAGGCGCGACCTTGCCCTTACTGGGCGTCAGCCCAAAAGAAAACCAGGGCAGCGCCCGCACGCGCCCGTAGGGCGATAGGCCGCAGCCCGGCCGGCAGCGCACTGAAAAAGCGCCCTCCTCCAAGCCATAGCTCCAGAAGCCAAGGAAAGCGCACCAAGAAAGCGTCTTCTCCCCAGCGGCGTCCCCGGGAAAATGCGGCGAGGCATCGCCACGGCTTGGGCCGCGCTGCCTTCCCCGGAGCTGCCCCATGGGCGCGAATGGACAGCGAAGGCACGCCGCGCCCGTCCCATTCACCCCCATCGCTTACCCATAGAAAGGACACATCATGATTTATTCGTTGACAGGAACTTTAGTTCACACAGAGCCCGGGGCGGCAGTGGTGGATGTGGGGGGCGTGGCCTTCCGCTGCATGACTTCCATGAACACCCTGCGCGGCCTGCCCCGCCTCTCGGAAAAGGTGACGCTGTACACCTATCTCAACGTCCGGGAGGACGCTTTGGACCTCTTTGGCTTTGCCACCAAGGGGGAGCTCTCCTGCTTCCGGCTGCTCACCTCCATCAGCGGGGTGGGGCCCAAGGTGGGCTTGGCCATTTTGAGCCAGCTCTCTCCCGAGGACGTGGCTTTGGCCGCCGCCGCCGGGGACGCCAAGCGCTTTACCAAAGCCAGCGGCGTGGGCCAAAAGCTGGCCCAGCGCATTGTGCTGGAGCTGAAAGACAAGGTGGGGGCCCTCTCCGGCAGCGTGAGCATGGAGGGCATCCCCCAGCCCGGCGGGCCCTCTGCGTCTGGGAATGCCTCCCAGGCGGTGGAGGCCTTGGTGACGCTGGGCTATTCCGCCAGCGAGGCCGCCGCTGCCGTGGGGAAGCTGGACAGCGCCCTGCCCCCCGAGGAGCTCATCCGCTTGGCGCTGAAGAGCTTTGGCAGCGGCAAATGACCATCACCTAAGTGAAAGGAGGAGCCAATATGCCAGTGGAACCCTATGGCGGGGAGATGGACCTGGAGGGCGGCTGGGACTATGAGAACCGCACGGTCGAGCCCGGCTACACCCCCGAGGACCAGGCGGTGGAGAACCCCCTGCGCCCCCGCACGTTTTCGGAGTACATCGGCCAGGACAAGGTCAAGGAAAACCTGAAAATCTACATCGAGGCGGCCAAAAGCCGGAAGGAATCCCTGGACCACGTGCTGCTCTACGGCCCGCCGGGCCTGGGCAAGACCACGCTGGCGGGCATTGTGGCCAACGAGCTGGGGGTCAATCTGCGCATCACCAGCGGTCCGGCCATTGAGAAGCCCGGGGATTTGGCGGCCCTGCTCACCAATTTAAGCCCCGGGGACGTGCTGTTTATCGACGAGGTCCACCGCCTGCCCCGCACCGTGGAGGAAATCCTCTACCCGGCCATGGAGGACTTCGCCCTGGACATCATCACCGGCAAGGGGCAGATGGCGGCTTCCTATCACCTGCCTTTGCCCCGGTTCACCTTGGTGGGCGCCACCACCCGGGCCGGGCAGCTGTCCGCGCCCTTGCGGGATAGGTTCGGCGTGGTGCTGCGGCTGGAGCTGTACACCCCCCAGGAGCTGGGGAAAATCGTCTCCCGCAGCGCGGACATCCTCCGCGCCCAGATCGAGGCCGACGCCGCCCTGGAGATTGCCTCCCGCTCCCGGGGCACGCCCCGCATCGCCAACCGGCTTTTAAAGCGGGTGCGGGACTTCGCCGAGGTGATGAGCGGCGGCGTCATCACCTTGAACACCGCGAAAATCGCTTTGGACCGCATGGAAATCGACGAGCTGGGCCTGGACGCCAGCGACAGGAACATGCTTAGGGCCATCATTGAAAACTACAACGGCGGGCCCGTGGGCCTGGAGACCTTGGCCGCCGTCATCGGGGAGGAGGCCGTCACCATCGAGGACGTCAACGAGCCCTACCTGATGCAGATAGGCTTTTTGACCCGCACACCCCGGGGGCGCTGCGCCACAGCGGCGGCCTATCTGCACCTGGGCTACCCCGTGCCCTCCCGGCTGAAGGACGACGGCCAGCTGACCCTGGACGGGGAGGGCAGCATCCAATAACTTGAGAAAGGCGGAGAGCTATGCGCGCTGCACAGTGGCAGGATTACGAGCTGCTAGACACCCTGGACGGGGAGCGGCTGGAGCGGTGGGGGGACGTGCTCCTCATCCGGCCGGACCCTCAAATCCTCTGGTCCGGGGAGAAGAAGGACCCCCGCTGGGGCCAGGCCCATGCCCGGTACCAGCGCTCCAGCTCGGGGGGCGGCAAGTGGCAGAACTATAAAAAGGTGCCCCCCGTGTGGAAAATCCACTGGAACGGGCTGACCTTCCGTTTAAAGACCATGGGCTTTAAGCACACGGGGATTTTCCCCGAGCAGGCGGTAAACTGGGAGTTCGCCATGGAGAAAATCCGCCAGGCGGGCCGTCCCCCTGAGGACCCCGTGCGGGTGCTGAACCTCTTTGGCTACACCGGCGCGGCCACCTTGGCCTGCATGAAGGCCGGGGCCATGGTCACCCACGTGGACGCCAGCAAGGGCATGGTCCAGTGGGCCCGGGAGAACGCCGAGGCCAGCGGCATCGCCGACAGGCCCGTGCGCTGGCTGGTGGACGACTGCCTGAAATTTGTCCAGCGGGAGCAGCGCCGGGGCCGCACGTACGATGGCATCATCATGGACCCGCCCTCCTATGGCCGGGGCCCTGGCGGCGAGGTGTGGAAGCTGGAGGAGCAGCTGTACAGCCTTATCGGCCAGTGCGTGCCCATCCTCACGGAGAAGCCGCTGTTTTTCATCCTCAACTCTTACACCACAGGGCTTTCCCCCTCGGTGATGGAGTACCTGCTGGGGGTGCAGCTGCAAAAGCGGTTTGGGGGCAAGGTGAGCTCCGACGAGATTGGCCTGCCTGTAACCAGCACCGGCCTGGTGCTGCCCTGCGGAAGTACGGCGATTTACGAAGCCTAAGGAGTTGCACCCCAGGCAATTCGTCCCGGGGGTAGGCTGAGCGAAGCGAACGTAAAAGTTTCGCTCAAGCCTTTTCAAAGGCTTGCAGGGTGTGGGACAGCGTCCCACGACCTTGACCTTACCGGCGCAGCCGACGAAAAAATGCAGCGGACGGGGCGCACGCTGCGTAGCAGATAGCCCCGGGAGCGGTCGCGGAGGCAGACGGCTGAAATCCCCCGTCGCTCGTTGTGCGCGCTTAGGGGGATTTCAGGAGAGATAGGTGATCACCTCCCGCCGTCGGGGACGGCGTTAAGAAGTCTCGCCTGCCGGCTCGGTCGGGGCTGGACGGTGCCCACCGTGCACCAGCACCCCTGCCTTCCCCTACTTTCAAAAAAAGGGGGGCCGGATGTCCCCCTCTTGGGACAGCACAGAAGCCGTTGCCCCAGGGCTTGGAATAAGAAAGTGGTAAAGTACTTCAAAAAGCTAGGAAACATGCGGGTTTTATTCTATACCAGGGTGGTAAAGTACTTAGCCCGGTGGTAGAGTACTTGCCCGCTAAACCCAAGTACTTTACCAGGGTGGTAAAGTTCAAACCCCGCATAAAACCTGGGTTTTTCCAGTACTTTACCACTTTTGGATCTCAAGTAGGGAGCGGTGGACACCCGCCCTGCTTTAAAAAACGTGAGGTGAAACCATGGCATTTATCGAAGCCCAACAGGTGCGTTTTTCCTACGACGCGGAATCCGTGGACGCCCGGGAGGTGCTCCACGGGGTGGACCTCTCCATTGAGGAGGGGGAGTTTGTGGCCCTGCTGGGGCACAACGGCTGCGGCAAGTCCACCATGGCCAAGCTCTTCAACGGCATGCTGGTGCCCACCGCCGGGAAAGTCCTGGTGGGGGGCATCGACACCAGCGTGGAGGAGACCCAGCTGGATGTCCGCCGCCAGGTGGGCTTGGTGCTCCAAAACCCCGACAACCAGCTTGTGGCCGGCGTGGTGGAGGAGGACGTGGCCTTTGGTCCGGAGAACTTGGGCGTTCCCCCCGAGGAGATACGCCGCCGGGTGGACGCCGCCCTCAAGGCTGTGGACATGTACGAGTACCGGGAGCACGCCCCCCACAAGCTCTCCGGCGGGCAGAAGCAGCGGGTGGCCATTGCGGGCATCATCGCCATGGAGACAAAGTGCATCGTCCTGGACGAGCCCACCGCCATGCTGGACCCCCGGGGCCGCGCCGAGGTGATGGAAACCATCCAGCGCCTGAACCGGGAGAAGGGCATCACCATTGTGCTTATCACCCACTACATGGACGAGGCGGTCCAGGCGGGCCGGGTGGTGGTGATGGACGAGGGGGAAATCCTGCGGGACGGCACCCCGCGCCAGGTGTTCAGCGACGTGGAGTTCCTAAAGCGCCACGACCTGGACGTGCCCCAGGCCACGGAGCTCAGCTACCGGCTGGCCGCCACGGGGATTAAACTGCCGGGGATGCCCCTGGGTGTGGAGGAGTGCGTGAGCATGTTCCGCCGCTACCTGGCCGGGGAAGCCCGCTGAGAAACGCTGGGAAAGGAAAGGGAAAGCAAGTTGGCGATTATCGAAACCAAGGACCTGGCATACCGCTACAGCCCAGGCACCCCCTTTGAGAAAACCGCCGTGGATGGGGTGAACATCCAGGTGGAGAAAGGGGAGTTCCTGGGGGTTATCGGCCACACGGGCAGCGGCAAGTCCACCCTCATCCAGATGCTCAACGGCCTGCTGCGGCCCACCTCGGGCCAGGTGCTGCTGAACGGCAAGGACATCTGGGCCGAGCCCAAGAAAATCCGGGCGGTGCGCTTCCAGGTGGGCATGGTGTTCCAGTACCCGGAGTACCAGCTCTTTGAGGAGACGGTGCTCAAGGACATCATGTTCGGCCCCAAAAACATGGGCCTCACGGACCAGGAGGCGGAAACCCGCGCCCGGGAGGCCGCCCACTTCACCGGCCTGAAGGAGGAGCTGCTGGAGAAGTCGCCCTTCGAGCTCTCCGGCGGCGAGAAGCGCCGGGCGGCCATTGCCGGGGTCATCGCCATGGACCCGGAGGTGCTCATTTTGGACGAGCCCACCGCCGGCCTGGACCCCCGGGGCCGGGACGTGCTGCTGGCCCAAATCACCCAGTACCACAAGGCCCGGGGCAACACGGTGCTGCTGGTGTCCCACAGCATGGAGGACATCGGCCGCACCGCCGACCGCATTTTGGTGATGAACCACGGCCACGCTGCCATGCTGGACGAGACGAAGAAGGTCTTCGCCCGGGGCCCGGAGCTGGAGGAGATGGGCCTGCGCGTGCCGCAAATCACCAAAATCATGCAGGAGCTGGTGGCCATGGGCCTGCCGGTGGACGCCTCTACCTTAACGGTGGATGACGCCCTCCACCAGCTGATTCCCATTCTCAAACGGAAGGAGGAGCTGCGATGATTTCCGACATCACCTTGGGGCAGTATTTCCCCCAAAAGTCCCCCCTTCACGCCACAGACCCCCGGCTGAAAATCTGCCTGCTGGTGTACGCCATTGTGCTGCTGTTCGCCGCGGGGAACTTCGCCTCCCTGGCGCTGGCGGTGGTTTACATCGGCCTGGGCATTGCCTTTTCCAAAATCCCCTGTAAGCTCTATTGGAAGAGCCTGAAGCCCATCTGGTTTCTGGTGGCCTTCACCGGCATCCTCAACATCTTCTACGGCGCCGGGGAGCCCCTGTGGAAGTTCGGCATCTTCCAAATCACCTTAAACGGCATTTACAACGCCATCTTCGTTTCGGTGCGCATCATCGCGCTGATTCTGGCCAGCTCCGTGCTGACCTTCACCACCTCCCCCACCCAGCTGACCGACGCCATCGAGCGGCTGCTAAAGCCCCTTGCCAAGCTGCGGGTGCCGGTGCACGAGTTCGCCATGATGATGACCATCGCGCTGCGGTTCGTGCCCACCTTGCTGGAGGAGACGGACAAAATCATGGCCGCCCAGAAAGCCCGCGGCGCGGACATGGAAAGCGGCGGCATCACCCAGCGCATCCGGGCCTTGGTGCCGGTGCTCATCCCCCTGTTTGTGTCGGCTTTCCGCCGGGCCTTTGACTTGGCCACCGCCATGGAGAGCCGCTGCTACCACGGGGGCGACGGCCGCACCAAGATGAAGCAGCTCCACTTTGGCCAGGGGGACTGGCTGGTGCTGCTCCTCAGCGCGGTGGCCTTGGGGGCGTTTATCGCCCTCAATCTCCTGGTGCCCGCCGTGGGCCGGGGCGTGTGAGGTGGCCTATGGAGCGGAATTTCCTCATCAAGCTGGCGTACGACGGCGCCGCCTACCACGGCTGGCAAATCCAGGAGAACGCCCTGACGGTGCAGCAGGTGTTCCAAGAGGCCCTGGGCAAAATCACCGGCCTCTCCGAGGACATCAAGGCCTGCTCCCGCACGGACACCGGCGTACACGCCCGGCAGTTCTGCGTCAGCCTGAAAACAGAGAGCCCCATCGCCCCCGAGCGGCTGCTGGCGGCTTTGAACCACTACCTGCCCCAGGACGTGGCGGTGCGCTCGGTGGAGCAGGTGCCCCTGGATTTCCACGCCCGCTACTCCTGCAAGGGCAAGGAGTACGTCTACCAAATCTGGAACCACCCGGTGCGGGACCCCTTCTTAAAGGACAGGGCCCTCCACTACTGGTACCCCATCGACGAGGCGCTGCTGGACCGGGCGGCGGGGCACTATGTGGGCCGCCACGATTTTTCCTCCTTCTGCACCTTGGATAAGCGGGAGAGGGGGGACTTGACCCGCACCGTGACCAAGGCCCAGGTCCGGCGCCAAGGGGACCTGGTCACCTTCACCGTGGCGGCGGATGGGT
>FR893811.1:22045-28669 GCA_000435395.1 Firmicutes bacterium CAG:94
GGGTGCAGCAGGGGAAGTTTTCCCCCGAGGACATCCCCGCCATCCTGGAAGCCCGGGATAGGAAGGCCGCCGGCCCCACGGCCCCGGCCTGCGGGCTGTATCTCAACCAGGTGTTTTATTAAGAAGTTTCGCAGGGCAGCGGCCCGGGAAAGGAAGTGGCAGCATGGCAAAGCACAGCGAAAAGCGGGGCGGGCGGAAGGTCATCCGCCTGGAGGACCACCTCCCCCAGCACCAGGCAACCCCCGCCCAGGAGCCTCCCCCCCCAGAGGAGGCGTCCCCGGAGGAGGCCCCCCAGGCCACCATTGAGTATGGGGAGGAGGAGGCAGCCGGCGAGGAGCAGAAAAAGGCCCGCCAGGTGCCCAAGGCCCTGTACCGGGTGGCGGTGGTGCTGCTGGTGCTGGTGCTGGGGTTGGCCATCTGGGTCAACCGGGCCAACCTGACCCCCCAGAATATCTGGAACTGGATCCAGGTGCAAATCACCGGCACCGGGGAGGGCGACGGCTATCCCGTGGCCATCACCGGCTCCTCTGTGTCCGAGGGGAACTTCCTCTCCGCCGAGGGCAACGCCGTGGCCCTCAGCGACACGGCCCTGACCATTTTGGGCCCCTCCGGCCAGGAGCTGTTCTCCCAGCGCCACAGCTATAACCAGCCCATTTTAAAAGCGGCCTCTGGCCAATACCTGCTGTACAACCAGAACAGCACCGGCTACATGGTGGTTTCCGGTACCCAGCTCCACCTGGAAAGCTCCACCGAACAGGACATTTTGGCCGGGGCCATCGCCCCCAACGGCCGCTTTGCCCTGGCCACCCAGGGGGCCGACGGCGCCACAGATGTGACCGTCTACCTGGCTACCGGGGAGGAGCAGTTCACCTACAGCTTCGCCCAGGATTACGTCACCGCCTTGGCCTTGAATGCAGACGGCACCTGGGCCATGGTGTGCTCGGTGCGGGCCCAGGGAGGGCAGCTGGTGTCCAAGGTGACGGTGTTCGATTTGAACAGCCCCACCCCCGCCGCGGAGTTTGAAAGCCAGGACAACCTGCTGCTGGCCGCCTATTGGGGGGAGAACGGCATGCTCTACGCCGTGGGGGACAGCGCCTTGCTGCGGGCCCGCTCCGGGGAGCTGTCCTTCTCTGAGTACGGCTACCAGGGCCGCACGCCCACGGCTTCCCAGTTCGCCGGGGGGCAGTGCTACCTGTCCCTTTCCGCCTATGAGCACGCCGGCGCCTGCACGCTGCTGGTGTTCCGGGGCCTGGAGGAGCCGGTGCAGGCCCAGGCCGAGGAGCGCATCGTGTCATTGTCCGTGTCCGGCGGGACGGTGGGCGCGCTGCTGGACCAGCAGCTGGTGCTCTTTGACGCCGCCACCGGCCAGGAGCTGGCCCGCGCCGAGGCGGGCGGCGACGCCAAGAGCATCGCCCTCTCCAGCGAAAGCGCCGCCTATGTGCTGGGCGTCAGCGAAATCCGCCGCCTCCAGGTGCGGTGAGGCAAGTTTTCCAAAGTAAAAAAGAGCTGTTGCTCCCGGGCAGCAGCTCTTTTGCTTTTTTTATTTGATTTGTTCCAGGGGCGGGTTCATGGTGTGGTTGCTGTAGCTTTGGAAAAAGTCCCGCAGCTCTTGGGGGGAGAAATCCCCGTTTGCCACCAGCACCTCCTGGAAAATTCAACCCCTGCCCAGAAAATACTGGTTCTCCTTGGGCTCTTTCAGCTTTTCGGAGAAAGCCGCGGCAAAGCTTTGGTACTCTGGGGTGAACACGCCCTTCGCCTGGACAGGGCAGTTTTTCACGCACCGGAAGCAGGCGATACACTTCTCCCCATCGATGGCGGCGCAGTCCTCCCCAATGGCCTGCATGGGGCACTGCCGGACGCACAGCCCGCAGTGGGTGCATGCCTGGGTGGTGGAGGGGGTAAAGCTGCCGCCCTTGCCACCCTCTTTGTAGGGGAAGTTCCCCGGGGGCGAGAAGCTCTCCCACCCCGCCTGAAAGTCCTCCCAGGCCTCCAGGGCAAAGGCCCTATCCTGGAGGAGGTCCTCCGCATTGGGCCGGCCCAGGGCGATGGAGCCGATTGGGCCGGCCCGGGGCGAGGGAGCCGTAGGTGTGCTCCCCCACCAAGGCGGCCCCGGCAAAGGGCAGGAAGCCGCGCTCCTGGCAGAAGCGGGTGAGCTCCAGCAGGGCGTCGTCAAAATCCCGGTTGCCATAGGTGACGGTGACAATACAGGGGGTGTCCTGGCCCCGCAGGGGGGAGAGGCGCTCCAAGGCCCCCTGGAACACCCGGCCCCCGTACACCGGCGCCCCAAAGACTACCAAGTCCTGGGGGGTAAACACTTGCTCGGGGGCGGGGGAGGTGGTCACATCTAGCAGCTGGGCCTCCCCCAAAGCGGAGGCCATGGCCCAGGCCCCCCGCAGGGAGGTGCCGGTGGGGGAGAAGGCAGCGCAGTACAGTGCCATATCAATCCATCCTTTCTGGTGAATTTGCAACATCACAGGCCGCAAAACACTTTGATTATAGGGCCTGCCGGGAAAGATTGCAAGAAAAATCCACGGATTAAGATTTCCGTAAGGGAGTGGGGCTTGTGAAAAAGCAGAGTTTATGCTATATTTATCAGGTAGCGGAAAAATCCGGAGAAAGGGGGCGCTTGTCATGGGCTACACACTGGATATAGTCTTGGTGGCTGTGTGCGTGGCCTTTGTGGCCATTGGCGCCCACCGGGGATTCATCCGCTCGGCAGCCCACTTTTTAGGGGCTGTGGTGGCAGCCAGCCTGGCGGGCCTGCTGGGAGGCGCCGCCGCCCAGTGGGTGTTTGACACCCTGTTCCGCCCCGGTCTGGTAGAGCGCATTGGGGAGTCCCTGGCAAGCCTTGGCAGCGGTGATACCTACACCGCGGTGCAAGGGGTGTTTGCTTCCCTGCCGGATTTCATCCTCCGCGCCCTGGAGCAGGCGGGCGTTACCGCCGCCAGCGTCACAGAGGCCCTGGCGGGCCAGTCCGGCCAGGCCGCCGATTTGATTGCCGACGCCTTGGCCCCGGTGTTCGTGGGCTTCTTAAAGGTGCTGGCGGTCATTGTGCTGTTCTGCCTGTTTATGATTGTGGTGCGCATCGTGGCCAACCTGCTGGCCACAGTGTTCCACCTGCCCATCCTGCGCGCCGTGGACGGCCTGCTGGGCGGCGTGTTCGGCCTGCTGCTGGCGGTGATTTCCATTTGGATTGTCCTGGCGGCGGTGCAGGTGTTCACCCCCATGCTGGCCGCGGACACCCAAGCCCAGGTGGAAACAGCCCTGCGCCAATCCTACCTGGCCGGGCTGGTGGTCAACTGGAACCCCTTGGGCATCATGTTCCAGTAAAGTAGAGAGTTTTTAGGGATTTGCCTGTTATCCTGCTTAGAATAAGGGAACCGCGGCGCCTGGCGAAGGATTGGGCCTGCCGCAGGTGTGGTAGTACGAGATTTGTGAGAAGAGAGGAAAGGAAGGACCCATGCCACAGGAAAAAAAGCCCATCAACCAGAACCTAACTGTGCCCAACGCCCTTTCGGTGCTGCGCATTATCGTTATCCCCTTTTTCGCCTGGTTCTTTATGCACGACCAGCTGGCCATCGCGGTGGCGCTGCTGGTGCTCTCCGGCCTTTCGGACTGTGTGGACGGCTTTATCGCCCGCAAGCTCAACCAGGTGACGGAGCTGGGCAAGATGCTGGACCCCCTGGCGGACAAGCTCACCCAAGGCGTGGTGGCCCTGTGCCTGGCCATTAAGTTCCCGGTTATCTGCCCGGCACTTTTGGTTTTCATCCTAAAAGAGCTGGTGATGCTCTGCGGCGCCATTTTGCTTTTGAAAAAGAAAAAACGCCCCTGCGCCGCCCGGTGGTACGGCAAGGTGGCCACGGTGATGTTCTACGTCTCGGTGGCGCTGATTGTGGTGATGGACGGCTTCCTCCACGTGGAGGGCGTGGCCTTCCAGGTCATCTCCTATGTGCTGTTGGGGCTTACGGCGGCCATGATGATTTACTCCGCCGTGAAGTATGCCCAGATTTTCTTAAAAATCCTCCGCTCGGACGACAGCCAGTATGACCTCTCTTTGACAGACGAGATCCGCGCCAAAACGGTGCGGGACAAACGGATAAAATCGTAACCAAGACCCTGGGGCCGCGGCCCCGGGGAATTTCCGCTTTTTTTACGGCTTCTTCACATTCTGGCCATGATTGCCTGGTTAAATAGAAGACCGGGCCGGTGTGAAGGCCTATTCCCACCATGGGACACAGCTTCCAGGGGAAGCCGCCCCGCGCGGCATTGAATTGAGAGAAAGGAACGAACCTTTTATGTTGCTTTGTACACGCTGCAAGAAACGCCCGGCCGTGGTCTTTGTCTCCAACGGCATGGACAGCCAGAACCCCCAGGGGCTCTGCCTGGTCTGCGCCAAGGAGCTGGGGATCAAGCCGGTCAACGATATTATGGAGAAAATGGGCATCACCGACGAGGAGCTGGAAGCGGCCACCGAGCAGATGACCCAGCTGATGAACCTGGACAACGACGACAGCGGCGACGAGCTGTTCGCCCCCGGGGGCGCCGCCACCCTTCCGGTGGACCAGATGCTGGGCGGCCGCCCCGGGGAAAACGGCGGCTTTGGCGGCGCCGGGGTCCAGCAGAAAAAGGAGAGCTTCCACAAGAAGAAGCGCAAGCACATCCAGAACTTCTGCACCGATTTGACCGCCAAGGCCCGGAACGGCCAGCTGGACAACATCATCGGCCGGGAGAAGGAAATCCAGCGGGTGGTGCAGATTCTCTCCCGCCGCACCAAGAACAACCCCTGCCTTATCGGCGAGCCCGGTGTGGGCAAAACCGCCGTGGCCGAGGGCCTGGCTTTGCGCATCGCCCGGGGGGAGGTCCCTGCCAAGCTGCGGGATAAGGAAGTCCAGCTGCTGGACTTGACCGCACTGGTGGCGGGCACCCAGTTCCGGGGCCAGTTTGAAAGCCGCATCAAGGGCCTGGTGGACGAGGTGAAGGCCGACGGCAACGTCATCCTCTTCATCGACGAGGTCCACAACCTGGTGGGCACCGGCGACGCCGAGGGCAGCATGAACGCCGCCAACATCTTAAAGCCCGCCCTTTCCCGGGGGGAGATTCAGGTCATCGGCGCCACCACCTTCAACGAATACCGCAAATACATTGAGAAGGACGCCGCTCTGGAGCGCCGGTTCCAGCCGGTCACCGTGGCGGAGCCCTCTGTGGAGGACGCTGTCCAGATTCTGCTGGGCATCAAGGGCTATTACGAGAGCTACCACCGGGTGAAGGTTTCCGAGAAAATCTGCCGCCGCATGGTGGTGCTGGCCGAGCGGTACATCAACGACCGCTACCTGCCGGACAAGGCCATCGACCTGCTGGACGAGGCCTGCGCCTGCGCGGCCCTGCGCAACAAAAAGCTGGAGGAGTACGACGAGACTGAGCTGGCCCTGACCAAGGAGAAGAACCGGGAGCAGGACCTCTCCAGCCCCATTGACGACAGCCAGATAGATTACGAGGAGCTGGCCAAGACCCACTACCGCATCGCCACCTTGGAGGAGAGCCTGGACAAGCTGAAAAGCGAGGGCGTCTTTGCCGACGTGGAGGAGCAGGACGTGGCCAAGGTCATCGAGCTGTGGACGGGCATCCCGGCCTCCCGCGTCCAGGAGAACGAGCTGAAGAAGCTGGCGAACCTGGAGGACGTGCTGAAGCGGCACATCATCGGCCAGGACGAGGCGGTGTCCGCCATCTCCGCGGCCATCCGCCGCAGCCGGGTGCAAATCAGCCCCCGGCGGCATCCGGCCTCCTTCATCTTTGTGGGCCCCACCGGCACCGGCAAAACCGAGCTGGTGCGGGTGCTCTCCCAAGAGCTGTTCGACACCCCGGAGACCCTTATCCGCCTGGACATGAGCGAGTTTATGGAGAAGCACTCTGTCTCCAAGATTATCGGCTCCCCGCCCGGCTATGTGGGCTACGATGAGGCCGGCCAGCTGACGGAGAAGGTCCGCCGCCGGCCCTACTCGGTGCTGCTGTTCGACGAGATTGAGAAGGCCCACCCGGACGTGCTGAACATCTTGCTGCAAATTTTGGACGAGGGCCGCATCACCGACGCCCACGGCCGCACGGTGAACTTTGAGAATACGGTCATCGTCATGACGTCCAACGCGGGCAGCGACCGCCGGGAGAACTCCCTGGGCTTTAACAAGACCGCCGCGGATATGAACCGGGAGAAGGTCATGCGGGCCCTGGGCGAGTTCCTGCGGCCGGAGTTCCTCAGCCGCATTGACGAGGTGATTGTGTTCCGTCCCCTGGACGTGGAGGACTACAAGAAGATTGCCGCCCTGATGCTGGACGAGTACGTGGGCTCCCTCAAGGAGAAGGGCATTGCCCTCACCTACAACCAGGAGGTGTGCGCCTACCTGGCGGAGAAGTCCATCCACGGGCAGAGCGGCGCCCGGGATTTGCGCAACAACATCCGCCGCATGGTGGAGGACAAACTGGCCATGGCCCTTGTGGAGCGTGGCGAGGGCGCCATCTCCGGCGTGGCCCTGTCTGTGCAGGATGGGGAACTGCGGCAGGAAGTGCTGTAAAAGAAAGACTGGAAAGACACAGGGAGCGCCTTTGGGCGCTCCTTGGGCTGTCGAAAAA
>FR893812.1:0-13749 GCA_000435395.1 Firmicutes bacterium CAG:94
TGCAACCCCCGCGCACGTGCGCTATCCTCTTGCACAGGCGCGGCGTTTAGCCGCCGCCCCAGGGCGCGAATCGACAGCGGAGGCACTCCGCCGCGACAGAAAGTTCTTTGTCAAGCTTTCTCGAAAGAAAGCGGATGGAATAAAGAGGGAGAAATGGGTTCAGACTATGGGTACAGGAACGCGTAATCTGAATCCGAAAGGAATGTGTGCTTATGAATGGAAAACGGTTTTCCGGCGAAAACGCCCGGCGCAGCGGGTTCTATCTGGCGCTGGCAGTGTGCCTGGTGGCAGTGGGCATCGCCGCCTGGAGCACCTACGACGCGGTGAACAGCACCATCGCGCCGGAAAGCACCAGCTCCCAGCTGGTGAGCCAGCAGGCCTCTGAAGTGCGGCAGGGCCAGGAGACGGACGCCCATCCCGAGGACGGCGAGGGCCAGCAGCCCAGCGCCACACCCCAGGCCTCCGGCTCTGCCCAGGAGGAATCCTCCCACAGCGCCGTGAACGATGACCCCGAGGCCCCGGAGAACACCGCCTCCGCCGCCCAGGAAACCGCAGGCCAGGTGGAGCCGGAGCCCACCCAGCAGCCCGCCGAAAGCAGCCAGCAGGAGCAGGTGCCCGCCACCGCGCCCTTGTATGAAATCAGCACCGAGCTGATTTGGCCCGTGGAAGGGGGCGAGGCCCTCAACGCCTACAGCGCCGGGGCGCCGGTGTACTCGGAGACCATGAAGGACTGGCGCATCCACACCGGGCTGGACATCGCCGCCGAAAGCGAAGCCCCTGTGCTGGCCTGCGCCAACGGCCAGGTGAAGGAGACCTACACTGACAGCATGCTGGGAAACGTGGTGCTGGTGGAGCACGGCCCGTATCAGTTCTACTACTGCGGGGTGGGGGAGAACTTTTTGGTGAACCCCGGCGATGTGGTGACCATGGGCCAGCAGCTGGGGGTGGTGACAGCCGTTCCCTTTGAGGCCGCCGAGGAGCCCCACCTCCACTTGGAAGTCCGCCGCGACGGCGTGGCCCTGGACCCCCAGGCCGTGCTGGAAGGCACTGTATAAGGCCGCAAAAAGGATGCCCGGAACGCGCCCGGGCATCTTTTTTTGCCTATTTCATGGCCTGGTATTTCTTTTTGGTGGCCATGCCTCCCCGGATGTGCCGCTGGGCCTTGTTCACCGCCAGCACGTTCTTCACGTCCCGGTAGAGGCCGCTGTCCAGGTATTTCAGCCGTTGGGAGACATCCTTGTGCACCGTGCTCTTGCTGACGCCGAACTGCTTTGCCGCCCGGCGCACGGTGGCCTTGTTTTCCACAATGTACTCGCCGAGCTTCGTCGCCCGGTCGTCGATGACGCGGCTTTTCATAAGGCACCCCTCGCTTCCAATGTGTTAGATATGTATGAAAGCGATGCCTTTGTTAGTACAGGTGCGTGGCCGCGCGGGACGATTCGCGCCAATGGGCGGCGGCTGAACGCCGCGCCTGTGCGAACCACTGGCGCACGTGCGCGCCGGGGGCCGAGCGGTAGCGAGATTAAAGTTTAGGTCAACCCTTTTCAAAGGGTTGCGGGTTGTAGGGCAGAGCCCTACGGCCTTGCCATTATGGGCGTCAGCCTGAAAAAAGCTAGGGAAACAGCGAAGCGCCTTTCCCGGACGGTAGCGCAGTTGCCCCAGGGCCGAAGAAAAGGAGAGGGGCAAGTAAGGGGAAAAACCCAGGTTTTATGCGGGGTTGCGCTTATTCGCCCCCAGGGTCAAGTAAGCAGCGAAAAGGGCCGCAGACATCTGCTTACTCGACCCTTGGGGCAAGTAAGCAGAAGCCGCATATTTCCTAGCTTTTTCCCTTATTTGACCCTCGGATATTAAGTAAGGGGGAGGACAACTTTCCCGCTCCTTTTTGTTTTGGTTGAAGCGTTTCGTTAGCAGCTCGCCCGCGGCGTGTTTGCCAAAAGATACCCCCCGCCGCGTTTTAGATGTGCCTTGCGAACCACTGGGTGATTTCCTTTAGCCTGCGGACACGGTGGCGGGGCTTGCCGCCCCGGGAGAGCTCGTGGTTCTCCCCGTGGAAAATGACCATGCGTGTTTCCACGCCCCGCTGCTGCAAGGCCGCGTACACCTGGTAGCCCTCCGACAGGGGGCAGCGGTAGTCCTCGTCGCTGTGGAGCACCAAGGTGGGGGTGGCGGCCTTGTCCAAATATTTTAAGGGGGAGTGGAACCACATTTTCTCCATGCTGTTCCACACGTTGCCCCGGGCGCCCAAGCCCATCTGGTCCCGGGCGAAGTCCTCCCCGATGTCCGAGGTGAACCCAAAGCCCACCCAGTTGGCGATGGAGCGCTGGGTGGCCGCGGCCCGGAAGCGGTTGGTGTGGCCGATAATCCAGTTTGTCATAAAGCCGCCGTAGCTGCCGCCGGTGACGCACAGCTTCTGGGCGTCTATCTGGGGGTATTTCTCCAGCACTTTGTCGGTAAAGGCCATGATGTCGCTGTAATCGATGGTGCCGTATTTGCCCCGCAGGTCGGCGAACTGGTTGCCCCGGCCGTCCCCGCCCCGGGGATTGCAGAAGAACACAAACCAGCCCTGGCTGGCCCAGTACTGCATCTCGTGGTAGAACACCTCGCCGTAGACGGTTTTGGGCCCGCCGTGGATGTCCAGAATGGCGGGATAGGCCTTCTGGGGGTCAAAATCCTTGGGGCGCAGCACCCAGCCGTCCAGGTCGATGCCGTCGTTTGTAAAGGTGAGCTTCTCCGGCAGGGCCACGTAGGCGCCGGCCAAGGCCTGCTCGTTGAAGGCAGTCAGCTGGACGCGCTCCTGGGCGGCCTCGTCCCAGGCGTAGAGCTCCTGGAGCTTCATGTCCTGCATGCCAATGAAGTACAGCGTGCCGCCGGCCGCGTCGATGCAGTCCACAGAGCCCTCCTGGGTGTACACCGGCCGGATGTCCCCGTTTTCCTCCAGGCAGAACACCTGGGAGGCGTTGCGGATGGTGGCCACAAAGTAGAGCTTCCCATCCTGGGCCACCCACTCCCGGCCGCCGCCCAAGCGGCAGTCGCTGCCCACCGAGGAGCCCACGGCCTCCTCGTAGGGGGCCAGCAGGGAGACTTCCCCGGTGGCGGGCTCCAAGGTGTAGAACTGCACGTTCTCGTTCATGCCGTAGCGCTTGTGGTCCGTGGCCAGCAGCAGCACCTTTTCCCCCCACCACAGGGCGTCGTACAGGCTGTAGGTCCGGGGGGCCAGCAGCTGGGCCGTCTCGCCGGTGGCGAAGTCGTACCGGTACACCCCCGAGCGCAGCTTCCGCTTGGTGGTGTAGCTCTCCCCGGTGAACAGCAGCTGCGTCCCGTCGGGGCTCAGGTGAGCGGAGGATACGTCGAAGCTCTCCTTGGTGAGGCGGGTGAGCTTGCCGCTCTCCTCCTCAAAGAGGAACAGGGCGGTGCGGTGCTTGTTCACGTACCCCGCGCCGTTGAAGTAGAAGGGCAGCTCGTCCAGCACCTGGTAGTCCTTCTCCTCCTTCTTCTCCGCCAGCAGGGCCTCCTTGGCGGCGGTTTTCATGGCGTAGGCCTTGGAGAAGCGCAAGTCCCAGTCCACCGAGAGCAGGTAGACCCCCTCCCGCACCTTCTCCGCCAGAGAGGCGGCCAGGGGCACGGTAAAGGCCAGCTGCGCCTCGCCGCCGCGGATGTCCAGCCGGTAGAAGGCGGTGAACTCCTCCCCGGCCTCCAGGCGCTGCTTCTGCTGGGGGTGGCGGCCCGACTGGAACAGCAGTGTGTGGGGGCCGTCCCAGAGGAAGCCGCCGGTTTTGCCGTCGGCGGTCAGCTGCAGGGGCTCTCCCTGCGGGGGTTTTATCCACAAATCGCGGCGGTAGGAGTTTTCCTCCATCTCCGCCTGGGCGGCCACAAAGGCCAGCTCCCCCTGGGGGCCGCACCGCAGCCCGGAGAGGAAGGTGTAGTTCGCGAAGGCGTCTATGCGTAAAGCTTCCATGGCGTTGTTCCCCTTTCAGAACAAAGTGTGGTTTGCTCTCATTATATCTCCCCCAAGGGAAAAGGGCAAGCCCCGGTTTCAGCGCTCTCCCCAAATTTTTTAGAAGATTTTAGATAAAACATCCAGCGCCCGAACCGTGTTCAAAAAATGTTTTCAAATAGAGCTAAAAAAAATACCATCATTTGTCTTGAAGCCTGTGGCAGTATCTACTATAATAAGAAGTGAAGTAAGGGGGGCCCCAGGGCACTACGTATCTATGGAAAGGAAGGGTAAACGATGGGCCAGGTTAAACGCAACAGAAAACAAATCGCATCCACAGTGGACCCAGAGCTGTGGGAGGCATTTCGGGAGCTTTCAGAAAAGACACGTATCCCGGCCTCCCGTTTGCTGGATGAAGCCATGGAGGACCTTCTGCTGAAGTACAAGGTCATTACCCACAAGGAAAAAACACCGTAACCTGTTGCGCAAGCTTTGCGCAGAAACGCCGTGAGGAAGCCTTTCCTCCGGCGTTTTTTTGTCTTGCCCCTTTGCTGGTGAGAGGCGCGTTCCCCTGCTGCTGTGTCCCGGCGGCCCATAAAAAAAGGACGGCCGGGAGATTTCCCAGCCGTCTTTTTTCATGGGTTGTTTAGTGCAGGTTCTGGTGGCAGCCGTGCTGGTCGCAGTAGACGTAGGCTGTGGGGTCCGTGGGGTCCCAGGTGTGCCACGAGGGGATTTGCAGCCCCGCGGGCTTGGCCAGGGGGCCCGAGGTGAGGGTGGAGGAGATGTTCACCTGGGTGCCCAGCTGGCAGTTGTCGTAAATCCACTTGGCGTCCTCGCAGTTGAGGCGGATGCACCCCAGCGAGCGGGTGTTGCCCAGCTGGTTGTACTCGTACACCTCCAGGTCCTTGTTGTTCTTGGTCCAGTTGGGCACCGAGTGGAACAGGTAGTCCCCCTGGATTTGGGTGCACCACTGGGCCCAGGTGTCGCCCACCATTTTCAGCCAGCGGTAGCGGGCCGGGGTGTAATAGGTGCCGGTGGGGGTGGGGGTGCCGCAGGAGACCCGCATGGCCTGCACCGGGGTGTTAAAGGCGCCGGTGGCGGGGTCCTTGGCGAAGATAATCAAGTAGTTGGAGGGCTTGTACACCTGGATGAAGTAGGGCCCGCTGACCACCCCCAGCTCGGAGATGTCCTCCTGCTGGGCGCCGGCCTTGTAGTAGCGGCGGTACTGGCCGTCCATGGCAAAGCCCGTCACCGCCGTGCCGGTGGAGCTGTTGAACAGGTACTTCACCCCGTTGATGGTGGTGGCCCCCCGCACGATTTTCTTGGTGGCGCCGTCCACATAGTACAGGGCGCCGTTCTCCCGCACAAAGTGGCTCTCCACCGTGCTCTGGTCCTTTTCATAGGTGTCCCACACCTCCACGGGGGCCTCCCCTTCCTCGCCCTCCACCATGTGGTGGGTGTGGACGTTGGTGGCCTCGATGATGGTGCCATAGGCCCAGTGGGTGGGGAACAAGTCGTAAAAGCTCTTTACGTCGGCAAGCTCCTTGACGTTCTCCGGGGCGGTGCGGCCCAGCATCTTGTTGAGAATGGACACGGCCTGGGCCCGGGTGACGGGGGAGTTGGGGGCGAAGGTGCCGTCCCCAAAGCCGGAGATCCACCCCTGGGCAGCGGCGGAGTTGATGGCGTCGGCGGCCCAGAAGCTGTCCTTCACGTCGCTGAAGGAGCTGTCCCCGGTGGTGTCCAAGGTGCTGAAGGCCATGGCGATGCTGACGAACTCCGCCCGGGTGATATCGTGGCCCGGGGCAAAGGTGCCGTCCTCATAGCCGGAGAGGATGCCCAGCCCGGCCAAAGTCTCCACGGCCTCGGCGTACCACTGGTCGGATTTCACGTCGGGGAAGGTCTTTTTCTCCCAATCGGTGGAGCGCAGCAGCTTGTAGAACAGGGAGCAGGCCTCCGCCCGGGAGAGCTTCTTCTCCGGCAGGAACAGCCCGGTGTTGTAGCCGGACACAAAGGAGACGTGCTCGTCGGTGTTCAGCAAATCGCCCACCTGGCGGCCCCACCGGGCGGTGAAGGTCACGTCCTGGGTGATGGGCTTATCCAGGGGGTCCACCGGCTGGCCGTCCTCGTCAAACCAGCCCAAAATGGTGGCCGCGGGCAGCTCCTGGAGTTCCGGCACCTGGTCCTGGGAGAGGCGCTCCCCCTCCTCCACCTCTACGGTGGCGGTGCCAAAGCTGCCCATCTGGAAGGTGACCGTGTACCGGCGCACCTCTGGGGTGGGCGAGGGCGAAGGGGAGGCGGAAGGCGCAGGGCTGCCCGAGGGCGCGGGGGATTCCTCCGGGCCGGGGGAGCCGCTGGGCGCGGGGCTCTGGCTGGGCGTGGCCGAGGGGCTGGCCGAAGGCGTGGGGCTAACCGAAGGGCTGGGGCTGCCGGAAGGCTCCGGCGTGGCTGTGGGGGCCGGGGGCGCCGTGGTGGGGGATGCCTCTGTCCGCTGGGTGGGAAGCTCCGCTGCCCCGGCGGACAGGGGAGTGCCTAGGGCCAGGCCGCAGCAGAGGGTGAGGGAGAGCAGGGCCGCGACAATACGCCGCGCTTTGTGACGGTGTTTCATACTCGATTTCTCCGTTCTTCAAAAAACTGGGATGTGGAAAAAGACTATCTCTATTATACGGCAAGAACGACAGGAAAGAAAGCATAAAATGGTTTACAAAATATTTTTTTCCCAGGGGCCTGCTTTGCCTTTTCGGGGCGGGTGTGATACAATAAGGAAAACAATGCGAGCAGATTGTGAAACGAAGGGGGCCCATACCGTTGACCATACAGCAAGAACACTGGAATACGCCGGCGCAGGGAGGGAACAGGAGGATTTCTGTCATTGGCTGCGGCCGCTGGGGTACTTTTCTGGCCTGGTACCTGGAGCGCTCGGGCCAGCAGGTGTGCCTCTACGGCCGGGAGGGCTCCCCGCGGATGGACGCCCTGGTGGCCACCCGCACCAACGGCGTCACCACTTTGCCGGAGAGCGTCCGCCTGACCCACAGCCTGGCGGAGGCCTTGGAGCGGGACACGGTGGTGATTTCCGTGGGGGCCCAGGGGCTGCGGGGGCTGCTGCGGGAAATCGCCGCCCTGTGCCCCGGCGGGGAGGGCAAGCGCCTGGTGCTGTGCATGAAGGGCCTGGAGGCCGGCACGGGCAAGCGTCTGACCACCTTGGTGGAGGAGGAGCTGCCCCAGGCCCGGGCGGCGGTGTGGCTGGGGCCGGGCCATGTCCAGGAGTTCACCGCGGGCATCCCCAACTGCATGGTCATCGACAGCAAGGACGAGGCCCTGAAAGAGGAGCTGGTGGCGGCCTTTTCCAGCGAGCTGATTCGCTTCTACTACGGCCGGGACCTCATTGGCAACGAGATAGGCGGAGCCTCGAAAAACGTCATCGGCATTGCCGCCGGGATGCTGGACGGCCTGGGGCTTTCCTCCCTGAAGGGCGCGCTGATGAGCCGGGGCACCCGGGAAATCGCCCGGCTTATCAAGGCGCTGGGGGGAAACGAGCTCTCCGCCTACGGCCTGTGCCACCTGGGAGACTACGAAGCCACGGTGTTCTCCCCTTACAGCCACAACCGCCGCTTTGGGGAGGCCTTTGTCACCGGCGAGCCCTACGGCGAGCTGGCCGAGGGGTACGCCACGGTGAAAGCGCTGGTAAAGCTGGGGGAGGACCGCTGGGTGGCCTTGCCCATCTGCCAGGCGGTGTACCAGGTGCTCTACCAGGGGGCGGACCCCCGGGCCACTCTGGACGGGCTGTTCTCCCGCAGCCTGAAGCAGGAGTTTTAAAGAGAAAAGAAAAAGGCATCCGAACCACACGCGGATGCCTTTGTTTTATGGGAAAATCAGGCTTCTTCCAGGCTGCCCTCCACCAGAAGGGCGCGTACCTGGGCGCCGTCCAAGCCGCCGTACTTCAGGGGCTGGGCCAGCAGGATGTAGTCCCCCGCCGGCACCTGGCGTAAATCGATGCTCTCCAGCACGGCCACCTCCCGCTCCAGCAGGGCCCGGTGGACTGGCGCCGGGTCGTCGTCGGGGGCCACGCTCATGGCCTCCACCCCCAAAAGCAGCAGCCCGCCCTGGGCCAGCTCTTGGGCTGCCTCTACGGAAAGCTGTGCCTGCCCCTTGAGCAGCAGGCGCTTCACCCCCTGCTGGAGCACGGCCGCGGCCCAGGTTTTTTCCAGCAGGCCCTGGGCCTCCACCACCTGGCAGGGCCCCACGCACCGGGAGAGCTCCACCTGGTCGATGGTCTTGCCGCCGGGCACGAAATGCCAGGGGGCGTCCATGTGGGTGGCGCTGTGGGTGCCCAGGGTGACTTGGGTCAGGTTGCAGTGGCCCCCTTCCGCCAGGCGCTGGGCAGGCTGGAAGGCGGGCGCCGGGTCCCCGGGGAACACCGCGGCGGAGAAGATTTCCTTGGAGATGTCATACAGCTTCATGGGGACACCTCACAGCTGGGGCAGCACGGCCCGCAGCAGCTGCTGGGCCTTTTCCGCCGAGCTCTTGGCGAAGGTGACAAAGTCCACGGTCTCGCTGTCGTGGGCGTTGTCGGAGATGGTGCGCAGCACCGCGCAGGGGATTTTGTTCACCAGGCAGGCGTGGGCAATGGCGCCGCCCTCCATCTCGCAGGCCAGGGCGCCGAACTCCTTTTGCAGGTAGTCCCCAAAGCGGGGGTCGGCCACAAACTTGTCGCCGGTGGCCACAATGCCCAGGTGGGCCCGGCCGTACAAGCCCTCCGCCGCCCGGGAGAGGATGTGGGCCAAGGTCTGGCCGCAGGGCAAAAACCGCATGGGCTCCTCATAGCCGGGCAAGGTCAGCTGGCCGGCGGGCCACTGGTCCACGGCGGAGGTGTCAAAGTCGTACTCCACGCAGGCGGTGGCGATGACCACGTCCCCAATGTGGACGTTTTCCCCAATGCCGCCGGCCACCCCCAGGTTCAGCACCAGCCGGGGGCTGTAGTGGTCTATCATGGCCTGGGCGCACAGGGCGGCGTTTACCTTGCCCGGGGAGCACTGGGCCACCACCACCTCCACCCCGGAGAGGACGCCCTGGGTAAAGGCCATGCCGCCGTGGGTTTCCTGGCGGGTGTTCTCCAGGGCCGCCAAAATGGCGTCCACCTCTATTTTCATGGCTCCAATCAAGCCGATGGGCTTCTGTTCCATGAGTTTCCCTCCTTACAGCTTTTTCCCGGTCTTTTGGGAGATGAACTTCACAAAGTCCTCCCACTCTCCCACAGAGAAGCCGAACTGGTCCACCAGGTAGGCGTTGTCCGGGCCGTAGTACAGGTAGAGGTAGTGGCTGTGGCGGCGGACGTCGGTTATCTGGAAATAGGGGAACATACTGGCCGACTGCACGCCGGAGACGCGGAAGGCTTCGTCGTAGAAGGCGTAGTGGGCCGTGGAGGAGACGCCCCTGTCGAAGACCTTGCGCTGGACCTTTTCCAGGGTGTGGGGCATGTTGAAAATCTTGTAGCCATAGTACACCACAATGCCCACGGCCAGCAGCTTGATCCACCAGTCGGCGTCCAGGGCAAAGGAGCAAATCAAGGTGGCCAGGCACAAAAAGGCGCCGATGACCAGGGAGCCCACGTTTTTGATGTAAGACTGGTACAGGGCAAAGGTGTGGATAGCCTCTTTGGTGCAGTCGGTGGAGTTGGCAAAGAGCATGTCGCCCAAGATGGTCTCGTTGTCGCCGTGCTCCTTGTGGTAGGCGGTCAGCTGGTCGGCCAGGCGGGCCTTCAGCTTCTTGTCCCGCTTGCTCTTGATGGGGAAGTACACCGCGGGGATCAAGATGACCAGCACCAGCAGCACCAGCAGGGAGATGGTGGTGACAATGTCCGAGGTGTCCACGGTGGTCTCGGGCTTGGGGAGGATTTCGGAGAACTGCACGCTCTCCACAATGCCCAGCAGCAGGTCCTCCTGCTCCTGGGTGACGCTCTCCTCCCCGCCGTAGATGTTAAAGGCCAAGGTAAAGCCGTTGACGATGGTGCCGTAAATCAGCTCGTGATACCCTGTCTCCTGGTAGGTCCCGTCAATGCGGATGCGGTAGAAGGGCTGGCCGTCCACATCCAGGTAGTACTTATCCACGGTGATTTCGTCGGTTTGGGACTGCATGATGGCGTCTAGGAAATCCGCCTGCTGCTCCTCGGTGAGGTAGCGCAGGTTGAAATAGGCCTGGGTCTGGTCGCTTTCCTGCTGCTGCACCAAAATGGTGGTTTCGCCGTCCTCGGTGACCAGCTCGGCCACGCCGTTCATCTCAGCCAGGGTGCTCAGCTCGCTTTCGGGGTTGGCCACCCCGGCCATGGCCCAGTTGGGGTCCTCGGTGGAGGTGGTGGGGGTGAAGACATAGGTCCCCTCGGGGATTTCCATGGTAAAGTCCTCGGTGGAAAAGGTCTCGGCCGCCGCGGAGAAGGGCAGGGCCAGCACAAGGGCCAGCGCCAGCAGCGCGGCCGTCCATCTGTGTTTCACAATACATCCGTCCTTTGCATGACCTCCCGCCCGCCAGGGCAGGGGAAGCCCCTCCGGCGCTGGGGGAAGAAGTCTCCCCTGGCGCTGGCGGGCCAATGTGCCCGCCCCCGGGGGAGCAGGCTTTCCCGCCTATTATACCATAATTGTGCCGGGGGCAACAGCCGAAAATCTAAAAAAATTGTAAACCTTCTCCCAAAATCCCGCATTGACGGCCCGCCCGGAAAAGCGTACAATAAAAGGCAAGAGCAAATCCAGCAGGAAAGGGGACGTTTTTTTGGTAACCGCCGTGATTACCGGGGCCTCCAGCGGGCTCGGGAAGGAATATATCAACGCCATCATCGCAGAGTATCCCACCGTGGATGTCTTTTGGCTGGTGGCCCGCCGCAAAGAGCTGTTAAAAGAGATTGCCGACGAGCATCCCGACAAGACCATTGCCGCCATCTCCCTGGACCTCTCCCAGGAGGAGAGCCTGGAGATTTTCGAGAAGCTGCTGAAAGAGAACGAGCCGGAAATCAAGGTGCTGGTGAACAACGCGGGCTTTGGCAAGTGCGGGGATTTCTTCACCTCCAACCGGGCCTCCCAAATGGGCATGGTGGATGTAAACTGCCGGGCCCTGACGGCCATCACCCGGCTGTGCCTGCCCTATATGCTGGACGACAGCCTGGTCATCAACGTGGCCAGCATTGCCGCCTTTGCCCCCACCCCCCGGATGTCGGTGTACTCCGCCACCAAGGCCTATGTGCTGGCCCTTTCCAAGGCCCTTCACGATGAGCTGCGGCCCCGGGGCATCAAGGTGCTGGCGGTGTGCCCCGGCCCCATGGACACCGATTTCTGGAACGTGGCCGGCGTGCCGGAGGGCAAGTCCCGGCTGATAGACAAGCTGCCCCGGGAGGACCCCCGGGAGGTGGCGGAAAAGTCCCTGCGGGCGGCCAAGCGTGGCAAGATGGTGTACGCCAAAAGCGCGGTGTACAAGTTCTACCACGTGCTTTCCAAGGTGCTGCCCCACGGGCTGCTGATGGAATTTACCGAGGTGTAAAATTTAGGGAAGCGGGGCGGGCCCTGCTTCCCTGTTTGTTGGGAGGTGTTTGTATGGATTCTCTGCGCCAGGCCCAAAGCTACCTGGAGCGGGACCCCCTGCGCTATATGGATATGCTGGAGCCCATCCGGCGGGGGATGGTGGAGGTGACGGCCCTGCGGGAGGACGGTGTGCTGCTGTACAACCTCCCCGGGGAGCTGTACATGCTGGCGGCGGACAGCGTGGAATCCGCCCAGGCCCTCTGCGCCGGGGTGGAGAAGATGGAGCTGGCCGTGGCCCACAGCCGGGAGACCGGGGAGTATCTGCAAAAGCGGTATGGCATCGCCCGGTGCCAGGGCTGCACCCAGGCGGCCTACCTGGGGAAGGAGCCCTTTCCGGCGGCCCAGGGTGTGGAGATACGCCCCTTGGGCCAGGAGGCCTTCTCCGTGGTCTTTGCGAATTACCACTCCTTCTCCGACCCCAAGTACATCCGGGAGCGGCTGGACGCCGGGGTGATGCGGGGCGCCTTTGCCCAGGGGCAGCTGCTGGGCTTCATCGGCATGCACTCCGAGGGCAGCGTGGGCATGCTGGAGGTGCTGCCGCCTTACCGCCGCCGGGGCGTGGCCCTGGCCTTGATGGCCGCCATGGCCAACCACTGCCTGGAGCGGGGCTGGGTGCCCTTCTCCCAGATTTTCGACGGGAACACCGCCTCTTTGGAGCTGCACCGGCGGCTGGGCTGGACCCTGTGCCCGGAGAAGCTCTACTGGGTGATGGACTAAAAAAGAAGGACGCGAGGGAATTCCCCGCGTCCCTTTTTGTTGTGGGATGGTGTTTACAGCTTGGAGTAGCCGTAGCCGTTGACCAAAGCGTCCAGGCGGTTCTTGCTGCGGCACAGGGGGCAGTCGTGGCTGGGGTACGTCTCGTAGCCGGTGACGTCCTCGGGGCCAAATACAGCCTGCACCGGGGTGCCGTCCACCTCCTGCTGGGCGCTGAAAATGGCGCAGACCCCGGCGGTGGTGCCGCCGTAGTACTGCACGCACTCCATGGCCTTGCGGGCGCTGATGCCCGTGGTCACCGAGGCGGTGAGGATAAGCACATGCTTGTCGCGGATCATGGGCTGCAGGTTATCCCGGAACAGCAGCTGGCTGGTGGCGTCGTACTCCGGGGTGACCACATAGATGGTCTGGTGGGCGTTGATGGAGACAAACCCGGCCCGGCTCAGCTCCTGGGCCAGGTAGGCGCCGATGATCTGGGTGCCGTCCAGGCAGAGGATGGTGTCTACAATGGTGGTGGCCACATAGTGCTGTACCAGGGCTTGGGCGGCCAGCTGGGCCTCGCTTTGGCGGGTCTTCAGGGTGGTCATGTCCAGATAGCAGTTGATGTGGGAGTGGTTGGTGGCAAAATGGCCGTAGATAAGCTTTAGCGGCACGCTGCCGTTTTTGGACAGGATTTTCATAATGCGGGTTTCCATTACATTCTAACCTCCCTGCCCCTTGTCCCTAGCCCAGGGAGAAGGGGTGCTTTTTATTCATTATAACAACCGCGGGTGTAAATTACAAGAGTTTCCATGCAGTTTTTTAGAATTTCCTCCTAATATTTCGCTAAAAACTGGAAAAATTCCGTTTTGAAAGACGGAAAACGCCCGTTGACGCCGCCTTGACACTGTGGTATAATAAAGCTATAAAGTGGGAAAATCCACAAATTTTTCAGGAGAAAAAGGAGGAGCAGAGCATGAAACGATTTCTAAAACCCCTTTGGATTGGGCTTCTCATCGGCGCCGTGGAGCTGGGCGCTGTGGGCCTGATGGCAGGCGTGGGCAAGTGGGCCGCCTTTGAGGATTTGGCCTTTGGCTTTGGCATTGCCACCCTGCTGCTGGCGCTGCTGGTCCTCTTCAGCGGCCGCCGGGTGCAGGCCGGCATGAACATCTCCCCCAACAACGCGGCAGCCCAAACGGCTTTCCAAGCCCAGGTCGCCTACGACGAGGCCAAGACCATGGAGAAGCTGCCGCCCCTCAGCGGCAACGCCGTGCGGAGCGTCGCCGTCTTCGTGGCCGCCGCCGTGGTGCTGGCGGGCTTTGGCGTCAGCTTGCTGTTTTGAAAAAAGCGCAGAAAAAGGCCCGGCTTCCCTGGGGAGGCCGGGCTCTTTTGTTGTGTTACGCTTCCTCTGGCAGGGGGGTGAAGGTGAACTCCTGGAAGGTGCCCTGGGAGGCGCCCTCGGCGAACATACCGTAGAAGCAGCCGGTGAAGGTGCAGATGGTCACCTCGGTGGAGAGCAGCTGGGTGCAGCCGGTGCCCACCTGGGCGAGAGGCTGGCCC
>FR893812.1:13772-34460 GCA_000435395.1 Firmicutes bacterium CAG:94
GGCCCGCCGCCCCGGCGTAGAAGGTGTAGCCCAGCCGGGCGGAGTCGATGCGCAGCTGGATGGGCTGGCCTTCGGGCAGGGCCACAGGGGCGGACTCCACCACCATGTCCACCACGCGGCGGCGGAGCACGGCGCAGAGCTGGCCCTCCCGGCGGGTGACGAACAAATCATAGTGGTGCTGGGGCACGTGGAACACGGAGAGGCCCAGGCGGGCGCCCTCTGCCAGCTGGTCCACGGTCAAGGTGACCTCCACCTGGGAGCAGAACTCCCCTTGGCGCACGCCCACAAAGGTGGGGGAGGCGCAATCGTCCAAGGTGGCGGCGGCGCCCCGCAGGGTCAGGCCGTTGCCCAGGGAGTAGTTCTCCAGAACGGGGTTGCGCAGGTAGGCCCAGCGGCGATCCAGTTCCGACCCCTGGAAGCAGTCCTTCCAGGCCTTGTCCACCGGCTTCTCCTGGTAGTTGGGCGGGGTGGGGACCGTCATGGGGTTCTCAATGGGCTTGCCGCCGTTGACCACCGGCCAGCCGTCCTTGTCCCAGTCCACGGGTGCAATCATGGTCTCGCGGCCCATGTGGTGCAGCATGAACTGGGAGGGCCGGATGCCGTGGAACACAATCCACCACTGGCCGTTCTGGTCCTCCACCAAGTCGGCGTGGCCCAGGCCCTGGGGAATGCCCGTGCGGGGATTGATATCCCGGTGGGAGAGGATGGGGTTGCGGGGGCAGCTCTCAAAGGGGCCCCAGGGGGAGTCGCTGCGGGCGATGGTCTCCATGTGGCCGTACTCCGTGCCGCCCTCGGCAATCATCAGGTAGTACTTGCCGTTGATTTTGTACATGTGGGGACCCTCGGGGCACTTGCCGCCGGTGCCGTGCCAGATGGGCCGGGTCTCGGTGCGCATCTCGCCGGTTTCCAGGTCCACCACGCACTGGCCGATGCACTGGCCGTTGATGTCCCCAAAGGTGCTTTGGAAGTAGACGGTGCCGTCGTCGTCCCAGAAGAAAGAGGGGTCAATGCCGCCCTGCTTGATGGTGATGGGCTCGGACCAGGGGCCGCGGATGTCATCGGCCCACACAAAGAAGTTGCCGCCGGCGCTGACGTTGGTGGTGACCATGTAAAACCGCCCGTTGTGGTGGCGGATGGTGGGGGCGAAAATGCCGCCGGAGGCCCGGCAGCCCTCCAGGGGGTCCTGGCTGGGGCGGGTGAGCACGTGGCCCAGCTGCTCCCAGTGGAGCAAATCGCGGCTGTGCCACAGGGGCACCCCGGGGAAGAACTCAAAGGAGCTGTTCACCAGGTAGTAGTCCTCGCCCACCCGGCAGATGCTGGGGTCGGGGTAAAAACCGGGGAGGATGGGGTTTTCAAATGAGACCATAAAGGGTACACTCCTCTCTAAAAACAGTAAAATATGGAAGAAAGTCCAACAGGCGGGAGAGCCCGCCCCGGGCTTTTGTCTAGTATACCATAGGGTGCGGGGGTTGTCGAGGTGGGTTCGTTTGGGCAGGTGCGGAAAGCTTCCCCCCACAAAAAACTAAGGCCGCTGCCTTCCCGCAACAGCCTTGGTCCTATAGGCGGAAACGTATATGTAAATTGAGGGGGTTATTTCTGCCCGGCGCTGGGGCAGCTCTGGCAGCTGGCGCAGCTGTGGGAGCAGCTCCACAGGCGGTCGGCGGTGGAGGTCCACTTGTCGGCGTAGGGCTTGCACTTGCCGTACAAGTTGTCCACGTCCTCGGGGGACTGCATATCGGTGGACTTGGCGCCTGACTTCTTCACCATGTCCCGGAGCTTTTCCGGGTTTTCCAGCATGGGGCAGGGCCGCAGCATGTTGTCGTTGAAGGGCTGGCCGTCGTGATAGGCCATGAACAGGGGGGATTTCAGGGCCTCCAGCAAGGTCTTGTCGTACACGCTGGAATCGGAGTAGTGGATGAACGCGCAGGGCTCCATGTCGCCGTTGGCGTTGATGTGCAGGTAGCGCCGGCCGCCGGCGATACATCCCTTGACGAACTCGCCGTCGTTCTGGAAGTCCAGGGCGAAGATGGGCTTGGTCTCCCGGAAGCCGCGGATGCGCTCCACCATCTTCTCACGCTGCTGGGGGGTGGGCAGCAGCTCGGGCACGGCGTCGTTGCCCACGGGCATGTAGTGGAAGTACCAGGCGAACTTGGCGCCCCGGGCCACCATGTCGTCGATGAACGCCTCGGAGCTGATGGAATCCAGGTTTTGGCTGGTGTAGCAGCAGGAGATGCCAAAGGGCAGCTTGTGCTCTTTCAGTACCTGCATGGCTTTCATGACGGCCTGGTAGGTGCCGGCGCCCCGGCGGCTGTCGGTGGCCTCCTCAAAGCCCTCCACACTGATGGCGGGGACAAAGTTCTTCACCCGCAGCATCTCCTCGGCGAACTTGCCGTCGATGAGGGTGCCGTTGGTAAAGGCCAGGAACATGCAGTCCGGGTGGGTCTCGCACAGGCGGATGATGTCGTCCTTGCGCACCATGGGCTCGCCGCCGGAGAAGATGTACATATAGGTGCCCAGCTCCTTGCCCTGGCGGATGATGTTGTCCATGGTCTCAAAGCTCATGTTCAGCTTGTTGCCGTATTCCGCGGCCCAGCAGCCGGTGCAGTGCAGGTTGCAGGCGGAGGTGGGGTCCATCAAAATGGCCCAGGGGATGTTGCAGTTGTGCTCGGCGGCGGCCTTCTCCTGGCGGCCGTACCCGATGAGAGAGGTGTTCACGATGAAGTTCTCAAAGAAGGTCATGCGCACCGCGGGGTCCAGGTCGCTCCACAGGCTCATGATGAGCTTGTACCAGTTGTTGTCGGGGTTTTCCAAAATGTTGTGGAACACCCGGCGCTGGCTGGGGAGGGTGTTGTCCTTGTCGAACTTGTCGGCCCACTCCAGCAGCTTGGGCAGGCTCTTTTCCGGGTCCTCGTCCAGATAGTGGAGAATTTGTTTTGCCGCAAAGGATTGCAGGTTTTCTTTCATGGTTTTGTCGCTCATAGGGGTATGTTCCTTTCGCTAAAATGAGGGTGGTGAAATGGGGCCTTTTGTTCCAAGGTCCGACTTTAGTTGACATTATACGGCCGAAAAGCGCAGCATGTCATGGGACAGATTCCCCGTTGTGGGCAATTTTGCGACAGGCAAAAAAAGCTGTTACGTTTTGGGACACTTTTTTTCCTTTGTCCCTTCCTTTTCTAGGAGAAATAAGGTATCTTTATACTATAGAAATCTGCCCGGGACTTTTTGCCCGCGCGGGCAGGCACGAAAGGTGTGGCATCCTACTACCATGAAAAGCGACATGACCCGCGTGCTGGTGGAGTCTACCATCCGCCGGACGCTGAAGGCAATGCAGGAATCCCCCGAGCGGGAGGCCCGGAACCTGGTTGACGCCGGGGCCCAGTTCTCCACGGGGCGCTTTCAAACCCGGCTGATTTCCCACGCCCAGCGGATGCTGCAAAACTCCAAGAGCGCCTACTACGCCCTGGTGAAGGACGTGGTGACCTACGCCGACCACGACAACATCACCACCTTTGGGGTGAACCTGGGCTACAACAGCTGCACCAAGGGCGCCCGGCTCATCCGGGAGACAGAGCGGGAAAAGGGCTTCAACATCCCCTGGGCGCTGCACTTGAGGGTCAGCCAGGAAAAGCTTGCCGGCGACCCCGGCCTGTACCCCTCCATCCTGCGGGAGGGCACCTCTTTGGGCATTTACACCTATTTGCTCTTTGTGCCGGGGGAGGCCCAGGCGGTGCTGCCCCTGGTGATGGAGTACCCGGATTGCGCCTTTCTCCTGTTTTTGGAGGGGGGGCAAATCACCCCCGCCTTTTTAGAGGAGCTGGCCCCCCTGAAAAACGTGATGGTTTCCGTCCGCCGGGGGGAGGCCATGGAGCAGGCCTGCCGGGCCTTGCGGGCGGCGGGCAGGCTGTACGCTGTCCACGGCAGCTACAGCGAGGAGGAGGCCGGCTATGTGCGCAGCGGCAAGTGGCTGGAGAGCGTCCTGCCGGCCCGGCCTGTCTTCGCCTTTTTGCGGGCCGACCTCTCCTGCACCGACAGGACCCAGGCGGAGGTGTACCAGTACGTCACCGCCGTGCGGGACGGCCAGCACTACCCCTTGATTTTGATGGACGTGGCCCGGGACTCTTTGCTCATCGACCAGGTAATTTCCGAAGGGGAGTGCCTGGTGGGCTTTGACCAGGACGGCAGCCTGCGCACCCACCAGGGGTTCCGGCGGGAGGAGCAGGGCAACATCTTCCACCACCCCTTGTAGGAGATTCTGCGGCTGTACACCCCCAAGCCGGCTGCGAAAAAAGAGGCCGTCACCCAAAGCGTGACAGCCCTGTAAAAAAGGAAAATCCAGTTTTGCCGTGAAAAAAAGGACGGGCCCTCCCCGGTGGGAGAGCGCGTCCTTTGGTTTTTTAGGTGGTTTCCTGCTGGGGGGAAAGCTGCTGCAAAATGGCGGTGGAGGTCTTCAGCAGGCAGCTGCGCAGCAGGGTGGTAAATTCTTCCGCGGGCATGCAGTCTTTGGCCAGCAGCCAGCGCTTGAGGGCGCAGAGGAAAGCGTCGGTGTAAAACTCCACGTAGAAGTCCAGGTGGGGGTCCTGGCCCAAAATGTCCTCCATGGTCTCCCCCAAAATGGCGGCCAAAATGTCCCGGAAATACTCGGAGAAGGAGTTCTGCCCATCCACGCTGAGGGTCTTGCGGTAAAAGGTGCGGTTTTTGTAAAAGTAGGCGCACAAATCCTCCAGGAGTTCCCACTCGGTGCAGTAGTCCTTCTCCTTGAGGACAGCCACGCACTCGGTGTAGTAAATCCAGTTGACCAGGTCGTATTTATCTTTAAAGTGGTAGTAAAAGCTCTTGCGGTTCATGTCGCAGGCCTGGCATATATCGCTGACGCTGATTTTGGAAAAAGGCGAGTCCTCCATCAGCTCTTTCAGGGCGGAAGCCAGCGCCCGCTTGGTGATATTGGAATCCGGCAAAAGCCCACCTCCTGCAACAGCTTATTGATGCGAAATATACCACAAAACCGGGAAAAAAGCAACAGCCTTGGCTTTTAGAATAGTATTTTCTATACAAACGGGAGAAGGGCTTCTTTTCCCGCCGCTATCCGGTAATTCCCACATAGTACCAGGCGTAGCCACCCCAGTCCTCCGAGCTGTCCCAGGTGGCGTATACCGTGTAGACCCACTCCCCCTCCTCCAGCGGGAAGCTGTCCCCATCGCATTCCACAGGCTGGCCGGCGGCGTAGTCTGCCAACTGGCTCACAGGAACGCCCTCCACGGACACGCTGTCCGGCGCGGGACCATCCCAGGAAAGCTCCGCCGTTCCGGCGCCTTCCAGCCAGGGCAGCTGCTCCCCCATGCTCGCAGGGCCCGGGCCCTGCGCGTTTCTGTCCAACCCGGTGCCGTCCTCATTGGTGATCATCCAGCTGTAGGTGCTCCGGGCTGCCTGTACGCCGCTGCCCCCGGAGGAAACCTCCAGGTATGGCGGGGACTCCACCGGACCGCTCTCCTCTCCGTCCTGCGAGCTGTCTTTTCCCGCCAGAGAGGCCTGGCTCTCGGGCAGGGAGGTTTCCGCTGGGGTGGACTCTGTCCTGCTGGCAGGACTGCCGTCCCCGCACCCACACAGCAGCCCCGCGCACAGGGCAAGGGCCGCCAAGAAAACCATCCGCTTTTTCATCTAAAACGCCTCCTTTTCTGGTTTTGGCCTTTCATCTAAATTCTACCATGTCCCTGCCGGGCCTTACAGCTTCATAAGAAAAACAGGCCGGAAAAATTCCAGCCTGTTCTTTGGTTATTTTCCCAGCAGCGGCCGCAAATACTGGCCCGTGTAGGACTCCGCCACCTGGGCCACCTGCTCCGGGGTGCCCTGGGCCACAATGGTGCCGCCCCGGTTGCCGCCTTCCGGCCCCAGGTCGATGATGTGGTCGGCGGTTTTAATCAAATCCAAATTGTGCTCGATGACCACCACGGTGTTGCCCGCGTCCACCAGGCGCTGGAGCACGTCGATGAGCCGGTGCACGTCGGCGATGTGCAGGCCGGTGGTGGGCTCGTCCAAGATGTAGATGGTCCGCCCCGTGGAGCGCTTGGAGAGCTCGGTGGCCAGCTTCACCCGCTGGGCCTCGCCGCCGGAGAGGGTGGTGGCGGGCTGGCCCACCTTCACGTAGCCCAGGCCCACGTCGTAGATGGTTTGCAGCTTTCTCGCCAGCTTGGGGATGTCCCGGAAGAAGTCCAAGGCCTCCTCCACGGTCATTTCCAGCACGTCGTAGATGCTCTTGCCCTTGTACTTCACTTCCAGGGTTTCCCGGTTGTAGCGGTGGCCCTTGCACACGTCGCAGGGGACGTACACGTCCGGCAAAAAGTGCATCTCAATGCAGATGATGCCGTCGCCCTGGCAGGCCTCGCACCGGCCGCCCTTCACGTTAAAGGAGAAGCGGCTGGCGGTAAAGCCCCGCATTTTCGCGTCCTGGGTGGAGGCGAACAGCTCCCGGATGTCGTTGAACAGCCCGGTGTAGGTGGCCGGGTTGGAGCGGGGCGTGCGGCCAATGGGGGACTGGTCGATCTGGATGACCTTGTCCAAATGCTCCAGGCCCCGGATCTCCTTGTGCTTGCCTGGGTGGGTGTGGGCGCGGTTTAACTCGGCGGCCAGCTTTTTGTAGAGGATCTCGTTGATCAGGGAGGATTTCCCCGAGCCGGAAACGCCGGTGACGCACACAAACTCCCCCAGGGGTATCTTCACGTTGACGTTTTGCAGGTTGTTCTGGGAAGCCCCGCGGATCTCCAAAAACTTGCCGTTGCCCTTGCGGCGGGCCTCGGGCACTTCTACCTTCCGCTTGCCGCTGAGGTACTGGCCGGTCAAAGAGGCCTCGCAGCTCTCAATCTCCTGGGGCGGGCCGGCGAAAATCACCTGGCCCCCGTGGACCCCGGCCCCCGGGCCGATGTCCACCAGGAAGTCCGCCTCCCGCATGGTGTCCTCGTCGTGCTCCACCACAATGACGGTGTTGCCCAAATCCCGCAGGTTTTTCAAGGTGTTCAGCAGCTTGTGGTTGTCCCGCTGGTGCAGGCCGATGGAGGGCTCGTCCAAAATGTACAGCACGCCCATCAAAGAGGAGCCGATCTGGGTGGCCAGGCGGATGCGCTGGCTCTCCCCGCCGGACAAGGTGCCCGAGGCCCGGGACAAGGTGAGGTACTCCAGCCCCACGCTTTGCAAAAAGCCCAGCCGGGATTTAATCTCCTTTAAAATGGGGGCGGCAATCATTTTTTCCCGGTGGTTCAGCTCCAGGCCGTCCACAAACTCCAGGGCCTCGGTGACGGACTTGTCGCAAAAGGCGCTGATGTTGATGCCACCCACCGTCACCGCCAGGCTCTCCTTGGAAAGCCGCTGGCCGTGGCACTCGTCGCAGGGGACGGCGCTCATGTAGCTTTCAATCTCCTCCTTCACCCAGGAGGAGGAGGTCTCGCGAAAGCGGCGCTCCAGGTTGTTGATGATGCCCTCGAAGGGCGCCATGTAGCTGCCGGAGCCGTACTCGCTCTCCCGCCGCAGCTTGATTTTCTCCCCCTTGGTGCCGTAAAGGAGAATGTCCACAATCTCCGGGGGCAGCTCGCCGATGGGGGTGTCCAAAGAGAAGTGGTAGTGCTCGGAGAGGCCCTTCATGTACATGGCGGCAATGGTGCTGCCCTCCATGGCCCAGCCGCTGGCCTTCAGGCCGCCCTTTTTAATGGACAGCCGCTTGTCGGGGATAATCAGCTCCGGGTCGATTTTCATGAATACCCCCAGGCCGGTGCACTTTTTGCAGGCGCCGTAAGGGTTGTTAAAGGAGAACATCCGGGGGCTCAGCTCGTCCACGCTGACGCCGTGCTCCGGGCAGGCGTAGTTCTGGGAAAAGGTGATGTCCTCCCCGTCGATGACGTTGATGATGACGATGCCGCCCGTCAGCCCCGAGGCCGTCTCGATGGAGTCCGCCAGGCGGGAGCGGATGTCCGGCTTTATCACCAGCCGGTCCACGATGATTTCGATGGTGTGTTTCTTGTTCTTCTCCAGCTGGATGGTCTCCCCCAGGTCGTAAACCAGGCCGTCCACCCGGGCCCGCACAAAGCCGGATTTCCGCGCGGCCTCAAACTCCTTCTGGTGCTCGCCCTTTCTGCCTCGCACCACCGGCGCCAAAATCTGGACGCGGGTCTTTTCCGGCAGGGCGAGCACCTGGTCCACAATCTGGTCGATGGTCTGCTGCTTGATTTCCCGGCCGCAGATGGGGCAGTGGGGGATGCCGATGCGGGCGTACAGCAGCCGCAGGTAGTCGTAGATTTCCGTCACCGTGCCCACGGTGGAGCGGGGGTTTTTGGAGGTGGTCTTCTGGTCGATGGAGATGGCCGGGGAAAGGCCGTCTATCATATCCACGTCCGGTTTCTCCATCTGCCCCAAAAACATGCGGGCATAAGAGGAAAGGCTCTCTACATACCGCCGCTGACCCTCGGCATAAATGGTGTCAAAGGCCAGGGAGGATTTCCCCGAACCGGAAAGCCCGGTCAGCACCACCAGCTTGTCCCGGGGGATGGTCACATCAATATTTTTTAAATTGTGCTCCCTGGCGCCGTGCACTACGATTTTATCAAGACTCATTCTCTTGGTTCCTCCCATTCTTCCCGTAAGGGAAAACATGCTCTGCTACCGATTGAAACTCTTTCAAGGAGACAATTTTCCCGCCTTCGTTGAACGCTAGCAGGGAGACGCCGTCAAAAGCGTCCCTCTTTCCCTGGTATTCACAGCAGAAGTACCATTCCACCGCCAAGTTCTGCCCCTCCTGAAGGACGCTTTTGATCCGCCACTCCAGTACTTTCCCCTTCCGGTTCCAGTCGGCAAACCATCGTTTCACCTGCTCCAAGCCCTGGTACTCAGGGCCATAACACTCGCTGTATACAATCTCTGGGGCAAAGAGCTGCTCCAGCGCCTCCGGTCGATTTTCCAGCCACGCGGCAAAATACTGCCGCACCTTGTTCTCCAACACAACATTTCCCATCGCAGTCACCCTTTCTGAAAACAGTCACGATCTGGGCCGGGGAACGCGTTTCTTCCCCGCCGGGGGCGTACTGGCTTCCAGCTCTTTAATTTTATCCCGCAGATACGCCGCGTGCTCGAACTCCAGCAGCTTGGCGGCGGCTTTCATTTCCTTGGTGTACTTAGCGATCAGCTCCCGCCGTTCCGCCACGGTATAACGCTGTTTTTTCTTTTTGCCATCCTCTTTGTGGGTGGAAATCTCCAAAATCTCCGCCACATCTTTCCGAATGGTCTGGGGCGTGATGCCGTTTTCCTCGTTGTACTTTTCCTGGATGGCCCGGCGGCGCTCCGTCTCGGTGATGGCCTGCTCCATGGAAGGTGTCACCTCGTCGGCGTACATGATGACCTGGCCCTGGGCGTTCCGGGCGGCACGGCCGATGGTCTGGATAAGGCTGCGGCCGCTGCGCAAGAAGCCCTCCTTGTCCGCGTCCAGAATGGCCACCAGAGATACCTCGGGAATGTCCAGGCCCTCCCGCAGCAGGTTGATGCCAACGAGAACGTCGAACTCGCCCAGGCGCAAATCCCGGATAATCTCCATGCGCTCCACGGTGTCGATGTCGTGGTGCATGTACCGCACCCGGATGCCGTAGCCCTCCAGGTAGCCGGTCAGGTCCTCGGCCATTTTTTTCGTCAGGGTGGTGACCAGCACCCGCTCTTGCTTCTCCACCCGCAGGTTGATTTCGGAAATCAAGTCGTCGATTTGCCCGTCGGTGGGCTTTACGGTGATCTTGGGGTCCAGCAGGCCTGTGGGGCGGATGACCTGCTCCACCACCTGGGCGGACTTCTCCAGTTCCAAGTCCCCCGGGGTGGCGCTGACAAACACCGCCTGGTTGATGTGGGAGTAGAACTCGTCGAAGTTCAAGGGCCGGTTGTCAAAGGCCGAGGGCAGCCGGAAGCCGTAGTTGACCAGCATCTCCTTCCGGGCCCTGTCCCCGGCGAACATGCCCCGCACCTGGGGCAACGTCACGTGGGACTCGTCCACGAACAGCAGGAAGTCGTCGGGGAAGTAGTCCAGCAGCGTAAAGGGCGCGCTGCCCGGCTCCCGGCCGGAGAGCACCCGGGAGTAGTTCTCAATGCCCTTGCAGAAGCCGATCTCCTGGAGCATCTCCATGTCGTAGCGGGTGCGCTGCTCAATGCGCTGGGCCTCGATGAGCTTGCCCTCGCTTTTAAAGTAGTCCACCCGCTGTTCCATCTCCCGCTCGATGTCCCGGAGGGCCTTGTCCATCTTCTCCTTGGGCACGATGTAGTGGGAGGCCGGGTAGATGGCGATGTGCTTCAGCTCGGAGATGGCGTCCCCTGTCAGGGGGTTAAACTCCGTCAGCCTGTCTATCTCGTCCCCGAAGAACTCCACCCGCACGGCCCTATCGGTGGCGTTGGCGGGGAAGATCTCCACCACGTCCCCCCGCACGCGGAACTTGTTGCGGATGAAGTTCACGTCATTGCGCTCGTACTGCAGCTCCACCAGCTTTTTTAACAGCTCGTCCCGGTCGCGCTCCTGCCCGGGCCGCAGGGAGATGACCATGGTGCGGTAGTCGATGGGGTCGCCCAAAGAGTAGATGCAGGAGACAGAGGCCACGATAATCACGTCCCGCCGCTCGGACAGGGCGCTGGTGGCGCTGTGGCGCAGCTTGTCTATCTCGTCGTTGATGGCGGAGTCCTTTTCAATGTAGGTGTCCGTCTGGGGGATGTAGGCCTCGGGCTGGTAGTAGTCGTAGTAGCTGACAAAGTACTCCACCGCGTTGTTGGGGAAGAACTCCCGGAACTCCGAGCACAGCTGGGCGGCCAGGGTCTTGTTGTGGGCCAGCACCAAGGTGGGCCGGTTCACCTGGGCGATGACGTTTGCCATGGTGAAGGTCTTGCCCGAGCCGGTGACGCCCAGCAAAGTCTGCTCCTTCATGCCGGTGTTCAGCCCCTCCACCAGCTGCTGGATGGCCTGGGGCTGGTCCCCTGTGGGCCGGTAGTTGGAAACCAGCTGGAATTTGTCAAACGTATCTCCGCCCATGTGCGGCGCCCCTTTCCCCAGTAAAATTCACGAACATATATTCGGATTTATCTTACACCATCTGCCTGTGTCTGTCAACCGCTTTGGGAAAATTCTTCCCCCCTGGGCGGGGGATATTCCCCAGTAAAAATCCCCCGGGGAAAGCTCTTCCCAGGGGGAGGTGGCGGGGCGTGGCCGTCTTTACAGCAGGCTGTCCCCCCACAGGATGGCAGCCTCTTGTTCCCGGGCGGCCTGCAGCTCTTCCCGGCGGTAATCGCGTACTTCTTCCTTAATTTGCCCCAGCCAGCCGCACTGGGCAAAGGAGAGGGTGTCCTCCCCGGCGAAAATGATATGGTCGTTTAAGGTGGCCTCAATGCTCTCCAGGGCCATTTCCACCTGGCGGGTGGCGGTGATGTCGTTGCGGGAGGCCGCCGCGTTGCCGCTGGGGTGGTTGTGGGCCAGCAGCACGTGCTGGGCGTCGTAGCGGATGCACAACTGCAGCAGGGGCCGGATGTAAATGGGCACCGCCGACACAGCGCCCTCCGTGATAAAATCGTTGTACAGCAGCCTGCCCCGGCTGTCCAGGAGCATCAGGCACACGGCCTCGGTAGAGCGGCCCAGAAACTTGGGCCGGAACAGCGCAATGGCGGAATCCGCATCGTACACCCGGGCCAAGTCCTGGCTGCTGTCCTCCAGGTAGGCCCGGGCCAGGTCGGTGACCAGCCGCAAAAAGCGGGCAGGGGGCTGCCCCAAGACGGCGGCCAGCTCCTCCTGGGGCGCCAGGAACACCCCGGAAAACCCGCCGAACCGCCCCAGCAGCGTGGAGACAGCCGTCTCCGCCTTGCCGCTGGGCAGCACATAATCCAGGGCCTGCCGCAGCAGTTCCCGGCGCTGGACCTCCTCTTTGGAGACTGGTTTCTTCTTCATGGGAACGCCTCCTTGCAAAGCGGGGTTACAGCGCCAGGCTGTCGTACACGGCGCCGTCCAAATCCTTCCACAGGAACTGGCCGTCCTCCAGAGTCATGTAGCTGTGGGGGCTGTTCTCCTTGGGGATGGACACGCTGCCAGGGTTTAGGTACCAAAAGCCCAGGCTGTTGTCCTTGGCGGGGATGTGGGTGTGGCCGTGGAGCAGCACGTCCCCGGGCTGGAGCAGGGGCGGGTTCTCCAGGTTGTAGTGGTGGCCGTGGGTGGCGAAGACGACGCGGCCTTTCTGCTCCAGCAGGCAGTAGTCCGCCAGCACCGGGAAGGGCAGCACCATCTGGTCCACCTCGGCCTCGCAGTTGCCCCGCACGCAGAACACCTTGTCCTTCACCCCGCTGAGCTGGGCGATGACCTCCTTGGGGGCGTAGCCCTGGGGCAGGTCGTTGCGGGGGCCGTGGTAGAGCAGGTCCCCCAGCAGCAGCAGCCGGTCCGCCTGCTCCCGCCCAAAGGCGGCCAGCAGTTTCTCGCAGCAGGCGGCGGAGCCGTGAATATCCGAAGCAATCATCCATTTCATGGAAGGCACATCCTTTCTCGTGTATCGCTCTGTCCCCATTGTAGCAGGAAATGGCGCCCCGCGCAATTCCCTTTGACTTTTCCGGGAAAATGGGGTAGCCTAAAGGAAAAAGGAAAGGGGCTGTTCTGTATGGAATTCCAAAAAGAGCCGGGGCGGATTTTCGCCCTGGGGGAGGACGGCAAGCTGCTGGCGGAAATCACCTTCCCCACAGGGGAGGACGGCGTGGCGGACATCGACCACACCTTTGTGGACGAGAGCCTGCGGGGCCAGGGGGTGGCCTCCCAGCTGGTGCGGGCCGCCGCGGCGGAGCTGCGCGCCCAGGGGAAGCGGGCGAAAACCTCCTGCTGGTACGCCGCCCAGTGGTTTGAGAAGCATCCCCAGGAGCAGGACCTGCTGTACAAAGAGTGAGATTTCAAAAAGTGTTATTCTCCCGTTCACAGCCTGGACACAACCAGACAGTATACTGTGTCCTGTCAGATGAGAGAACAAGCTTCATCCCGGCGATGCTGGGAGCGGACTTTTTGATAAACTTCATTCTTCCTCCCTGGAAGGGGCTGCCAGCCGGCGGCCCCTTCTTTTTTGCCTTTACGCCCCGGGGAAGGAGAGCTTGCCGTACTCCCCGTCGAAGCCGGGCCGCCAGGCGACCTGCCCCTGGCGCAGCAGCTCCACCCCCTGGGCGGCGGCCTCCCCGGCCAGGCTGGCGATGGCCTCCGCCGGCGTTTGGCGCAGCACCGTGAATTCCGGCCCCAGCTGGGCCAGCAGCGCCTCGTACACACCCTGGACGGTTTTTGTCTGCTCCCCTTTGCCCAGCCGGGCGGCGAGCACCGTTGCCAAAGGCGCCAGCCGCACAAAGGGCTTGGCATGGGCGGGGCCTTCCCCTGGCTGGCGGCGGGCCAAGTCCTCCACCCGGTGCTCCACCCCGATGGTCAGCGGCTTCCCGCATACGGGGCAGCGGTTGCCCAAGGCCTTGGCCTCCCGGGGGGACAGGCACACGCCGCAGTTCCGGTGGCCGTCCCAGTGGTATTTGCCCTCCTGGGGGAAGAACTCCACCGTGCCCCACAGGCCGTCCCCCGTCTCCAGGGCACGCTTTACCGCCGGGTAGGAGAGCTCTGTCTCCAGCACGTCGGCCTCCCGGCCCAGCTTTTGGGGGGAGTGGGCGTCGGAGTGGGACACCAGCTGCAACGCATCCAGCTGGGGCACCCGGCCGTTCATGGGCGGGTCGGAGGAGAGGCCCGTCTCCACGGCGCGGACGTAGGGGGCCAAGTCCCCAAAGCATTCCTCCAGGGAGTCGAACCCGGAGAAGGCCCCAAACAGGGAGAAGTGGGGCGTCCAGATGTGGGCGGGGAGGAACACCGCCTGGGGGCAGGTCTCCAAGGTGAGCTCCAGCAGGTCGTGGGAGGAAAGCCCCAAAATGGGCCGCCCGTCCGCCTGGAGGTTGCCTATCCGCTCCAGCCGCAGGGCCAGCTTTTCCGCCGCCTCCAGGCTGGGGAGAAGGAGGACGTTGTGCACCTTTCGGGTCTTGCCCCCCTGCTTGTAGATGGAGCTGATTTCCCCCGTGACGAGAAACCGCGGCTCCCCCTGGGGCCAGGCGCTGTCCCAGGGCAGGCGGTACGCCTCCTTCAGGCGGTAAAGCCCCTCCTCCGCCGGGAGGAGCTGCTCTTGCAGCTCTTGCCGCCAGGCGGGGTGAGTGAAGTCCCCGGTGCCCACCAAAGCGATGCCCTTTTTCCTGGCCCACAGGTCCAGGTGGGGCAGGTCGCAGTCCCGGCTGGTGGCCCGGGAGTAGCGGGAGTGGATGTGCAGGTCCGCGTAAAACATAGAGCGCCTCCTGTGTGTTTTTCCCCATTATAGTATGCCGCCCGCCGGGGCGCAAGGGCGCGGATTCCCCCTTGCCTTTCCCTCGGATTTTGCTATACTAAAGATAACATAAAAGCGGCAAAAAGGAGTCTTTCCCATGGAACACAAGCTGGTGCTCCCCTCCCCAGTGGGGGAGCTGACACTCACCGAGGAAAACGGCGCCCTCACGGGGCTGTACTTTGGGGCCCGCCCCGGCGGGGAGGAGGGCCCTTCCCCCCTGCTGGAGGAAGCCGCCCGCCAGCTGCGGGCGTATTTCGCCGGGCAGCGCCAGGCGTTCTCTCTGCCCCTGGCGCCCCGGGGGACGGCCTTCCAGCTGCAGGTGTGGCAGGCCCTGCAAACCATCCCCTATGGGGAGGTGCGCACCTATGGGGAGATTGCCCGGGCCATCGGCAAGCCCAAGGCCTGCCGGGCGGTGGGCATGGCCAACCACAAAAACCCCATCTCCATCATCGTGCCCTGCCACCGGGTGGTGGGGGCGGACGGCTCCCTCACCGGCTACGGCGGGGGCCTGGCGGCCAAGGAGTTTTTGCTGGCGCTGGAGCAGGGCGGCCGCCCATCTTAATAGATATAGAAAGGCGCCTGGGCCGGGGGACAAATGGCAGGCCCGGCGCCACCTTCCAGCAGGTGCGGGAGGCCGCCCGCAAGGCCGGGGCGGAGGAGTTCATCCAAAAGCTGCCCCAGGGCTACGACACGGACATCGGCCCCCGGGGGGTGAAGCTCTCCGGCGGCCAGCGCCAGCGGCTCTCCATTGCCCGGGCCTTTTTAAAGGACCCGCCCATCCTCATTTTGGACGAGGCCACCAGCGCCCTGGACTCCCAAAGCGAGCTGGTGGTGCAGCGCTCTTTGGAGGATTTGGCCCGCCACCGCACCACCTTGGTGATTGCCCACCGGCTCTCCACCATCCAGGGGGCCCAGCGCATTGTGGTGCTGGACGAGAACGGCGTCTGCGAGGAGGGCACCCACCACAGCCTGATGGCCCAGGGCGGCGTGTACGCCAAGCTGTACGCCGCCAGCTTCCAGCCGTGATACATCCAACAAAAAGGACTGCCGGGTTTTGGCCTGGCAGCCCTTCTTTTTATCCAAAGCGCGTTTCCAGCGCCCGGCGCAAGTCCCCGGCGTACCGGGCCTGCTGGCCCTTGAGATAGCCCTTCACAAAGGGCCCCATCCACCAGCGCTTGGGCTGGACCTCCTCTGTAAAGTGCAGCTGTGTGCCGCCGCCCTGGGGGGCGAACTCCCCCACCCAGCGGCCCCGCAGGCTGCTGTTTTCCAGGCGGAACTCCCAGCGGCGGCAGGGCTCTTGGGCGGTGACGGTGAACCGGGTGGCAACGCCCGCTGGGGTGTACTCCACAAAGGCGCCGGGGCCGGTTCTCTCCACCCGGGCTATGTCCGAGCGCCAGGCGGTGTCTGTCAAATCCGTGACCACCTGCCACACCTGTTCCGGCGGGTAGGGCAACGTTGTCTGCAAGGTGGACGTGACCATGGCTCTCCCTCCTGTTGGGTGCGCGTTCTACCGGTATTGTAGCACAGCCCCGCAAAAAGTGCCAGCTTCTTCGATATACCTGCCAAAAAATTTGAGAAGACCAGCTATATATAGTTGCACCTTCAACTAATTTGTGGTATGATGAAACAGCGAGAGAAGCATGAATGGCCCGGCCCGCCGGAGGCCCAGGCGCTGCGAAAGGAAGTCCGCCAATGAAAGTGATTCTGCACTACATCAAGCCCTTCATCCCCCGCATGAGCGTGGGAATCTCTATCAAGTTTATCGGCGCGGTGATGGAGCTGCTGCTGCCCTGGATTTTATCCTACCTCATCGATGACATTGTGCCCCTGCGGGACATTGGGCTCATCCTTTTGTGGGGCGGGGCCATGGTGCTGGCGGCGGTGGCGGCCTTGGTGACGAACATCGTGGCCAACCGCATGGCCGCCTGGGTGGCCCAGCACACCACCCAGGCCCTGCGCCACGACCTCTTTGAGAAAATCTCCTACCTTTCCTGCTCCCACATCGACAGCTACACCATCCCCTCCCTGGAGTCCCGCCTGACCAGCGACACCTACAACGTCCACCAGATGATCGGCATGATTCAGCGCATGGGGGTGCGGGCGCCCATTTTGCTGGTGGGGGGCATCCTCATCACCCTCACCTTGGACCCGGTGCTCACCTTGGTGCTGGTGTGCACGCTGCCCTTTTTGGGGGTGCTGGTGTTCTCCGTGTCCAAGCGGGGCATCCCCCTGTACGTGGATTTGCAAAAGGGCGTGGACACCATGGTGCGCACCGTGCGGGAGACCATCTCCGGCATCCGGGTGATTAAGGCCCTTTCCAAAACCGACTACGAGCGGGAGCACTTTGCCCAGGTCAACGGGGAGCTGGTGCGCCGGGAGAAAAAGGCGGGCATCACCATGGCCCTGACTAACCCCATGATGAACCTGTTTTTAAACGTGGGCCTGACCCTTGTCATTGTGGTGGGCGCCTTCCGGGTCAACGCGGGGGTCAGCTCCGCGGGGAATATCATCGCCTTTTTAAGCTACTTCACCATTATCCTCAACGCCATGATGGCCGTCACCCGGATTTTCGTCATGTGCTCCAAGGGCATTGCCTCGGGCTCCCGCATCCAAGAGGTGCTGGAAACCCCCGAGGACCTTCACGTCACCCCCCAGCAGCCGGAGGAAAGCCCCTATCACATTGTCTTTGACCACGTGACCTTCTCCTACAACCACACCGAGCCCAACGTGGAGGACATCTCCTTCCGCCTAAAGCCCGGGGAGACCCTGGGCGTCATCGGGGCCACGGGCTGCGGCAAGTCCACCTTGATGGCCCTGCTGATGCGGCTGTACGACGCCGATGCGGGGCTGATTCAAATCGGCGGCCGGAACATCACCTCCATCCCCCTGGAGGAGCTCCACCGGAAGTTTGGCGTGGTGTTCCAAAACGACGTGGTCTTTGCGGACAGCATCTATGAGAACATCGACTTTGGCCGCCACCTGCCCCCCCAGGAGATTGAAAAGGCCGCCCGGTGCGCCCAGGCCTTGGAGTTTATCTCCGCCTTGCCCGACGGCTTCGGCCACATGCTCACCAGCAAGGGCACCAACCTCAGCGGCGGGCAGAAGCAGCGGGTGCTGGTGGCCCGGGCCCTGGCGGGCTCGCCGGAGATTTTAATTCTGGACGACTCCTCCTCCGCCCTGGACTACAAGACCGACGCCGCCCTGCGCAAGGCGCTGCGGGAGGAATACCAGGGCATCACCACCATCATCATCGCCCAGCGGGTCAGCTCCATTCTCCACGCGGACCACATTTTGGTGCTGGAGGAGGGCAAGGAGCTGGGCTACGGCACCCACCAGGAGCTGCTGCGCTCCTGCCCCGTCTACCAGGACATCGCCCACTCCCAGATGGGATACAGCCAGGACGGGGCGCTGGAAGCCCGGGAAAAGGAGGTGGTCTAAATGCCAAGAGGACCCAGAGGCCCCATCGAAAAGCCCAAGGATAGGAAGAAGGTCCTGCTGCGCCTTTGGACCTACATCTACGCCCACAAGTGGATGGCCCTGGGGGCGGTGCTCCTCACGGTGGCCAGCAACCTGCTGGCTTTGCTGGGGCCCATGCTCTCCGGCGCGGCCATCGACGCCATTGGCATAGAGCCCGGCCAGGCGGACTTCCCCACGGTGTTCTTCTACTGCGGGCTGATGATTGTCTTTTACGCCGTCAGTTCGCTGCTCTCCTACATCCTGTCCATTTTGATGATTCAGCTGAGCCAGAAGATTGTCTTCCAAATGCGCCAGCAGGTGTTCGACAGGCTGACCCAGCTGCCGGTGCGCTACTTCGACGGCCACCAGACCGGCGACATCGTCAGCCGCATCTCCTACGACATCGACACGGTGAACGCCTCCCTCTCCAACGATTTGCTGCAAATCGCCGCCAGCGTCATCACGGTGGTGGGCTCCTTCATCATGATGGTGGCCATCTCCCCGGTGCTGGTGCTGGTGTTCGTCATCACCATTCCCATGTCCATTTTGTTCACCCGGTACATGACGAAAAAAGTGAGGCCCCTGTTCCACCAGCGCTCCGTGAAGCTGGGGGAGATGAACGGCTTTGTGGAGGAGGTCATCACCGGCCAGAAGACCACCAAGGCCTACCACCAGGAGGAGACCATGGTCTCCCGCTTTGATGAGCGGAACAAGGCCGCGGTGGACGCCTACTACAACGCCGACTACTACGGCGGCATGACAGGCCCCTCCGTGAACTTTATCAACAACCTGTCTTTGGCCTTTGTCAGTATCTTCGGGGCCATTTTGTTCCTGTGGGGGAACCTCTCCATCGGCAACCTGTCCAGCTTTGTGCTGTACTCCCGGCGGTTCTCCGGCCCCATCAACGAGGTGGCCAACATCATCAGCGAGCTGCAGTCCGCCTGCGCCGCCGCCGAGCGGGTGTTCCGCCTCATCGACGAGGAGCCCGAGCCCGCCGACGCCCCCGGCGCCGTGGCCATCCAGCAGGTGGAGGGCCAGGTGGCCATGGACCACGTGAAGTTTGGCTACAACCCCGGCAAGACAATCATCCACGATTTGAGCTTTACCGCGCCCCCCGGCAGCCTGACGGCCATTGTGGGCCCCACCGGCGCGGGCAAGACCACCTTAATCAACCTGTTGATGCGCTTTTACGACCCCCAGTCCGGCGCTATCACCTTGGACGGCCGGGACATCCAGCAAATCACCCGGAAAAGCCTGCGGCTCTCCTACGCCATGGTGCTGCAGGACACCTGGCTGTTTACGGGCACCATCTTTGAGAACCTGGCCTACGGCAAGAAGGGCGCCACCTTGGAGGAGGTGCAGAAGGCCGCCAAGGCCGCCCGCATCCACCGGTACATCATGAGCCTGCCCAAGGGTTACGACACCATTTTGGACGAGAACGGCATGAACATCTCCCAGGGGCAGAAGCAGCTGCTCACCATTGCCCGGGCCATGCTGCTGGACGCCAAAATGCTCATTCTGGATGAGGCCACCTCCAACGTGGACACCCGCACGGAAATCCAAATCCAGGCGGCCATGCGGGAGCTGATGAAGGGCAAGACCTGCTTTGTCATCGCCCACCGGCTTTCCACCATCCAGAACGCCGACCGCATTTTGGTGGTGCGGGACGGCGACATTGTGGAGCAGGGCACCCACAGCGCGCTGATGGCCCAAAACGGCTTCTACGCCTCGCTGTATAACTCTCAGTTCCAATAATCGGCCGCAAAAAACGGTATTTGACAAAATCCGGCTGCCGTGGGAAAATAATCCCATGCAGCCGGATCTCTTTTTCCGGCGAATCTTGTGAAAAGGAGCTTGCCTCATGGAACTGTTGCGTCAACCTGTAAAAGGCATTTTCTTCGACCTGGGCTGGACCTTGGTCTATCCCCCCAGCGGCGACTGGGAGTTTACCGAGCCCGCCAAAAAGCTGTTCCGCTGGGACGTGTACGCGACGCTTCCGGAGGAGCGCCGGGCCCAGGGCCGCAAGGCCGCCTACGACACCTTCCGGCCCCGCCACAAAATGGCCACGCTGGAGGAGGAGTACCAGCAGAACCTGGACTATTACGGGGAAATCGCCAGGCTGTTCCCCGAGCTGGGAGCCACCCCCCAGGACGTGGAGACGGCCGCGCTGGAGAAGGTGTACCAGGCCCGCCACACCTATGAGCTGTTTGAGGATTCCATCCCCACTTTGGAGGCGCTGCGGGGCAAGTACAAGCTGGGCGTCATCTCGGACACCTGGCCCTCCATTGTGCCGGTGCTGGAGGAGTTCGGCCTGCCGGGCTACTTCGACACCCTCACCTACAGCTTTGAGGTGGGCTGCTTTAAGCCCGACCCCCGGATGTTCGCGGACGCCCTGGGGAAAATGGGCCTGCCCCCCGAGCAGTGCGTGTTCATCGACGACACCGCCCAAAACCTGGTGGGCGCCCAAAAGCTGGGCATCCAGCCGGTGCAGATTCGCAAAAAGCCCGGCGCGGACCCCTGCCCCGAGGGGATGCTCTCCATCGACAAGATTTCCGGCATTTTAGAGCTGCTGCCCTGACAGCGCAGGAACTACTTCATTTCTTTAGAAAAGGGGGCCACCCAATGGACGCCGCAACCTATCAAGATTATGTAAACATCCTCCACGAGGAGCTGGTGCCCGCCATGGGCTGCACCGAGCCCATCGCCATCGCCTACGCCGCCGCCGTGGCCCGCCAGACCTTGGGCCGCCCTGCCCAGCGCATGGAGGTGGAGGCCAGCGGGAACATCATCAAAAACGTGAAAAGCGTGTTTGTCCCCAACACCGGCGGGCTGCGGGGCATCCCCGCGGCGGCTGCTGCCGGCATGGCCGCCG
>FR893813.1:0-6373 GCA_000435395.1 Firmicutes bacterium CAG:94
GAGCGTAGAAAGTCGATTTCCTTCTCGCTGAACACCCCCAAGGCGATAATGCCATCTACCTTTTGAGGCTCACCGAAAGTCAACCGAACAAAGGTTACCTCGTACTGGTCGGTCATCATCTGTACCAGGCAGGACAGGGACGAGAGCCGTACATTGTGCCGGTCTGGGCGGATGATCCGCCAGTCCGCCACCCCAATGACCAGGTGCGTTTTATGCTCTGCCGCCTTTCTCTGGCGAGGAGATACATAGCCCAAGACGTGAGCCGCCTGAAAGATTCGGGCCCGCACCTCCGGTGAAACAGAGATGTTGTCGTCCTTGTTCAAAACCCGTGAGACCGCCGCAGTCGAGACCTGAGCGGCCTGGGCCACATCCTTGATTGTCGCCATGAGCCTCCTCCTTTCGTATCGTTCCAAGCTCATTATATGGAACTCTTTGTCGAAGTCAATGGAGTTTACTAAATTTTTACTAAATTATAAACCGACCATAATATAAAGGCGTTTCTACGCCGCATCGGAAAGACGAATTCACCTTCTACGATTTGCAGAAGGTTTCTTTCCTGCCGAACTGGTGATCAGAGGTGTTAGTTGTACTGCTTACGCTTTTCGTATGTGCCGTCAACTCTCCCATGGCCAGAATGTGAGGAAACCCAGGTTCTTCCCCCAAACTTCACACAGTTCTAACCTGCCTTTTTCCTTGGTGCGGTGGAAGGGCGGCGCCATTTCCCCTAGAATGGGAGCAGAAGCTGGGGTACTCTGCCCAGCCCAAGGAGGAAGCTATGAAACTGCGGAAATTCACGGCGCTGCTGCTGGCCCTTTTGACTGCGGCGGCAGTCTTGACCGGTTGCGACACCGCTGCGGACAGCGGTGCCGACACTGTTCTTGGCAGCGGCGGCAAAACGTTGCGGATCGTGTCCGGCTCGGAAAACCGGGAGCTGGAACCTATTTTAGAGGACGTCGCCAAATCGGAGGGCGTCCGCATCGAGATGACCTACCAGGGTTCTTTGGACATCATGCGCCTGCTGGAGGGGGAGGAGCTGCCCTACGATGCGGTGTGGCCCGCCAGTTCCCTGTGGCTGGATGCGGCGGACACGTCCCTGAATCTAAAGCACGCCGAATCCGTTTCCATCACCCCGGTGGTGTTCGGCATCCGGCAGAGCCTGGCTCAGGAGCTGGGCCTTGTGGGAAAGGAGGTTTCGGTGGGGGACCTGCTGGAGCCCATCCGCGGCGGGAAGCTGCGGTTCTGCATGACCAGCGCCACCCAGTCCAACTCCGGGGCCAGCGCCTACATCGGGTTCCTCTACGCCCTGCTGGGCAGCCCTGAGACCCTCACGGCCGCTGATCTGGAAAGCGAAAGCCTGCGTATCCAGATGACCGAACTCCTCTCCGGGGTGGACCGTTCCTCCGGCAGTTCCGACTGGCTGAAGGACATGTTCCTCCAGGGGGACTTTGACGCCATGGTCAACTACGAGTGCTTGGTCATCCAGGCCAACCAGGAGTTGGAGGCCCAGGGCCGGGAGCCCCTGTACGTGGTGTACCCCACCGACGGCCTGACCATCGCCGACTCCCCCTTGGCCTATGTGGACCAGGGGGACGGGGAAAAGGAGGAGCTATTTCTGAAATTGCAGGAGTACCTGCTCTCTGACGAAATCCAGAGCGCCATCCAACGCACGGGGCGGCGGTCCAGCTACACCGGGGTGAATGAGGAAAACCGGGACGTGTTCCGAGAGGACTGGGGCCTGCAGCCGGACCGGGTGCTCTCCCCCATGAAGATGCCCGCCCAGCAGGTGCTCTTTCAGGCCCTGGATCTGTACCAGACGGAATTCAAAAAGCCCTCCTTGAACGTCTACTGCCTGGACTACTCCGGCAGCATGGACGGGGAGGGGAACCAGCAGCTGGAAGAGGCCATGGAGCAGCTGCTCATCCAATCCAACGCCCAGGAGCATTTCCTCCAAGCCTCCAGCCGGGAGGTGAATATCCTCATCCCCTTCAGCGGCGAGCCCCTGGGGGTTTACACCGCCCAGGGGAACGGGGCGGAGCTGGAAGCCCTGAACACTACTGTGCAGGATTTAGCGCCAGGGGGCGGCACCGATATGTACGCCGCCGCCCTCCAGGGGCTGGAGGAACTGAAGAATTACGACCTGTCCCAGTACACCCCGGCCCTTATCCTGCTGACAGACGGCCAGTCCGAGGGCTCCTTCCAGAATTTCGCCAACGCCTATGAGGAGCTGGGTGCCCAGGTGCCGGTGTTTTCCATCATGTTCGGCGACGCCGACGAGAGCCAGCTGGAAGACCTGGCGGAGCTCACCAACGCGAGAGTTTTCGACGGCCGGGAGGACCTGGTGGGGGCCTTCCGCAGCGTAAAGGGGTATAACTGATGCGGGAATGGAAACGGGTGCTTTTTGCGGCTATCTCCGCGGCGGGGCTGTTTTTGCTGCTGTTCCTGGCACTCAAGTGGCATCCCCTGGTGGCGCTGGCCCTGTCCGTGGGGCTCTATGGGGGCGTCTATCTGCTGCTGGCCCCCAAGGCCAAGGAGCAGACCTTGCGCATGACCTACGGCGTGGACGAGGAGGAATACCAGGTGGTACTGGGGGAAGCCCGCAAAGACCTGGCTGTGCTGGCCCAGGCGGAAGAGACCATGGACAGCCCCCAGGATAGGGAGCAGGTCCGCCGGTTGTGGACCACCGGCCGCAGCCTGGTAAGTTACCTGGAAAAGGAGCCGGGGAAGCTCCCCCAGGCCCGGCAGTTTTTCCTCTACTATCTGGACACCGCCGCCCATTTGATGGAGCGGTACCAGGCCTTTCAGAAGGCGGGGGTGCGCTCGCCGGAGGTGGTGGACCTGCTACAGCGCACCGAGCAGGCCCTGCCCCTGCTCAACCAGGCCTTTGAAAAGCAGTACGACCAGCTGCTGGCCGGGGAGCTGATGGACACCCAGGTGGAGATCGACGTGCTGAAAGCGGCCTTGGGGCCGGAGCTTCTGCCAAAGGAGGGGACGAAATGAAAGCGAAGTGGATAGGACTGCTGCTCCTCATCGTAGTGGCCCTGGGGGCCGTGGGCTATGTGTGGTTCTCCCAGACCACCCAGGTGACGGAGATCACCGGCTATGTGGGGGGCGAGAAGATCGGCCTGCTGGAGGATGAACAGGTGCGGAAGATTCTGAAAGACAAATACCGCCTATCCCTGGACTACAACCGGGCGGGCTCCATCGAGATGGTGACCACCCTGGACCGCGCCGGCCAGGATTTCCTGTTCCCCTCCAACCAGACAGCCCTGGAGCTGTTCGAGGGGGAGGAGGGCTCTCCCGAAAAGAGCCAGATTGTCTTTAACACCCCCATTGTGCTGTACACCCACGCCGCCGTGGCGGAGGCGCTGACTGCCGAGGGCGTGTTCTCCCAGAGCGGCGGGGTGCTCACCGCGGACATGGAACAGCTGGTAGAGCTGATGGAGTCCGGCGCCCAGTGGAGCGATGTGGGCCTGCCGGAGCTGTACGGCAGCGTCACCGTGGGCACCACCGACCCGGCTAAGTCCAACTCCGGCAACATGTTCGCCGGGCTGTTGGCCAACGTGCTCTGCGGCGGCTCCGTGGGGGAGGAGGACCTGCCGGAATTGCTGCCCCGGCTCCAGGCATTGTTCCAGAAGCTGGGGTACATGGAGAGCTCCTCCTCGGACTTGTTCGACCAGTTTTTGAAAACCGGCATGGGGGCAAAGCCTCTTATTGCCGGGTACGAGAGCCAACTATTGGAATTCGCCGTGCAGGAGCCGGAGACCTGGGAGCAGATCCAAGGGGACATCGTGCTGGTGTACCCCACCCCCACGGTGTGGTCCTCCCATGTGTTCATCGCCCTGGATGAGGCCGGGGCCCTGGGCATCGACGCCCTGCTGGACGAGGAGGTGCAGCGCCTGGCCTGGGAGAACCACGGCTTCCGCACCGGGGTGTACGACGCCCCCACGGACACGGCCCAATTCGGGGTGGAGGGCGTGGCGGAAGAGGTCACCCAGGTGGCCCCCATGCCCGGCGCCCCGGTGATGGAGGCCATCATCGCCGCCCTTTCGTAAGGAGGAACAGCGTATGTGGAAGTGGAGCTTGCTGGCCCTGGGGCTGGGCCTGTTGTTTGCCGTCCTCGCCTGGTCGGGGCTGCGGCGGCGCAGTAGCTGGCGGGACGGGGAAAAGCTCTGGGGCCAGGTGGCAGGGGTCAGCGTCACCCCCGCCTGGAACGGCGCCGATTCCATGGACGGGGACCGCTCCCCCGCCAGGGTGACTTTGCGGCTTTCCCTGGAGGGGCGGGAGGTCTCCCTGCAAAAGGACTTTCCCAAAGTGCTGGCCGCCCCCGCCCTGGGCCAGCGGGTGCAGGTGCTGTACCGCCGCTCCACCGGGGAGTGGGCCCTGTGGAAGGACGTCCGCTCCTGGTGGGTGCTGTGGGCGATTTTGGCGGCAACCGCTGTGGCGGTGTTTCTCCTGTTGCTGTTGGGAGGAAGAACCGTGGCGGCCCAGCTCTCCGACTACACCGTAGACCACCCCAACCCGGCAGGCAGCGGGCTGGCCCTGCTCGTGGGCTTTGGGGCCGGGGCAACGGGGGCGGCCCTTGCTTGGGGCCTGTTCCTGCCTGTGCTGCGGGACGCCTTCCGCCCCCTTGCCTGGGTGGCCCGCTCCCTATTGGGCCAGTGGGAGCCGCACCAAGCCAAATTTGTGGGCTGGGTGCATGAGTCCGACGGGGACGGCGGGGTCCGTTCCTACCCCTTGTTCTCCCTGGGGCAGGGCCAGGACTTTTTCCCGGCCGTCACCCGGCAAAAGCATTTCGCACCGGGGGACATTCTCACCGTTTACAAGAGCCCCAAGGGCCGGTTCTCCCTGGAGCCGGAACCTCTCGACTACCTGCTCCTTCCCCTCCACCTGCTGCCGGTTTTCTTTGTGGGGCTGTTCGTCCTCTGCCTTTTGGTGACGGCGGCCTTTCTGTTGTGGACAGGCGCCACCGGACTGGCAGCCTCCCTTTGACGGGGCTGTCGGTTGCCTCTAACCACTTTTTTCTGAGGTGATACCACATGGACCAGTTGATCATATATGGCAGCCAATACGGCACCACCCAGCGGTACGCAGAACGGTTTTCCCAGTTGACCCGCCTGCCCTGTATCCGTAGCGAGGCGGTGAAAGACCTCTCCTGCTATGACCGGGTCATCCACTTCGGGGGCCTGTACGCCGGCGGGGTCAAGGGCCTGCGAAGGACCCTCCGGGCCCTGGGGGAGCACACCGGGCTGATCATCGTCACCGTGGGGCTGGCGGATGTGACGGATGAGGAGAACCTCGCCAATATCCGGAACGCACTGAAGCGGCAGGTGCCCGGCCATCTCTTGGAGAAAACCCAGGTGTTCCACCTGCGGGGCGGCATCGATTATAGGAAGCTGAGTCTCAAGCACAAGGCCATGATGACGCTCCTCTATCACAGCGTAAAAAACCAGCCGGAAGAGCAGAAAACTGCGGAGACACGTGCCATGATCGAGACCTTCAACAAGGCGGTGGACTTTGTGGACTTCAGCGCACTGGAACCCATTGCGGGGGCGGTTCGGTAAACCGCTGCTGGGGACGCAATGATTGTGGGCTTGCCAAAACTGGAACGCAGCTCTCTGACGAAGGCCGGGCGCACCTAGTTCCCTTTTGGCAGGTCTCACACCCCCACCCTCCCCTGCATCTGGGCGCTGACCTCCCGCTTCTTCTCGTCAAAGGCGTGGGTATAGGGCTGACCGCACAAGACGGTCAGCCCAGAGAAGCGCTCGGAGTTGAAAACTCCGGTTTCGCTGCGCGAAACACCGCTCTTCTCTGACGATTTAAAAATAGTGGACACCTGGGAGTGCCCCAGCAGCCCGGATACCGTAGCCACATCCGCCCCGCCGGAGATCATAAGGCTGGCCGCCGTATGCCTGAGACTGTGGACGTTCAGGTCCAGGGGCAGGTTGTGCTTTTTGAGGATCAGCTTGAATCGCCAGGTAAAAGTGCTAGGGGTCATGGGCAGATTTTCTCCATGGCGGCGGAAGATGTAGTCCTCCAGGGTCAGCTCTCTGCCCTCGTGCAGCTCCAACTCCCCCTGGCAGAAAGAACGGTACTCCTTCAGCAGGCTGGCCATCTCCAGGGAAAAGTAGACATACCGGTCCCCGGCGGCGGTCTTGGGTTCTTTTACAAGGATGTCCTCCCCCGTGACCTTCACCACGTTGCGGCAGATGTGGATGGTCTTCTCGGAAAAATCCACGTCCTTCCATCTCAGCCCGCAGCATTCTCCCCTGCGCATCCCCGTGGCGATGATGAGCTTGAAATACGTCTCGTACTTGATGCTCTCCTCCTCCAGGGCGGCAATGAGTTTCCGGGTAGTTTCCTCATCCGCTACATT
>FR893813.1:6383-6537 GCA_000435395.1 Firmicutes bacterium CAG:94
CAGACTGGCCATCTCCAGGGAGAAGTACACATACCGGTCCCCGGCGGCTGTCTTGGGTTCTTTCACCATGATGTCCTCCCCGGTGACCTTCACCACATTGCGGCAGATGTGAATGGACTTCTCAGAAAAGTCCACGTCCTTCCATTTCAAACCA
>FR893813.1:6647-7494 GCA_000435395.1 Firmicutes bacterium CAG:94
CGGCGATTAGCCGCTTGGTGGTTTCCTCGTCCGCCACATTGCGCTTCTGTTTCTTCTTGCCAGCGTACTTGTAGGTGCGCCAGGCCGGATTCTGCGACAAAAAACCGCCCTCCATGGCATCGGAGAGGATTCCACACAAACAGGCGTGGACTCCCTCAACGGTGCTCTCGGAGAGCGGTTTTCCCGTCACAGAGTTCTTTTGTTTTCTGAGCTGGGCGTAGAGATTGCGAAAGTGCTCAGGCTTTAGTTCGGTGAGTTTGTAGCCGCCCAGGACAGGCAGGAACCGGTCAATGTCCTGCTTGTCCCTGGCCAAGGTGGATTTCGCTAGCTTGCCTGGGGCGATGTGGGCCAGCCAGTAGGCGGTGTACTCCGCTAGGGTGATGGGCTTGTCCACGGTTATGGGCTGGTTTTTGCACTGCCGCTCGAAGAGGGTGGCTTCTTCCTCCAGCCATTTTTCCTTGGCCTTTGGTGTTAACCCCTCTGGTGGGTGGACGGTCTTTTGCTGGGGCTTGCGGCGGTGGCCCTCCGGGTCATAGCCCATGGACACCACCAATAGGTAGCTGTTTCCCCGTTTGCGGATGCTTGCCATTTCTGTTGACCTCTCTCCTGTTGTGGTTTGCCCTCTGGAGGCAACCACACACTACCCCATTTGTGGTCGGAAGTCTAGCGGCTTTTTCACTTTCTACCCTTTGGACAAGAGGGGCGCTCCAGCTTTCCCGCAAGCCCCAGCGATGTACCTGGTTTTCAGAATCGGAACAGGGCTTCCTCTAACTTTTCGGCGGCGTTTTGCTTCAACTTCATCTGTGGATGGCAGTAAGTCCTCTCCAAGAAAGAGGTGTCCCCGTGG
>FR893814.1:0-981 GCA_000435395.1 Firmicutes bacterium CAG:94
TCCGGGTCCAGGGCGCAGGCGAACTGGGCTTCCCAGTCCAGGGCCCGGCGGGCGTCGGCCATTTTGTCGTCTATCTCCCGGGCGCCGGGGATGCCCTTGGCGATGTCCGCGGCGTGGGCGGCGATTTTCGAGGCGATGATGCCCTGCTTTACGTCCTCCACGTTGGGCAGGGCCAGGTGCTCCGCCGGGGTGACGTAGCACAGGAAGGCCGCGCCGCTCATGGCCGCCACCGCCCCGCCAATGGCTGCGGGGATGTGGTCGTAGCCCGGGGCGATGTCCGTCACCAGGGGCCCCAGCACGTAGAAGGGCGCCCCCGTGCAGATGCTCTGCTGCACCTGCATGTTGGCCGCCACCTGGTTCAGGGGCACGTGGCCGGGGCCCTCCACCATCACCTGGACGTTGTGCTCCCAGGCCCGCTTGGTCAGCTCGCCCAGGCGCACCAGCTCCTCAATCTGGCACACGTCGGTGGCGTCGGCCAGGCAGCCGGGCCGGCAGGCGTCCCCCAGGGAGATGGTCACGTCGTGCTTTTCGCAGATGTCCAAAATCTCGTCGAAGTGCTCGTAGAAGGGGTTTTCCTCCCCGGTCATGGTCATCCAGGCGAACACCAGGCTGCCGCCCCGGCTGACGATGTTCATCTTCCGCTTGTGGCGGCGGATCTGCTCAATGGTCTTGCGGGTGATGCCGCAGTGCAGGGTGACAAAGTCCACGCCGTCCTCCGCGTGGAGGCGCACCACGTCGATGAAATCCTGGGCGGAGAGGGTCCCCAAGTCCCTCTGGTAGTGGATGACGCTGTCGTACACCGGCACGGTGCCAATCATGGCGGGGCATTCTGCCACCAGCTTTTTCCGGAAGGGCTGGGTGTCCCCGTGGGAGGACAGGTCCATAATGGCCTCGGCCCCCAGGTCGATGGCGCTTTGCACCTTTTTCATCTCGATGTCATAGTCCTTGCAGTCCCGGGAGACGCCCAGGTTCACGTTGATT
>FR893814.1:1025-5446 GCA_000435395.1 Firmicutes bacterium CAG:94
GCCCACGCCCTGGGGGTCCAGGCAGGTGTGGGCCTTGTTGGCGCAGATGGCCACCTGGCCCTTTGCCACCAGCTCCATCAGCTGCTCCAGGGGCATGTGTTCCTTTTCCGCCACGGCCTTCATTTGGGGGGTGGCAATGCCCTTGCGGGCGGCGTCCATTTGGGTGGTGTATTCCATAGGTCAATCCTCCTTGTGGGTTCTCAGTGAATAGGCGTGGTCCAGGGGGCCGCTGCCGTGGCCCAGGTCCAGCATGGTAGCCAGGGCCCCGGAGAGGTACTCCTTGGCCGTTGCCACGGCGGTTTCCAGGTCTTGGCCCTTGGCCAGGTTCGCGGCGATGGCGCTGGACAAGGTGCAGCCTGTGCCGTGGGTGTTGGGGTTCTGGATTCTCCTGCCGGGGAACCACCGGCCCTGCCCCTGGCGGTACAGGTAGTCGTTGGCGTCGTTGAGGCTGTGGCCGCCCTTGCACAGCACGGCGCAGCCGTAGGCATCCCCGATGCGTTGGGCGGCACGCTCCATGTCCACGGGGGCGAAAATCTCCCACCCAGACAGCGCCTGGGCCTCGGGGATGTTGGGCGTCACCACGGTGGCCAGGGGGAACAGCTCCTCCCGCAGGGCGGTGGCGGCGTCGCTTTCCAGCAGGCGGGAGCCGCTGGTGGCCACCATCACCGGGTCCACCACCACATTTTGGGCGCCGTGTTGCCGCAGCTTCTGGGCGATGACGCGGATGAGCCCCGCCGAGGACACCATGCCCACCTTTACGGCGTCGGGGCGGATGTCCTGGAATACGGCGTCAATCTGCTGGCCCAAAAAGGCCGGCTCTACCTCCAAAATGTTGGTGACGCCCAAGGTGTTCTGCACGGTCAGCGCGGTGATGGCGCACATGGCGTACACGCCGTTTACCGTCATGGTTTTCAAATCCGCCTGGATGCCCGCCCCGCCGCTGGGGTCGCTTCCGGCTATGGATAGGCAGGTGTTCATGGGTTACCCTCCTTTACAGTGCGCTCCGCCAGGGCACGCAGCTCCCGGCAGGCGGCTTCAATGTCCGGCTGGGAGAAGATGGCGGAGACCAGGGCAAAGCCGTCCATGCCGCCCCCCGCCAAGGCGGGCAGGTTCTCCCGGCTGATGCCTCCAATGGCCACGCAGGGGATGGACACGCTGCCGCAGATTTCCCCCAGCTGCTCCACGGTGATGCGGATGGCGTTTTTCTTGGTGGGGGAGGGGAACACCGCCCCCACCCCCAGGTAGTCGGCCCCGGCGGCTTGGGCGGCCTGGGCCTGCGCTACCGTCTTAGCCGTGGCGCCGATGAGGAAGCCTTTCCCAGCCCGGCGGCGGATGGCCTCCACAGGCTGGTCCTCGATGCCCACATGGACGCCGTCGGCGCCGCTTTGCAGGGCCACCTCCACCGAGTCGTTGACGATAAGCGGCACGCCGTAGCGGTGGCACAGGGCGGCGGCCTCCTTGGCCTCTTGGAGGAACTGCTCCTCCGGCAGGTTTTTTTCCCGCAGCTGCACCAAGGTGACGCCCCCCTTCAGCGCGGACTCTATCTGCTCCAGCAGCGTCTGCCTGCCCACCCACGCCCGGTCCGTCACGGCGTAGAGCAGCAGGTTTTGCGAGGAAAACTTCACAGTTCCGCCTCCTTTCTCAGTTGGCCCACCAGGCGGGCCGGGTCGGGGGCCGTCATAAAGCCGCTCATCACGCAGGCCCCGGCGGCCCCGGCCTGTTTTACTTGGGCGATGTTTCCCGGCCCCACGCCCCCAATGGCGTACACGGGCAGTGGGGAGGCCTGGCACACCTGGGCCAGCAGCTCCACGCCCCGGGGCGGCAGGCCAGGCTTGCACCCGGTGGGGAAGATGTGCCCCAGCGTGCCATAGGAGCATCCAAGCTCCGCCGCCTCCCGCACATCCTCCAGGCTGTGGCAGGAGGCCCCCAGCACGGGGAACGCTGCCCGCTCCTCCGGGGAGAGCGCCCGCAGCCGGGGGAGGGGCAGGTGCAGGGCGGGGGCGCCCAGCTCGTTGGCTGTCTGGGGGAAGTTGTGCACCGCGCACTCCACCCCATACCGGCGGCAGAGCGCCAGCGCCTGGGCGGCCAGAAGCTTGTACTCTGGCTCCGGCAGGTCCTTTTCCCGCAGGATGATCTTGTCCACCCCGGCGGCCGCCACCCGCTCCAGCTGGGCGAGGAAGTCCCCGGGGCACAGCGCCCGGGCGGTGACGCACACAATCTTAAACATAGAGGTAATCGTTGAGGACGGGCTGCAAGCCCTCGGCCGCCATGTCCTGGTACATCTGGGAAAGGCTGCGGCTGTCGCTGATTTCAAACTGCTCGTCGCCGGCGTCCTCGGCCTCCTTCCCCTGGTACTTGCTCTCGTGGTCCCCAATGCCGGTGCTCACCCCGGCGGAGACCTTGGTGGCGGCAATGCGCACAATGCCGTTGCGGAAGGCGGCGTCCTCCCGGGAGGAGACGGTGATGCCCACAAAGGGCAAAAAGATGCGGTAGGCGCACAGCACCTGGCACAGCTGGCGCTCGCCCACGTCCAGGGGGTTTATCTTGTCGTTGTTGATGATGGGCCGCAGCCGCGGGCAGGAGAGGGACATCTCCGCCGCGGGGTACTTCCGCTGGAGGTAGTAGACGTGCAGGGCGCTGGCCAGGGCGTCCTTGCGGAAGTCCGCCAAGCCCAGCAGCGCCGAGAAGGCCACACCCCGCATGCCGCCCCGCAGGGCCCGCTCCTGGGCGTCGAAGCGGTAGGGCCACACCCGCTTGTGGCCCATCAGGTGCAGGGTTTCGTACTTGTCCCGGTCGTAGGTCTCCTGGAACACGGTGACGTAGTCCGCCCCGCACTCATGGAGGTAGCGGTACTCGTCGGTGTTGACGGGGTAGATTTCCAGCCCCACCATGCGGAAGTACTTCCGGGCCAGCTTGCAGGCCTGGCCGATGTACTCCACCGAGCTCATGGAGCGGCTTTCCCCGGTGAGCAGCAAAATCTCCTCCATGCCGCTTTGGGCGATGATTTCCATCTCGTGCTCTATCTGTTCCATGGAGAGCTTCATCCGGTGGATGTGGTTGTAGCAGTTAAAGCCGCAGTAGACGCAGTAGTTCTCGCAGTAGTTGGCGATGTACAAGGGGGTGAACAGGTACACCGTGTTGCCAAAGTGCTTTTTGGTCTCCAGGCAGGCCCGCTGGGCCATCTCCTCCAAAAAGGGCTCCGCCGCCGGGGAGAGCAGGGCCTTAAAGTCCTCGATGGTGCAGGTGTCGTGCTCCAGGGCGGCCCGCACGTCCCGGGCGGTGTACTGGGTGGTGTCGTAGCTGTCCATCTGGGAGAGCACCTTCTCCATCACGTCGGACTGGAGCACCTCCATGCCGGGCAGGTACTCCAGGTGGCTTTTCCGGGAGGCGGGGTCTGTCTCCAGCCGGTGCTTTTTCTCCAAGGCCTGGGGAGAGAGGAATTCCGAATCGATAAAAAACTGGTTTTCTTGCTGTGCCATAACGCCGCCCCCTCAATCCCGCAAAAAGCCTGTCAGAGGGTCGGAGGCGCTGGCGCCCCGGGCCAGCACCCGCCCCAGGCCGGAGAGGTACGCCTTGCGGCCCGCCTCAATGGCCTGGCGGAAGGCGGCGGCCATCCGGGGCAAGTCCCCGGCGGTGGCCAAGGCGGTGTTTGCCATAATGGCGGCGGCGCCCATCTCCATGGCCTCGCAGGCCTGGGAGGGCCGGCCAATGCCCGCGTCCACAATGACGGGCAGGTCAATCTCGTCAATGAGGATTTGGATAAAGTCCTTGGTGGCCAGCCCCTTGTTGGAGCCGATGGGGGAGGCCAAAGGCATGACGCAGGCGGCCCCGGCGCTGACCAGGTCCCGGGCGGCGTTTAAATCGGGGTACATGTAGGGCATCACCACAAAGCCCTCTTTGGCCAGGATTTCCGTGGCCTTGATGGTCTCCTGGTTGTCGGGCAGCAGGTACTTGGTGTCCCGCATGATTTCAATTTTCACAAAGTCCCCGCAGCCCAGCTCCCGGGCCAGGCGGGCAATGCGCACGGCCTCCTCCGCGTTCCGGGCGCCGGAGGTGTTGGGCAGCAGCGTCACCCCCTGGGGGATGTAGTCCAGGATGTTCTCCTTTTCGGTGGTGTTGGCCCGGCGCACCGCCAGGGTAATCATCTGGGCGCCGGCGTCCCGCACCGCGGCCTCGATAAGCTCCAGGGAGTACTTCCCCGAGCCCAAAATAAACCGGGAGGTAAATTCCCTGCCCCCCAGGCTCCATGTGTCCTGTGTGTTCATGGCGATTCCTTCTTTCTGTATTTTCCAATAGCCTGTGGTTCAATCCAATTTTTCAATGCACAGCGTGGCAATGCCGGACTGCCCCGGCGTCCCGGTGAGCAGGTCTTGGGGCGCGGGCACCAGCAGCATAAAGCCCTCCTGGCCGTACCGGCGGGC
>FR893814.1:5452-7901 GCA_000435395.1 Firmicutes bacterium CAG:94
CCCCCCTGGCCGTACCGGCGGCCGTAGCCCCGGGCGTAGCTCTCCTCCACAGTGGCGTGCTGCACCTGGCCGATGACCATGGCGGTGATGCCCGCGCCGCTGAGGTCCTGGACGCTGTGGAGGGTGCACTCCAAGGTGAGGAAAGCCTCCTCAATGGCCGGGGCGTGGATGGTGTGGGCCGGGACAGGGGTGAAGCCCCCGGCGGCGAACTCGTCGGTTTCCAGGCCGTTCTGGTGGATGGTCTCCACCAGGCTTTCGTAGCGGCCCATGGGCAGGAAGTTGACGCAGAAGCAGCCCTCCCGCTGGATGTTCTGGAAGGTGTGGGTGTGCTGGTACAGGTTTCCCATCACGGCGAAAAAGGCGGTCTTGTCCCCGTGAAAGCAGCTCCACCCGTGGAAGCACACGTTGGGCTGGCCGTTTTCCTTCCAGGTGGTGACGGCGAACAGCACGTTGGGGATGCCCGCCGTTGTCTCAAAGTGGTGGAACAGCTCAAACTCCCCCGGATAGGCCTCCCAAAAGTGCGGGGGGAACTCCTTGCCGATGTGGATTTTCATAGGTTGCCTCCTTTATGTTACACGTCAAGCTCCCCCGCCAAAACCCGCAGGACAGCCAGTGCCTGGTGGGCGGCGCAGAGCATCACCCGGGGGGCGAACAGGCTGCCGGCCTCTTCCACGTCGCTTTGGCCGTCGCCGCACAGGTACAGGCGCTTTCCCACTTTTTCCGTGCGGATAGCGTTTCCCGGCCCCAGCCCCGCCATGCCGGAGGCCGCCACCACAATGGCCTGGGGCAGCCGCTCCAGGACGGTGTTCACCAGCATGGCTTTTTCCTCGGCCTTGTCAAAGGCCTCGCAGATGACGTCCGCCCCCTGGAGCACCGCGGGGATGTTCTCCGGGGTCAGCCGCAGGGTGTGGCACTCCAGCCCCAGGTAGGGGTTGATTTCTCTCAGGTTTTCCGCCAGGGCCAGGGGCTTTTCCCGGCCGATTTGGCTTGCCTTGTACTGCTGCCGGTTCAGGTTGGAGAGGTCCACCTTGTCAAAGTCTATCAGGGATAAGGCGCCCACCCCGGCCCGGGCCAGGGCAACGGCGATGTGAGAGCCCAGCCCGCCCAGGCCGCAGACAGCCACCTTGGCCCCCTGGAAGCGCCGCCACAGTGCCGGGCCAATCCGCCCCCGGAGGGCGGCGTCCAGCTGCTCCCGGGTGGGCAGGGGTTCAGCCGCCGCCCACAAAGCGGACCACCTCCAGGGTGTCGCCGTCCTCCAAGGTGACGGCGCCGTACTGGGCCTTGGGGACAATCTCCCCGTTGCGCTCCACGGCGATGCGTCCGGCCTGGTAGCCCAGCTCCTCCAGCAGCTGGGCCAGGGGCTTGCCGGCGGCGTTTTGGGGCTGGCCGTTGACTGTTACCATATCCATTCCTCCTTTTTGGGCAAAAAAACAGGGATACCTGCTACGGTATCCCACAAATAAAAAGCGCGATGTCACTTCCTACGACGGCATTATCCGTATCAGGTTAAAGGGTCGAAGTTGATGACTTCCTCTCAGCCCGCCAGCACGAGCTCCCCTGTTTTTCCTTCATTATAGCAACGGCGGGGGGATTCGTCAAGCCCTGGCGGAAAGGCCGGCTATGCCGGTGCGGGGGATCTGGCTTTTGGTTTTCCGATGTGGCTGCATGGGAATCCCCTCTTTTCACCCTGTGAGGCCCTGTTTTTTGCCCCGCTGAAAAGGGGGAAATTCACACTTCGCAAACAATTCGGAAGCATCTTTCAAACACCCGCCCGGTAGAATAAGGCCAGCAAGTGAAAAAGACATAAAAAAACGGAGGTCGATGGAACATGAAGAAAAAGAACTTTGTATCCCTGCTTTTCGGCACGGTGGGCATCATCCTATTTGCCCTGGGCATGTGCATGTGCCTGCTGCCAGAGTGGGGCGCCTTTACCCCCGGCGTGGTGATTGCGGCGGTGGGCGCGGTGGTCCTGCTGGTTTTGCTGCTGGTCCGCCGGAAGATGGCGGGCAAGCCCGCTGTCCACATCAGCGGCAAGGCGGTGGGCGCTTTGGTGCTGGGCGTGGGCATGTGCTGCTCCATGGTGTGGATGGGGAACCTGTTTATCCCCGGTATCATCCTGGGGCTGCTGGGCATCGCCTTGGTGGCGGCGGCCCACCCCGTGTACCGGCGTGTCACCAAAAAAGAGCGGGAAAAGCTGGCCCCCCGCATCCTCCAGCTGACCGAGGAACTTTCCAGGCCGGAGTAAGAAAAAGGGAACGGAAAACATTAGACAGCGCATTCGCATCCCGACGAAAACTCTAGGGGGTTCTCTTTTTCCTCATTCGGAGCAGCGGCGAGGTCTCCCGCCTCATCTGTTTCTTGCTGCCGGGTGACGGGCGGGCAGCCCTCTACCGTAGAATCACCCTTGGACCGGAGCAGCGGCGGGAACGTACTTACTCTAAAGCTTGAC
>FR893814.1:7987-19784 GCA_000435395.1 Firmicutes bacterium CAG:94
TCTAGTTTGGAAAAAGACAAAAACCTTTTCCCGAGCTGCGGCAGCCTTTCTAGGCTATTTATTTTAGAATAATACGTCTTGCCTATGATTTCGGATTAGTAATAGGTATTAGACATTTTTACCCAGGGAGAGGTACAATGAGGGTGTTCCGAGAGGACACCCTCATTTTTGTATGTAGAAAACCACTCGCTAGGCGAGTGGTTCCAAAGAAGGCTTGTGCCGATGATGAAGACAGAAAAACTCCTTTTGTTGTAAAATAAACTTGCGGTCTGGCAACTGCAAGGGACAACAAAAGGAGGACATCAAAATGATTGACGTCAAACAAAGTCTAGCACACACCACATGGAATTGCAAATACCATATCGTCTTTGCGCCAAAGTATCGGAGAAAAGTATTTTACAAAGAAAAAAGAAGAGAAGTAGGAAAAATCCTGAGGACACTCTGCGAATGGAAGAAGGTGAAAATCCTAGAAGCAGAGGTATGCCCCGACCATGTGCATATGCTCTTGGAGATACCGCCCAAAGTAAGCGTATCCAGTTTCATGGGGTATCTCAAAGGGAAGAGCAGTCTAATGATCTACGAAAAGTACCCGGAATTGAAATACAAGTATCGGAACAGGGAGTTCTGGTGCCGTGGGTACTACGTAGACACGGCAGGGAAAAATGCAAAAAAGATTGAGGAGTACATCCGTCATCAGTTGGAAGAAGATAAGGCGGGAGAACAACTGACAATGGGAAACTTCTAAAAAACCCGTTTACGGGTAGCAGATAAGGACAAAACGCGGATGTCAGGCCGCACCAACGTGACGTGACGCGTGGCTAGTATCATAGGGCTTTGCCCGTCGATGAAAAACCCCCTGCTTCGCCGGGGGATATTTATTGTATCCACTACCACAAACTAAAGGACTATATAGGAGGCTTCACCATGAAAGTTCAAGACAAAACCGCATTTGACGAACAGAACATCTTTGGCCAGGGAATGGCCAACACTGCTTTTGCCCAGTACTTTATCGGGAATTCCTATTTAAATCCTCTGACCAAGCCGGGGGAAAGCATCGTGGGTTTGGCAAACGTCACCTTTGAACCGAGCTGCCGCAACAACTGGCACATCCATCATGCGAAAACAGGCGGCGGACAGATCCTCATCTGCACCGCGGGTGAAGGTTGGTATCAGGAGGAGGGGAAAGATGCAGTAAGCCTCACTCCTGGAACGGTCATCGTCATTCCGCCGGAGGTAAAGCACTGGCACGGTGCCAAGGCGGACAGCTGGTTCAGCCACATTGCCGTGGAAGTGCCTGGCGAAGAGACCAGCAACGAGTGGCTGGAGGCGGTAGACGACGAAAGCTATTCCAAACTGCATTAAAAAAGCTGGGCGCACTTTCTTTATGAAAGTGCGCCCGTGTGCATCGATAACTACAACATCCTCTCCAATACGGTTCTGCTGGTGGAGGAGGGACTTGGCGTGGCGGTGTGCCTAAACGGGGATTTGGCCATCCATCACAGCCCCCAGCTGCGGTTTGTGCCGCTGGTGCCGGAACGCTCCATCCGGGGCGTGCTGATTTGGAAGAAAAACCATGTGTTCAACCCCGCCATTTCCCTGTTTGTGCAGATGGTGCAGCGGTATGGGGAAAGCGAAAGATACTAGCCGTGTGACGGTTCTAAAAAGGAGACGCTGGAAAGCGCCTCCTTTTTTCATCCCTTTTTCTGGTTCAAAGGGCGAAGCTCCAAGGGCTCCCCGGGAGCTAACACCAGGGCTCGCTCCGGGTTTTGGATGCGGGCCATCAAATCCGCCGGGTCCCCGTTGAAGGGGGTCATGTCCGGGGCGTCCACACAGCCCCAGTGCCACAGCAGCAGGGGAGTGTGGGGATAGGCGTTGGCCAGCTTTACCGCGTTGTCCAGGCCGATGTGCCACTCGCTGTCGGAGAAGTCAAAGAGCATCAAATCCGGGGCGGGCATGTGCAGGTGCTCCTCCAGCAGACGGGAATCCCCCACCGCCCAGAGGGAGCCGTCCGGGGTGTCTAGCCAAAAGCCGCAGAAGTCCTCGGGCAAAAACACCCGGTCCGCCGCACCGGGGACTTCATTCTGCCAGGCGTGGTCCGCCGGGGTCAGGGTGACCTTTACCGGCCCCACCGTGAAACTCTCCCCAATGCCGTGGCCCACCCCGGGCAGACCCATGTCCCGGCACAGCCCCGCCACATAGCGGGGAGCGTGGTAGGCGCCGCACACCGGGGCCAAGTCCCGGCAGGTGTCCCGGCTGAAGTGGTCGTTGTCGCTGTGGGTCAGCAGGACGGCGTCCACCTGGGGCACGTCCTCTACTTGCAGGGGGGACTCCACCAGCAAGGGCATGTCGAAGCCCTCCAGCACCGGGTCGATGAGAATGTTCGTCCCACGGCAGTTGACCAGCGCCCCCGCGCCGCCCAGCCAGCGGACGGTGGTGCCCGCCTGGGGGCCGAAAGCCTCTTTGCCAAAGGGAATGGGGTCAGGCGCTTTGGCCTGGATCTTGTTCATGATACCGCCTCCTCACACTGTTTGCATTCAGTATACCCGCAAATGGGCCGGGTGTCCAATACTTGCTTTTTATGCCGGCAAATGCGGAGGACGTATGGTAGCGCAGTCTACTAACTATTACAAAAACGCATAGAAAAGGATAAAAGATAAGTATTAGACATTCTCGAGCCCAGCCGCTATACTGAAACCAGAAAAGCAAAGGAGGTATCCCGGATGAAAAAACTCTTGACCCCGCTGCTGGCCCTTGCCTTGGCGATTGTGTTCGCCGCCTGCCAGGCGGCAGAGCCCAGCTCCAGCGTCCCCTCCAGCCTGGCGCCGTCTGAAAGTTCCCAGCTTTCCTCTGCTGTGGAGGAAGGCGCGGCCTCCTCCTCCCAGCTGGCAGAGCCCAGCGAGGCCCCGGCGGGGAGCTCCGCCTTGGAGGGCTCCTCGGAAACAGGAGAAAACGGCGGCGTGCTCATCGCCTACTTCTCCTGGGCGGAAAACGCCGTGCTGGAGGAGGGCGTGGACGCCATGACCTCCCCCAGCGTCAGCGACCCGGGGAACGTCCAGCAGCTAGCGGGGTGGATTCAGGAGGAGACGGGCGGCGAACTGTTCTCCATCCAAGTCACCGACCCCTACCCCAGCGACTGGGACGCCTGCTTGGAGCGGGCCAACGAGGAGCGGGGCCAGAACGCCCGCCCCGCCTTGGTGGAGCCCCAGGTGGAAAACCTGGACAGTTACGACACAGTATTTCTGGGCTACCCCAACTGGTGGTACGGCGTGCCCATGGCTTTGCTGACCTTCTTGGAGGAGAACGACCTCTCCGGCAAGGACGTGTACTTGTTCTGCTCCCACGGCACGGGCGGCATGGCCCGCAGCGTGGAGATCATCACCGAGGCCGCGCCGGAGGCCAACATCTCCGACAACATTTTCGACTGCTACGAGGAGGACGCCCCCGCCTCCCAGGGGGACATCCAAGCCTGGGTGGCGGAGCTGGGTCTCTCCCAGCCGCAAGAAACCACTTCAAGTGAAACGGAGGAAAACGACATGGAAAGCACACAAGTTGCCGTCACCTGCGGAGACTTGCAGGTGGTGTACGCCCTCAACGACAGCCCCGCCGCCCAGGGCCTTCTCTCCCAGCTGCCCCTGACGGTGGAGGTGGAGGACTTCAGCACCAACGAGAAGGTGTTCTACCCGCCCCAGGAGCTGGACGCCAGCGATACCCCCCTGGCGGAAGGCGGCGCGGGGACGTTGGCCTACTACGCCCCTTGGGGGGATGTGGTGCTGTTTTACGACAGCTTTTCGGCCAACAGCTCTCTGTTTGAACTGGGAGAGGCCGTCTCCGGGGCGGAGAATATCGGGCAAATGAGCGGGACCATCACCGTGGAAACGGTGGAATAACTCCACCGTGTTCGTGGGCTACCCCGACTGGTGGAGCGATGCTCCCATGCTCATCTACTCCTTCCTGGAGTCCTACGACTGGGAGGGCAAGACCCTCATTCCCTTCTGCACCAGCGGGGGCAGCGGCTTTGGCCGGAGCCTGGACAACCTCCCCGCCAGCGTCCCCAGCGCCACGATTCTGGAGGGTTTCCATGTGAACGGCAGCAGCGTGGACGGAGCCGCTGAGGATGTTGCCGCCTGGCTCAGCGGCCTGGGCCTGTAAAGGAGCGGAACATGAAGCCAAAAGCCAAGGTAAAAATCGCCGTAGACGTGCTCATGACCCTGGGCATGCTGTTCCTCATGGGGTACCAGTTCTGGGGGGACGTGGCCCACGAATGGGCGGGGGCGGGGATGTTTGTCCTGTTCATCCTGCACCACGCCCTCAACGGCGGCTGGTACAAGAGCCTGTTCCGGGGGAAGTACACGCCCTTTCGGGTGTTCCAAATTGTTGTGGATGCGCTGGTGCTCCTGGATATGCTGGGGCTGATGGTCAGCGGAGTGATCCTCTCCAACCATGTGTTTGACTTTCTCCCCATCCTGGGCGGCATGGGCTTTGCCCGGACGCTGCACATGCTGGCCTCCTTCTGGGGGTTCCTGCTCATGGCGCTGCATTTGGGACTGCACTGGAACGTGTTTTTGGGGATGGCCCGAAAAGCGCCGGCTTTTCAGAAGCCCTCCCGGCGGCGGACTATTGTGCTGAACCTCTTGGGTGGGGTGGTGGCGCTCTATGGAATCTTCGCCTTTTTCCGCCGGGATCTGCCCACATACCTGTTTTTGCAAACGCATTTTGTATTCTTCGATTTTACGCCCCCTGGGACAACACCAACACCATTCAGAAGAACCAGGAGTTCTACAACCCCGATGCGGCGAAAATCGCTAAGGACTGCACCCCGGAGCTGGACTTCATCCACTACGCCGGCCCCCACATGCCGCCCCTGTTCATCTGGCACAACCGGTACGACAAATTTGTTCCCGCTATTAACCCGGTGATGATCGAGTACGGCCTGCCCTTCGAGCTGCACATCTTCCAGGGCGGAGAGCACGGCATGTCTGTGTGCAACAATTTATTAGTCATCACCCCCAGCGGCTTGTTCTGAATTTCCCGCACCGCCTCGTCGGTGGGGGTGAGCAGATCTGTCCCCACCCGGGCAAAATAGACGCGGGCCTCGTCGATGTTGTGTTTCGCCACCGTGACGGTGATTACCCCCTTGAAATGGGAACCTTTGGAATCTGCCTGGATAATGGGCAATTTATATAGAAACTCGCCGGAAACTTTTACGCAGCCTCCGACGGGAAAACGGGGAGAAAACAAAAAAACGGGGCCTCCAGCCTGGGAAAACCAGGCGGGAAACCCCGCTTTTAGCCGTAGAATGCCTTGGACATCTACGGTGAGAGTGGTGTGAGAATCATTCTCAAAAAACGGCTGAAAACCGCTTAAAAACAAAGAAAAATGGAGTGACATCTACTTTGTCACTCCATCATGGGTTAGGGTGACAAAATAGATGCCCAAAGAACAATGCCCTTCAACCGCGAAAAGTTGGTAGCGACAGCGAGGCGTAAGCGAGGGCGCTTGCAACCGAGCAGCCGAGCCGAGCGTGACTTTTCGCGGAGAGGAGCGGCAACCCGTACGGTGAAGCCGCATTTTGCACAGAAAAAAGCGACGAACCACAAGGGTTCGCCGCGACGTGGCGCGCCAGGAGGGACTCGAACCCCCGACCTTTTGGTTCGTAGCTGATTTAACCCCATTTTCTGGCGTTTTCTTATATCCAAAAAATCCAGGTTTTATGCGGGTTTCAGCGTTTTGATATCCTCTGCCGTCTGCTGGTATTTTGTGCGTTTTTTAAAGATTGTGCGTAAATTGTGCGTAAAAAACGCGCCCTCTTTTACACCCTCCCCATCAGCTCCAAGAGCCAGCGGGGAGGGGTGGGAACCCTGGGAATCAACTCCCCGTTGCGGTACTCCGCCACCTCCACAAAGCCGTTGTCGTTGTCGAAAAAACGGGCCTCATCGCAATAGGGGAGCACCCGCAGCACGTCCGTAAAGCGGCTTTGGAAGCGGCGCTCCACGTCCGCCTTGGGGATGTCGTGGCCGCCCTTGGCCACCCGGTTGGCAATGCGCCCCAGGCTTTCCTCCATCGTGTCCAGGCCGATGTAATACAGGCGGATGGTGTACCCCCGCTCCTTGGCCCGGCGGATGGTGCGCTCGGTGCGCGCGCCGGACAGGGTGGTTTCCTGGGTGAAGCTGATGCCCTTCTCCAAGCACTGGTCGATCTTGCGGACAGCGGCTTTCCCGCCCTCCACAGGGCTGTGAAGCTGGGCAGCCAGCTTGTCCACGTCAATAATTAACCCCAGGTCGGAGCGCTCGGCCTTCAAGGCCCCGGTCAGGCTGGACTTGCCGCAGCCGTTCACCCCGCCGATGATGGTGTATAGCTTCATGGCGTTTCCTCCCTGTCCAGGCGCATGGTGGTTTCAATGGCCCGGCTGATAAAGGCGTTGACGCTCTCCCCGTGGGCCTGGGCGTGGGCTTGAATCTCCGCTTTCTTCCCCTTGGGCAGTGCCAGGGAAAGCCTGTCCAGGTTGGCGGCGTCCCACTTGCGGTTGCCGTTCTTTCGCGCTTCGGTGTACTTTTGGGCTGACATGATGGCGCACCTCCTCCAGTATGGCTCTAGTATATCACAAAAAGCAACACTTAACAAGTGTATACTTGCACAAATTATTAAGTGAATCCTTGGGCAGTATTCCATCTTGTATTCACTTATTAAGTGTGCTATACTAGTGACAGTCAAGAGGGAAAGCCAAGGTCGATTGAGTACCGGCAACGGGAAAGGACGCGGCAAGGCAAGACCGGAAACGGAGTTGCGGATGAAGCCAGAGGGCGAGATTCCAGCACAGAGCCACCTGGCGCTTTCCATTCCAGGCTACCCAAACCAAAACAGGAGGAACACACCATGAGCACCCAAGAGTTGGAACAGAAAGTGCGAGAGCTGCGGCAGATGCAGGCCATCGTGGAGGAGGCCCAGGCAGAGGTGGAGGCCCTGAAGGACGCCATCAAGGCTGCAATGGGCCAGCGGGAGGAACTGCGGGCCGGGGAGTATAAGATCACCTGGAAAGCGGTTACAACCTCTAGGCTGGATACAGCAGCACTCCGCAAGGCCATGCCGGACGTGGCAGCGGCTTTCACCACCCAGAGCACCACCCGCCGCTTCATCGTGGCATGAAAAAAGCCCTTGCGCCAGCCAGCAAGCAAACACAAGGGCAACCCGTGTGGGGTCGTGGACATTGTACCACGGCCCTTTTCTTTTTGCAAGGGGAAGCGGCACCGTGTAAAGCATCCCCCTTTACAACAAAACCCGCCAGAGTTGGAAAACCTTCCCCACGCCGGTCCCCGGAGCAAATACCCAGCAGCCAGAGGGAGGGGGGGTAGTGAATCCCGATCCCCTTTTTTATGCGCACAGTTTTCCACACTTTGGCGCGCCAGCATCGCCGTTGTGCAGCTCTTTTTTATAGCGGTGATTCTTTGAGATTCCCCGCGTACAATGGTAACGAAATGCCCTCGTGGTATACGATTATTTTTTTCGTATACGGTCGCGTGGTATACAAACCCCGATGCTTGCCACTCTTTTTTCTGTGCGGACTTTTGCGGCAGTTTGCGCGCGGGCGTGGGATGATCTCCCCGCAATGTCCAGGAACACCACGAGTAAAGCTCCACAAGAAAAGCCGGCTTTTTTCTGACCGGGGGCAGAGTCTTTTTTATGGTTTGCGTTTCTCTGCGAATCTCTTTTTTTCGTGCGGGGTTTTGCGGGGTTGCGTGGGCGTGGAAGGGGCCTTTCCCTGTGGTGGTATCCCAGGAACAGGAAAGAAAAGCGGCTTCCCCGGCCTCTGCCAGCCCGTGGCGCACGCCTGCAAACCGATGCCGAACCCGGCTATTTTCCGCTTTAAAATCTGCGGGTTTCCGGGGGTCGCAGCAACCACTCATGCCTTTTCCGCTGGAAGAACCTACCAGGAATTTCCCGCCCGTCTGCATGAACTAATGTTCGTCCAAGAAAACAGAGAAAGAGCGGTCACACTCTTGTGGGGAAGCGCGCCACTTTTTATACTCTTTTGAGCTGTCACCCACCTGCTTTCCTGCTCTCCACCAGCCGCTCCTCCACGCTGCCCAGTGCCTGGGCCGTCAAGCCGCGGGGCGCGCCTGGGGGCGCTTTGCACGGCGGAGGACGCTTGCATGGCGTTCGCGTCTGTCAGCGTTCCACGATGCGCTCCTCCACACTGCCCTGCTCATAGTACCAGCTGAACCACCCGGTGCCGTGATAGGCCGCCGTTTCCAGCGCTTCCTCCCGCAGATGCAGCACAGAGGGCTTTCCCCGGAGAAACTGCAAGGCCCGGGCCTCCTCCCGGCGCACGGCTTCGGCGGTGATGTGCAAAGCCTCTGCCGTCTGCTGGCGGGTATGCTGTTGGGTGAAGCGGTGCCTCAACACGGCCCCCTGCACCACAGACAGCTCCCCCAGGGCTTGCTCCAGTACGTTGTGGAAATGGGCCTGTTCCGCTTTTTCGTCCACGTTCAGCAGTTCCCTTTCCGCCTGTTCGTCTGGGAGTGTTTCCCCCTGCTCCCGTCCTTCATCGTCCCCGGGAATAGGCCGCTCCAGCCGGTCGGCGTGGTTGAGAGCGTCCGCCTTGTCTTGAATGCCCATGCAGGCCCGGAAACGGTTCTCCGTGTGCGGAGTGCCTCCGCTGTCAAGCCGCGTTTCGCTCGCTTCGGCTCGCTTGGCATGGCGGGGGCCGCTGCCTGGGTGTCCGCGGTTTTCAGCATGGCACAGGCCGCGACCACCCAGCCGCCCTCCCGCAGTTTCGAGCGAGTGGAACGAGCGATTCCGCGACTTGTCCCGCCCGGCCACGGGCCGCGTCACAGAGGGCAAAGAAGGTTTCCTGCTGCAAGTCCTCCAGGGTGACGCCACGCTGGGCGCACCGCTCTTTCCCCTGGCGGGTGTAGAACTTCCAGGCCAGCGAAAACAGCAAGGGCCGGACAGCCTCCCAAAGCTGGGATAAAGCCGCCCGGTTCCCGTTCTGTATGTCCAAGGTAAGCTGTTCGTTTGTCATTGACGCAACCCCCGAATCCTGGTAAAATGGTGATAGAATCCAGGGCCGGGGAACAGCTTTCACTCCGGTGATTTCCGCGACAAGAAATCTTTCGGTGCGCAGGGGCGAGTGAGCTTTGCGAGCGATTCCGCGTCTTGTCCTGCCCGGCCACGGGCGCGGCTCTTTTTTTATGAGCCGTAGGTGTGGGCCGCCTCGCTTTGCGCCACGTCCTCCAGGGTGCGCAGCCGGTCGAACAGCACCCACAGGCAGTCGGAATAGACCTTCACCCGCTCCGGCTGCATGGTGTCTGTGCCCTCTTGCTCCAGGTTCTCCACCAGCAGGCCCACCAGCTGCCTGGTTTGCCCCAGCTCGATGCCCAGGCACTCCAGCGCGGTCGCCGCTTGAAAAAGCCCTTGCCCCGCCGGGGATTTTGTGGTATTCTCTTTGTGGTTTTGTTCTATGTATGCGCCTTGCATGGTTGCCGCCGTGCTGGGCGCTTTCTTTTTGTCCTGCATGGTTTAGCCTCTCCTTTCCGTGGGGCAAAAGCGGCGCTGGGCTTCCCGGTAGCCCTTGGCCCTGCCGTAATTGTAAGCCAGGGAAACGGCCTGGCAGATGTTGCTCGTGCCGCCCTCTGCTTTGGCAATCAGGGCCATCCACTCGGTTTGTGTCATGCCGTGGCCGTGGTCAAATACCCGGCTGCGCTCCACATAGCGCTCCATTTTCTGTACAGTGTCCATTTTTGTTTGCTCCTTTCGGTTGATTCTCGCAATGCTTATCCCAAACACAGGGGGTTGCACCCCAGGCAAGCCGCCTTCTTGCGTTCCGCAAGGGCGGAAGGGTATCGCAACGCCAGTGGCGCGGGTATAAGGGTTCGTCCCGCATAAACGGCCCGGCGCGAATTGCCCACCGCAGGTGCGGCTCCCGCTGTCAGTTTCATATCTCCCGTAACACCTCCACGGCGTGCTCCTCCAGCTCCTTGGCAATCACCAGAACGGAACACTTTTTCAGCTCCGGCTCGTACCAGGCGCAGCGGTCTTTCTGGCAGGGGTATCCGTTTTGGACGTCCCCCGCTCTGGTGATGGGGCAAAGCAGGTCTTTTCCTTCCATGTTGTTTTCCTCCTTTCATTGGTCAAATACGATCACTTCCGCCAGGCAGCCGTGGGGGAAGAAGTCCAGGGCTTCCAATTCTTCCCGGCTCATGTCCTTGTGGATGCGGTACGCTTCCTTCACGACAAAGCCGGGTTCTTCCCGTTCCAGCTTGTCCGCCAGCCGGTTCGCCGCTTCCAGGGACGGGATTTCATCCTCCGCAATCTGCGAACAGGCCCGCAGGTTTTGGCCCTTGCTGTTTTGGGCCATGAGTATCCAGTTTTGCATGGTTTACATACCTCCAATATATATCGTTGCTATCGTTGATACCGTTGGTCATACTCTCGCAACCAAGAAAAATCGCCCTATCTATCAACGGTTACCAACTATATCAACGGTAAATCCCCACTATAGAGAGGGGGCTGTTTTAGGCCTTTTGGTATCAACGGTAGCCCTTTCTGTACCGTTGATGGTTTGCGTCCTACCGTTGATGGTACAGCGCAGTTATCAACGATACCAACGGTATCAACGGTTGTTATGTAGGGGTAAAAAGCCGATGGTACACACATCTATCAACGGTATCAACGGTATCAACGGTTGTTATATACTTCCTAAAAACCGTTCAAATAGAGAGCTGCTCCCCCTGGGGCTGGCTTTCTGTTGTGGTGGGCTGGCGCTTGTAAAAGCGGTGTTTCCCGCCGCCGTTGCCATTCCTCACCCGGTCATGGAGGATTCCGTCATACTCCAATAGGGAACGCTCAAACCGCTTTACCTCGTTGGAAAGAGCTTTGGTATTGTCCGCCAGCAGCACCCCATGATACCGCTTTGCCGCGTCCAGCAAGTCCTGCATGGTGCCGCTCCAGCGGCCGCCGCTTTGCTCCACCAGCTCCCGGATCGTCCCCGGGATGTAGTTGCTTTCGTATTCCGTGCGGGCCTGCTGTTCCTCCATCTGCTCCACGCTGCCCAACACCTGCCAGCGGTAGCTGCCCTTGTCAAACTCCAGCACCATTTCCCGGCTTTCAATGTCCCGCCCGGTGACGGACAGGGTGGTTTGGGTGTCGCTGCGCTTTTTCCGGCTGAGGACAAAAACGGAATCCGCCGCGCCCATAATGCCGTTGGTGCCGGAGATGCGGTTGAATGGGTCGCCGTCATCGGCCATCTTCCGCAGGTGATGCACCAGCAGCAGGCACACCCCGTGCTTGTCCGCGAAGGCTTTCAAGGCCCCCACCTCCCGGTAGTCGGCGCTGTAAGCGTTCTCCCTGCTGTTGCCAGCTCCCCGCACCTTTTGCAGCGTGTCAATGACGATCAGGCCCGTGTCCGGGTGGGCGGCCATGTGTCCCTCCAGCTGTTCCAGAAGCCCCTCCCCGATGTCCAGGGCAGAGGTGGCAAAGTAGAAGCCCTGGGGGGCTGTTCTGCCCCCAAGCACCTTGTTCATGCGGTCTTGGAGCCGCCGCTGGGAATCCTCCAGGGCCAGGTACAGGCATCCGCTTTTCACTGTGTCCTGCCCCAGGAAGGGCGTGCCCGCCGCCACGGACAGGCACAGATCCAGCACAAACCAGCTCTTGCCGTACTTGGGCGGGCTGGCCAGCAGGGAAAGCCCCTGGGGGAGAAAGTCCACCACCACGAACCTGGCCGGGGGGATGTCCTTCTGCTGCAACTCCACGGCGGAGATCACCGAGAGGCCGTTTTCCGGGGGCTGGGGCGGTTCCTCCA
>FR893814.1:19805-24851 GCA_000435395.1 Firmicutes bacterium CAG:94
GGGGCGGTTCCTCCACCGGCTGCCACTCCGGGGTGAGCAGCTCCAACGCGGTGAGGGAGTCGAACACGTCCGCCGGTTTTCGCACCGCCAGCACGTCTGAAATATCCCCGTGGGGCGGGAGTTTGTCCCATTCTCGGGTCAGATCCAGCACCTTTACGGAAGCGGCTGCCCCGTGGAGGGCATTGGCGCACCGGGCGGCGCAGGCCTTCCCCGGCTCGTCATTGTCCTGGAGGATCACCACCCGCTTGCCCCGCAAGGCCTCTGTGAAGGAGGGCAGCCACTTGCTGTTGGCCCCGTCCGGCAGGGACACCGCAGGCTTGCCGTAGCGCTGCAAGGTGAGCACGTCCTTTTCCCCCTCCACCAAGTACACAAAGTCGGTGGTGTTCAGCACCGGCAGGTTAAAGAGCACCGCCTCGCCGCCCCGGTTTTTCACCCACTGCCCGGCGCTGTCCTTGTGGCTCCAGGTGAACTCCTTCTTGCCGTCCTCCCATTGCCAGCGGGTCTTTTGAAAGAGGAAGCGGCCCTCCCGGTCTAAGTAGTCGTACCGGGCCACCAGCTTTTTCAGGCCCCGGCTTTTTTGAAAGTCCTGCTTGGCGGTGGGGTTTACGATCAAGTCCTGCATGGAGAGGCCCAGCTCCCGGACGATGTCCTCTGTCCTGCACCCCGCAAAGCACTTGAGCAGGATTTTCCGGGTGCCTTTTACGTCCTTCACCGCTACGGACAGGCTGGGAGTTTCGTCCCCGTGCACCGGGCAGCAGGCCATGTACTTGTCCTTCCCGGTGGGCTTCACGCCGTCCAAGTGGGTTAAAAATTCATCAAGCTGCAATGTATCACCGCCTTCCGCCCAGTGCCTGGGCTGTCAATTCGCGCCACGGGGCGGCGGCTGAACGCCGCGCCTGTGCGAACCATTAGCGCACATCCGCACCGCTGGTTTCGCTGTGACCTTCCCGCCTCTGCCGCAGGCAGAAAGGCGGCTTGTCCAGTCCGGCCACGGACCGGCATGCCTGGAGCGCAACCCCTCATTCTGCAATCCTCCGAATTTTCCCATACACCACCGGCGTTTCCTCCTGGGGCGTGCCCCTCTCCAGCAGCTCTAAGAGGTTGGGCCAGTAAATCAGGGACTTTTTCCCCATCTGGGTGTGTTTCAGCTCCCCACGGGCGCAGAGGGTGCGCAGCTGGTTTTCGGTCAGGCCGATGCCCTCCGCCTTGCAGCGGGCGGCCGTCTTGGGGATGGTGGCCACTTGGGTGAACTCGGTCATAGGTCTAGCACCTCCAGTTTCTTGGTAAATTCCGTCTGTAAGGCTTGCTCCTGCCGGATGAACTCTTGCAGGCTGGTGATTTCATTGGCCGCCACCTTCTGGCGGAGTGTGGTAGAAACAGCGCCGCGCACGGCCTGGGCCATTGTGGAGTAATATCTGGGGGAGCGGAGTTTGGGGGCCTTGCACCGCTTTCCTCCGCTTTCCTGCACCGTTTCCACGGGCCTGCCCACCATGTAGCACTCGCTGCCCTCCGTCACTGCCAGCTTGTCTGTTAGGTAAATCACATTCATACCTCCTTCTCCAAAATGCTTTCCAGCGGCACACCAAGGCCCTGGGCGAGCTTGGCGGCGGTTTCCTGGGTGCAGGATTTGCCGCTTCGCACGCCGGTGACAGTGGCACGGGACAGACAGCAGTTTTTTGCCAAGTCAAGCACGGTTAAATCTTGCCGGGCCATTTCTGCAATGAACTTCACTCGGTTGATTCGCAATTGTTCCACCTCCTGACACACTCAAACGCTTTTGCTGTTTTCAGTATATCACACTCGAATGAGTTTGTAAACACTTTTGCAAAAACTTTTGCTTTTATTTTCTGGCAAAGTGTGTTATGCTAAAAGCAAAGGGAGGTGTTACCTGTGACAGTTGGAGAACGCATAAAAGCCGCCCGCAAAAAAGCGGGGATGACGCAAAAGGAATTGGCGGACAAATTAGGGATTCCCTATCAGGGAATCAGTCAGTACGAAAGAGGAATCCGTAATCCCAAAATCGCAACGGTGAAAAAAATTGCGGAAGCCTTGCAGGTTTTCCCGTCCGAGCTAATACCAGGGGAAATTCTGGCAAGCTATGACGCGTTTGAAATCCTGGCTTCTGATATTCGGGATGATATGATTCGGGAATCCGCAACACCCGATGAATGGGAGGAAGCCGTCAACACCAAAGTAACCGACATCCAGGAAGGGCTTGTGTATGAGGAACGGGAAAAAAGGCGGCGTCACTTTCTTCTAACTGCTTTTAACCGGCTCAACGAAAAAGGGCAGGAGAAAGCGGTTGAGGCAGTAGAGAATCTGCTTTTTGTGCCAGACTATCGTGACAATGAGAAATTGTTGGGCGAGGAGATTCGACCAGATAACAAGAAAGAGGGAAAAGCACCGGGCAAGTCCTAAACCGCTTCCACCCACCACAGAAAGGAGGCTTCGCACATGGCCAGTATCCGCCCTATCAAAAACAAGGAGGGGGAAATCACCTCCTATCAAATCACCGTATCCGCCGGGCGGGTAGGGGGCAAGCAGGTGCGCAAGTACAAGACCTGGACACCGGCCCCCGGCATGACGGCCCGGCAGATTGAGAAAGCCTTGAACAAGGAGGCTGTCCAGTTTGAGGAAGCGGTGCAGAAGGGATACTCCGGGGGAGGAAGCCAGACCTTTGGGGACTATGCCCAGTATGTGATCGGCCTCAAGGAGCGGGGCGGCGCCAAGCACAACACTATCCGGGAGTATCACCACCTGATGAAGCGGATTGTGCCGGCCATTGGCCACATCAAGCTGGACAAATTGCGGCCCCAGCATTTGAACGCCTTTTACCGCAACCTGGAGGAGCAGGGCGTGGCGAACGTACCGGACAGGGCCACGGCAAAGCCAGATATCCGGGAGAAGGTTTCCACCACCCAAAAAGCCCTGGCCGCCGCTTCCGGCCTGTCTGTGAATACGGTTGCCCTGGCGCTCCAGGGAAAGCGGGTGTCCCTCTCCACGGCCCAGGCCATTGCCGCCGCTTTGGGCAGGCGGGTGGAGGAGCTGTTCACCGTGGACAGGCGGCAGGAGAAGCTTTCCAGCAAAACCGTGCTGGAGTATCACCGGTTTATTTCGGCGGTGCTGGCCCAGGCGGAAAAGGAAATGCTGGTCACCTATAACGCCGCCCAAAAAGCCACGCCGCCCAAGCTGGAGCGGAAAGAAGCGGACTACTTCCAGCCGGAAGAAGTGGAGCGGATACGGGACGCCCTGGAGGGAGAGCCTGTCAAATGGCGGGCTGTCACCCACCTGCTGCTGATTACCGGGGTACGCAGGGGAGAACTGTGTGGCCTGCGGTGGGATAGGATCGACTGGGAAAACCATCAAATCAAGATCGACCGGACGATTCTCTATTCCCCAGACCGAGGCATTTACGAGAGCAGCACAAAAACCGGCAACGTGCGCTTCATCAAGCTGCCCCAGGAGACAATGGAGCTGCTGCGGGAGTACCGGGTCTGGTACAACGAGCAGCGGCTTCTCAATGGGGACAGATGGACAAAAAGCGGTTACGTATTTGTGAAAGAGGCGGGCGGCCCCATGATGCCGGACAGCGTCAACGCCTGGCTAAACAAGTTTTCCAAGCGGAAGGGGCTGCCGCCCATCCACCCCCACAAATTCCGGCACACAATGGCGAGTTTGCTGTATTTCAACCACGCGGACAGCGTTTCCATCTCCAAACGGCTGGGCCATGCCCGGGTGAGCACCACCACGGACATCTATTCCCACCTGATCGCCCAGGCCGATGAAGCCGCCAGCCAGTGCATTGCGGATGCGGTGCTTCGGAAGAAAGCATAGGTGCCGGGGAAAAATAGGCAAAAAAGAAAGGCGGGAAGCGGAACCCAAGCGGGCCTGTTTCTCGCCTTTTGCTGTGCGTTTTTTTGAGGTTGTGCGTAAATTGTGCGTAAATCTGGAGAACGGGAGCCGTTTCCCGGAAAAAGAAAAATCCCAGGAACCGCATGATTCCTGGGAAAATCCTTGGCGCGCCAGGAGGGACTCGAACCCCCGACCTTTTGGTTCGTAGCCAAACACTCTATCCAGCTGAGCTACTGGCGCATTGGGCTGTTTTCTAACAGCCTACTTATTATAGCTGGCCTGGGACGAAAAGTCAAGCCTTTTTTAAAGTTTTTTGAAACTTTGTCACGGAAAAGCCGAAGGGGGAGAGGACATTCACCGCGCCCAAGGACTCGCCCAGCAGGAGCTGACCGTCCTCCATGTCCAAAGCGGCCTTTAAAACGCTCTGGGGGCGGCTGCTGCGGTTGACCACCACCGTCAGGCTTTCCCGGGTGGTTTCGGTAAAGACGAAGCGCTCAAAGGCCAGCAGGTTCCCGCTGGCGAACAGGGTGCGGTACGAGCCCTGCCCTAAAATGCCTTTCTCCTGGGCGCGGAGCTGCCCCAGGCCCTTGTACCAGGTGAGCAGGTTTTGACCCTCTCTGCCCCAGGGATAGCAGGCCCGGTTGAAGGGGTCCCGGTAGCCCTCCATGCCCGCCTCGTCCCCGTAATAGAGACAGGGCACTCCTGGAAGCAGGTACTGGATCAGGGATGCCAGACGCAGCCGCTTCAGTCCCGTCTCCCACTGCTCCGGTGACAGGTGTTGAGCCGCCTGCCACTCCCGGCCCCGGTTGCCGGCAGGCTCCCCGCCCAGGATGGTCAAGGCCCGCTCGGTGTCGTGGGTGCCGATGTGGTTCATCAGCAGCCGCAGGCATTGGGGCGGGTAGTTTTCACAGATGCTCTCCACCGTCTCGGCGAAGTTCCGCGGGTCGCCCCCCAGCAGGAAGCCCAAAATGGCGTCCCGGAAGGGGTAGTTCATCACGGTGTCCAGCTGCTGGCCCAGCAGGTACCGCCGGCGCACGCCGTAGGCCGTCTTGTTGGAGGCGTCCTCCCACACCTCCCCCAGCACCAGGGCGTCGGGGCGCTGGGCCTTGGCCGCCGCGGTGAGGTTGTCCAGGAAGGGGTCGGGCAGCTCGTCGGCCACGTCCAGCCGCCAGCCGGAGGCCCCCGCCGCCAGCC
>FR893814.1:24899-28087 GCA_000435395.1 Firmicutes bacterium CAG:94
CGTTGATGTATGCGTCGTAGCTGGGGTTGGTCTCCTGGACGTTGGGCAGGGTGTCGAAGTTCCACCAGCAGTCGTAGGAATCGGGCCACTGCCGGAAGGAGTACCAGGGGTAATAGGGGGACTGCTGGGAGTTGTAGGCCCCGGGGGTGGGGTAGCGCCCCTCCCGGTTGAAGTAGACGCTGTCGCTGCCTGTGTGGCTGAACACCCCGTCAATCACCACCCGGACGCCCAGCTCCTTCGCCGCCTGGCACAGGGCGCGGAAGTCCTCCTCATCCCCCAGCAGGGGGTCGATTTTGGAGTAGTCCGCCGTGTCGTACCGGTGGTTGGAGTGGGACTCGAAAATGGGGTTCATATACAGGCAGGTGACGCCCAGCTCCTTGAGATAGGGCAGCTTCTCCCGGATGCCCTGCAAGTCGCCGCCAAAAAAGTCCGTGTTGGTGATTTTCCCCTGGGCGTTGGGGGCCCAGTCCGGCTGGTCCTGCCAGTTCTCGTGGAAGGTGCGCCCTGTGGGGATTTCCCCCTTGGCCGCGCCGGATTTGTAAAAGCGGTCCGGGAAAATCTGGTACATAATGCCGCCTTCCAGCCAGTCCGGTGTTTGGAAGGCTTTGTCGTACACCGTCAGCTGCCACTGGTTGTTGCCGCCGAAGATGCCGTCCCCGGCAAAGCCCTTGGAGAGCCGCTGGCTGCCCCGGTGGGTGCGCACCTCAAAGTGGTAGAAGTACAGCCCGGGGGCGCCGGGGGTGAAGTGGCATTCCCACCACTCCTGGTTGTTGCCGTTCATGCCGCACCAGAACAGGTCCATCACCTGGGTGTCCGAGCCCTCCCGCTGGATGACGAGATGGGCCGCCGAGCAGGAGAGCTCCCGGGGCAACGTGATGCGGAAGTGGATGGGCGTCCCCTCCGCCACCGCGCCAACAGGGTCCCGGTACTTCCGGCTGCGGGAATTAAACATTGCGCTGCGCCTACCTTTCTTGCCTTGAAGTTTACAGGCCTTTTACAGTGTCCATCCCATAGGAAAAGCGCAGCGCCGCCGCGGTTTCAGCGTCCCCGGCTCGCGCTGCGCTTTTCAGAAGGAGGATGAAGTGGATTTACAACGGATTATTTCTCGGGCTTTTTGGCGCTCAGGTTCTTCACCGGGGGCACGGGGGAGGCGTGCCAGATGTTCCCGGCGTAGTCCCGGATGGCCCGGTCCGCGGCAAAGCGCCCGGCCCCGGCGATGTTCACCAAAGACATGCGGTTCCACGCGGTCTGGTCGCGGTAGAGCTGCTGGGCCCGCTGCTGGGCCTCGTGGTAGGAGCGCAGGTCGGCCAAAGCCATGTAGCGGTCCTCCCGCAGCAAGGTGTTGAAAATCTCCTTGAACTGGCCGCCGTTCATGCTGCCCAGCTCGTCCATAGCGCGGTGAATCAGCCCGTCGTTCTGGTACTGGTTCTGGGGGTGGTACCCGGCGCGCTTGAGCTCCTCCACCTGGGAGGCGGTCATGCCAAAGAGGAAGATGTTCTCGTCGCCCACTGTCTCGTGGATTTCCACGTTGGCGCCGTCCAAGGTGCCCAAGGTGATGGCGCCGTTAATCATAAACTTCATGTTGCTGGTGCCGGAGGCCTCGGTGCCGGCCAGGGAAATCTGCTCGCTGATTTCCGCGGCGGGGGTCAGCAGCTCGGCCCAGGTGACGCAGTAGTTCTCCACGAAGATGACTTTCAGCTTCTTGTTCACCCGCTCGTCGGCGTTGATGGTCTTGGCCAGGGCGGCGATGAACTGGATAATCTGCTTGGCGAAGTAGTAACCCGGGGCCGCCTTGGCGCCGAAGAAGTAGGTGTGGGGCACAAAGTCGGCGTTAGGGTTTTCCCGCAGCCACTGGTAGGTGGCCAGGATGTTCAAGGCGTTCATGTGCTGGCGCTTGTACTCGTGCAGGCGCTTTACCTGTACGTCAAACAAGGTGCTGGGGTCCACCATGTCGCCCTGGGTCTTTTTCAGGTACTTGGCCAGGCGCTCCTTGTTGCCCTGCTTGATTTCCTGGAGCTTCTGCAGCACCGCGGCGTCGTCCTTATACTTCAGCAGGCCCTGGAGCTTGTCGGCGTCGTAGATATAGTCCTTGCCAATCAGGTCGGTAATCAGCCCGGCCAGCTTGGGGTTGGACTGGTTCAGCCACCGCCGGTGGGCGATGCCGTTTGTCACGTTGGTAAACTTCTGGGGCTCCTCCTCGTAGAAGTCGTGGAACACGTCGTCCTTGAGGATTTCGCTGTGCAGGGCGGAGACGCCGTTGACATTGTGGGAGCCAATCACAGCCAGGTTGGCCATTTTCACATAGCCGTCGTTGAGGGGCGCCATGCGGTAGATTTTGGACTCGTCCACGCCTTTGGCGCGCATCTCGTTCCAGAAGCGGCGGTCGATTTCTTCTACAATCTGGTAGATGCGGGGCAGGCGCATTTTGAACAGGTCCCGGTTCCAAGTCTCCAGGGCCTCGCTCATCACGGTGTGGTTGGTGTAGGCCACCGTGCGCTTGACGATGTCCCAGGCAGCGTCCCAGCCATAGCCGCACTCGTCCAGCATCACCCGCATCATCTCGGGGATGGCCAGCACGGGGTGGGTGTCGTTGAGGTGGATAGCCGCCAGCTCGGGCAGCTTATCCAGGTTGCCGTGGGCGTACAGGTGGCGGCGGATGATGTCCTGGATGGAGGCGCTCACCAGGAAGTACTGCTGGGAGAGCCGCAGCAGCTTGCCGTCGGTGTGGTTGTCCTCGGGGTAGAGCACCTTGGTGATAATCTCGCTCATGGCCTGCTGCTCCATGGCGCGCATATAGTTGCCGCCGTTGAAGAGCTTCATGTCGAACTTGTCGTTTTCCGCCTTCCACACCCGCAGCAGGCTGATGCCCTTGCCGTCCATGCCGGCGATGCACATGTCATAGGGGATGGCGGTGATGGAGGTGTAGTCCTTGTGCCGCACGGAGTGGTACTGGTTGTGCCACTGCTCCTCGATATGGCCGCCAAAGCGGACTTCCACGGAGCTTTCGGGCACCTGCTGCAGCCAGATGCCGCCGCCGGGCAGCCAGGTGTCGGGCAGCTCGGTCTGCCAGCCGTCCACCAGCTTCTGGCGGAACAGGCCGTACTCGTACCGCAGGGAGTAGCCCATGGCCGGGTAGCCCTGGGTGGCCAGGCCGTCCATAAAGCAGGCGGCCAGGCGGCCCCAGCCGC
>FR893814.1:28096-30485 GCA_000435395.1 Firmicutes bacterium CAG:94
GGCGGCCAAAGCCGCCGTTGCCCAGGCCCGCGTCGGGCTCCTGCTCGTAGAGGTTATCCAGCTTGATGCCGTAGTCCGCCAGGGCCTTGCGGAAGTTCTCCTCCAGGCCCAGGTTGCACAGGTTGTTGCGCAGGGAACGCCCCAGCAGGAACTCCATGCACAGGTAGTAAATCTGCTTGGTGCCGGTCTTTTCCGCGTTCTGCACAAACTCGGAGCGGCCCTTGGCCAGCAGCTCCCGCACGATGAGGGCGCTTGCCTTGTAGTACTCCTCATCGGTGGCGTTTTCCAGGGAGACAGCGAAAGTGTGGGCCAGCCTGTCGCGGATGGCCTCTTTAATCTGCTCCACGCTCATTGTATAATTCATTTAAATACCTCCAAATGTATCTAAGGTGCATAAAAATGATGAATTTTTTTGCGATAGCAAACGATACCATGTGCATTATACACTAAAACGGGCGGGAAAACAATCGCAATAAATCCCCAAGCTGAAAGCACAGTTTTGTACATTCTCTACAAACCTAGGCTTTTGCCTGGGGAAATGCGCTTATTTCCGCCTCAAATCATAGCACAGATGGGCCGGGGATACAATAAAAATCCGGTAAAAAAGGGGTTTGCGCCAGGGGCGGCGGCATTTTTTGAAAAATGGCGGAAAAGGCTTTTCGAAACGGGAATTATGCAATATAATAGTTTTACGGTTACACGGCGCTGAGAAATGCCGTGGGAAAGGATGGGTTTGCATTATGGAAAAACGGCGGGTGCGGCTGGAAATCAACGGCGTGATTTGCGGCCTCATCACCCAAGAGAGCGACGAATATATGAAGTCCCTGGCGGACGAGGTAAGCGAGATGCTGGAGGAAATCCAGATTGCCTCCCCCTATATCACCCGGGAGGCCGCCGCCCTCACCGTGGCCCTCAACTACTGCGACGACGCCAGGAAAAACGGCCAAAAGCGCAAGCAGCTTCAAGAGCGGGTGGACGAGCTGGAGGTGGAGGCGGAGGTTTGGCACGAGGAGCGGGCCGACATGGTCCAAAACGGCCCCAACCCCGAGACCCGGGCCCGCATGGAGAACCTGGAGCGGCGCAACAACGCCCTGCAGGAAATCGCCGGCCAGGTGGACGAGCTGCGCCGCCGGGTGGTCTCTTTGGAAAAGGAGAACCGCGCCCTGGAGGAGCAGTCCCAGAAGGCCTCTCAGCTGGAGCCCATGCGCCAAGAGCTGGAGCAGCTGCGGGAGGAAAACCAGCGCCTGCGCCAGGGTGTGGCCACCCCGGAGAACGAGAGCCTGCTGGAGGAGCTGGAAAAGCTGGCGGCGGACAACGCTGCCCTGAAGCTGGCCGCGGAGGAGAAGGACGCCCAGCTCCAAAAGGCGGAGCAGGAGAAGCAGTCCACCGTGGCCGCGGCCAAGCGCGCCGTGGAGGAGGCCAAGCGCCTGGTGGACCAGGCCCGGGCCCAGGCCCCCACGGGAGCGGCCGGGCCGGAGCAAAGCGAGCTTGTGGAGCCGGCTTTGCCCGAGGAAGACGAGGCCGGGGACGACCCCCAGGCCCACCACCGGCGGAAGAACCCCCTGCGCCACGACGAGGAATTTGAACAGGATGGCTTTGTCAGCTTTTTTGAGAAGAAATGAAGGAACAGTATTTTGAAGTATTGGCCCCCGCAGGCGGTCCCGAGCCCCTGCGGGCGGCGGTGTATGCCGGGGCGGACGCGGTGTACCTGGGAGGCCCAGCCTTTGGGGCCCGGGCCAACGCCCAGAATTTCTCCCGGGAGCAGCTGGCGGAAGCTGTGCGGTTCTGCCACGCCCGGGGCGTGCGGGTCCACGTGACAGTGAACACCTTGCTGAAGGAGAAGGAGCTCCCCCAGGCGTTGGAATTTGTGGAATATTTATGCACCCTGCCGGTGGACGCCGTGCTGGTGCAGGACATGGGGCTGTTCTCTTTGCTGCGGCAGCGGGCGCCCCAGCTGCCCCTGCACGCCTCCACCCAGATGAGCCTCCACACCCCGGCGGGGGTAAAGCTGCTGTGGGACTTGGGGGCGGAGCGGGCCGTGCTCTCCCGGGAGATGTCCCTGGAGGAGATTGAGGAGGTCCACCAGGCCTGCCCCATCCAGCTGGAGAGCTTTGTCCACGGGGCGCTGTGCATGTCCGTTTCGGGGCAGTGCTTGTTCAGCGCCTTGCTGGGAGGCCGCAGCGGCAACCGGGGCCTGTGCGCCCAGCCCTGCCGCCTGCCCTTTGCCGCGCCGGGGGGCACAGGCCACGACCTGTCTCTAAAGGATTTGTCCTTTGTCCGGGAAATCGGACAGTTAAAGCAGGCCGGGGTGTGTTCCGCCAAAATCGAGGGGCGGATGAAGCGGCCGGAGTACGTGGCGGCCGCTGTTTCCGCCTGCCGCCGTGCCGCC
>FR893814.1:30502-37153 GCA_000435395.1 Firmicutes bacterium CAG:94
CCGCCGTGCCGCCGATGGGGAGGAGGTGCCCCAGGCCCTGCTGGACCAGCTGGAGGCCGTGTTTTCCCGCTCCGGGTTTACCCAGGGGTATCTCACCGGGGAGCGGGGCCGCGCCATGTTCGGCGTGCGCCGGAAGGAGGACGTGACCCAGGCCACCGAGAAGGTGTTCGCCTCCCTGCGGGGGCTGTACCGGGGGGAGAACCAGCGGGTGTCCGTTTTTCTGGACTTAAAAGTGCAGGGGGAGGCATTGCTCCTCACCGCCCGGGATGGGGAAGGCCGCCGGGCTGTCTCCACCGCGCCTTTGGGGGAGGGCCTCTCCCTGCTGCCCCAGGAGCGGTGCGTCCAGCAGCTGCAAAAGACAGGGGGCACGCCCTTCCGCGCGGAGAGCGTTCAAGTGCCCCAGGCAGGGGTGCCCTGCGGTGTGTCCACCCTCAACGCCCTGCGGCGGGAGGCCTTGGACACCTTGCTGCGCCTGCGGGAAGAGCGGGAGCCCATCCCCTTCCAGAGGATGCCGCTGTCCTTTTCCGCCCATTCCTCCCGGCAGGGGGAGCTGCCCTTGCGGGCCCAATTCCGGCTGGTTTCCCAGGTGTGCCCCCAGGCGAAGAGGTGCCGGGAAATCGTGCTGCCCCTGGAGACGCCGCTGGCCCAGCTGGAGCGCCTGCGGGAGCAGGGATATCCGTCCGTTTTTCTGGACATCCCCCGGGCGCTGTTCGGGGAGGAAAATCGGACAGTCCGAAAAATGCAACAGTGCGTCCAGGCGGGCTTTGACAAATTCCTCTGCGGGAACCTGGGCGCCGTGGCGCTTGCCCGGCAGCTGGGCGCGGGGGTCCATGGCAGCTTTGGGCTGAACATCTACAACACCGCCAGCTTGGAGTTTTTCCGGACACTGGGCCTCTCCACGGCGGAGCTGTCTCTGGAGCTCACCGCCCGGGAGGTGTCCCAGTTGGGGGACAGCCTGCCCCGGGGCCTGATGGTCTACGGCCGCCAGCCCATGATGCTGGTGCGCAACTGCCCTCTGGCCAACTCCCCCAAAGGGTGCCTCCGCTGCAAGGAGCCCGGCTGCCTGACGGACCGCAAGCGCAAGGAGTTCCCCGTGGTGTGCCGGGGCGGGAAAAACATCGAAGTGCTCAATTCCGTGCCCCTGTGGCTGTGCGATTTGGGCAAGGAGCTGGCCCCCGTGGATTTTGGGGTGGCGCGCTTTACGGTGGAAAACTCTGTGGAATGTGGGGATATCTTAGACGCCTGTTTTCAGGGGAATCCCCCTGGATTTGACTACACCCGGGGGCTTTTTCACCGGGGCGTGGAATGAAAGTGGAAAACTCGGTGGAAAATGTTTAAAATCTATGGGCCACCCCCTGGAAAAGGGCTTGGCCGCTGGATTTTACCCCTGTGGAAAAGCGTGGAAAACGAAAATGTGGAAAACTCACGACAGTGGAAGGAGCGGGACATGGAAGGAAACATGGTGTTGCGGATGAAAAAAGTGCGGCCGGGGGCGCAGCTCCCCCAGCGGCAGACGGCGGGCAGCGCGGGCTTTGACTTGTGCGCCTGCATCCAGGAGCCGGTGGTGCTGGAGCCGGGGGACAGCGCCCTGTTCCCCACGGGCCTGGCCGCGGAGATTCCCCAGGGCCATGTGGGGCTCATCTTCACCCGCAGCGGCCTGGGGGTCAAGCATGGGGTTGCCGTCTCCAACGGGGTGGGCGTCATCGACAGCGACTACCGCGGGGAGCTGCACGTGGGGCTGCGCAACCACAGCCGGGAGGCCTACGCCATCCAGCCAGGGGAGCGCGTCGCCCAGCTGGTGATTCTGCCCGTGTGCCTGCCGGAATTGGCAGAGGTGGAGGAGCTTTCCGAGACGGCCCGGGGCCAGGGCGGCTTTGGCAGCACAGGCCGGTAAAACCCGCCCCGGCCGCATATCTTGTGGGGGATTCGCGAGAAAGGCGCATATATTAGGATTTTCAGGATTTTATAGGTTTATGTAAACTTTCACCTTGAGAAATGTTGGGAAATAGGCTATAATGGTAAAAGCCGGGCCCATGCCCAGGCCCCAGAGCAGCTGGGGCTTTTCCGGGCGCGGGGCGGCTTCATGCGGGTGTTTCCGCGAAAATGGGAAACCATAAAGCCAAGCGGCTTTTTTACTGCGGTATAGAGTTTGGAAATAACGGGCCCGAGGGGGCTGGAAAGGCAGAGGTATTGTATGGCAGCAACAGGATTTCTTTCTGGGTTATTCTCTATGTTTACTATGTTCTCCAAGGACATCGGCATCGACTTGGGGACTGCGAATACACTGGTGTTTATGCGGGGCAAGGGCATTGTGATGCGGGAGCCCTCCGTGGTGGCTGTGGACGTGCGCACCGACGAGGTGCTGGCTGTGGGCAAGCAGGCCAAGGAGATGCTGGGCCGCACCCCCGGCTCCATTGTGGCGGTGCGCCCCTTAAAGGACGGCGTCATCGCCGACTTTGACGTGACCGCGGCCATGCTGAAGTACTTCATCAAAAAGGCGCTGAAGTCCAACACCCTCAACCGCCCCCGCATTGTGGTGTGCATCCCCTCGGGCGTCACCGAGGTGGAGCGCCGCGCCGTGGAGGACGCCGCCCGCCAGGCCGGCTCCAACAACGTGGACTTGATTGAGGAACCCATGGCCGCCGCCATTGGCGCGGGCCTGCCCGTAGGGGAGCCCACCGGCTGCATGGTGGTGGACATCGGCGGCGGCACCAGCGAGGTGGCCGTCATCTCCCTGGGGGACATTGTCACCTCTGTTTCCGTGCGCATGGCCGGCGACAAGTTCGACGAGGCCATTGTCTCTTACGTGAAGAAGAAGTACAACCTGCTCATTGGCGAGCGCACCGCCGAGGAGATTAAAATCCGCATTGGCTCCGCCTTCCCCACCGAGGAGACCATCAACGCCTTTGTGGAAATCAAGGGCCGCAACCTGGTGGACGGCCTGCCCAAGAACGTGACTATCCACGCCGACGAGGTCCGGGAGGCTTTGGCCGACAGCGTGATGATTGTGGTGGACGCCATTAAGGACACCTTGGAAAAGACCCCGCCGGAGCTGGCGGCGGACATCATCGACCGGGGCATTATGCTCACCGGCGGCGGCGCTTTGCTGCGGGGCCTGGACAAGCTGGTGGCCCAGGAGACGGGCATCCCTGTCCATGTGGCGGAGCGCCCCCTGGACTGCGTGGTGGAGGGCACCGGCAAAAGCCTGGAAGTGGAGCTGCCCAAGAACCGCTACAGGGGCCGCAGAAAGTAAAACACGGCGCGTAAGGGGAAGGCTTCCCGGCGCGGTATGCCTGGGGCAGCCCTGCCCTGGGGCGAGGCAAGTGAGGAATGTGAGGACTGCCAGGGGCTCTTGGCAGTCCGCATTCGGTTTTAGTGGGAAATCCAAAAAAGGAGAGCGCGAACTTGAAGGATTTTTTCAAAACCAGCTCCTTTAAGGTGCTGGTCATTGTAGTGGTGGTGCTTTTGGGCCTGCTCATCTATACCGCCACGGCGGGGGGCTCGGTGGTGGCAAGCCTGCTGGGCTTTGTCACCTCCCCCATGCAGAGCGTGAGCACCCAGGTCACCGGCTCGGTGACGGAGTTCGTGGACCTGGACGCCCTCTCCCGGGACGAGCTCAAGGAGATGGTGAACAGCCTCTCCCAGGAAAACGCCACCCTGCGGGAGCAGCTGGTGGACTATGAGAACACCCAAAAGGAAAACGAGCAGCTGAAAGTCCAGCTGGACATCACGGAGGACGCCCCGGAGAACACCCTGCGGGCGGCCACGGTCATCGGCCGGGACCCCAACGATGCCTTTTACGGCTTTTCCATTGACCAGGGCACCCTGGCGGGCATCTCCGTGGGGGACCCGGTCATCACCCAGCAGGGGCTGGTGGGCGTGGTCACCCAGGCCTACGCCACCACCAGCAAGGTGACCACGCTGCTCTCGGAGGACGTGAACGTCTCCGCCGTGGTGCCCTCCCGGGGGGAGAGCGGCGTCATCTCCAGCGACATCACCTCCGCCAGCGCGGGGCTGCTGCGGCTGAGCTACCTCTCCAACGACACCCAGGTCCAGGAGGGGGACATCGTCACCACCTCGGGGGTGGGGGGCACCTATCCGGCGGATGTCATCATCGGCCAGGTGCAAAGCGTGCAGAAGTCTGAAAACGACATCTCCAACTACGCGGTTATCAAGCCCTATGAGGACTTGACCAGCGTGCAGGACGTGTTCGTGGTCATCGACTTCCCCGGCGCCGGCGATGGGGAGGAAATCCCCGTGGGGCAGGATACCTCAGGGGAGGAGGACGCGGAATGAGGGTGGAATGGAACAAAGTCATCCGCTACTTGGCTTACACCCTGGAACTGCTGGTGCTGTTCATGCTCCAAGAGACCCCGGGGCTTTTGCCGCCCCTTTTTGGGGCCCGGCCTGTGCTGCTGTTCCCGGCGGTGATTACCATCGCCATGTTCGAGACGGAGATCCCCGCCCTGGCCTTTGGGGTGGTGGGCGGCCTTTTCTGTGATTTCGGCCTCTCCGGCACCTTGGGCTTCCACGCCCTGGTGCTGGGGGTGCTTTGCTTTTTTATCAGCCTGCTGGTGCGGGTGTACTTGCAGAGCAACATCGCCACGGCCCTTCTCACGGGGATTGTGGGCATCGGCCTGACGGTGTGCTTGCAGTGGTTCTTCCTGTACTTCTTCCGGTACTCCCACCCCAGCTACGCCTTTACCCACCACTACCTGCCCAAGTACCTTTACACCTTGCTGTTTTTGCCCCTGGTGTACTTTTTAAACCGCGGCCTCTCCCAGGCGCTGCGGCCCCAGGAGGAAAGCAGGCTGTGACATATCCCCCGCCGGAAAGGAGGCTTCCCCCCTTTGAAAATGCCTAAAATCGGAAAATTCGGCCGTTCCGCCGCCTGCATCCTGCTGGTGCTGGCGGTGTTTGCAGTGTATGAGCTCCGCCTGTTCCAGTGGCAAGTGCTTCGGGGCGACGAGTTCGAGCAAATCTCCCTTTCCAACCGCACCGATACCATCGAGATAGAGGCGGCCCGGGGGGAGATTCTGGACCGGGACGGCAACGTGCTGGCGGGCAACCGCTCCAGCTATAACATTGTATACGACGCGCTGGACATGGACTACAGTGCCCGCAACGCAACCATCCTCCAGGTGCTGGACTTGCTCATGGAGCGGGGCGAGGCGTGGCGGGATAGGCTGCCCATTGTCCTGGCGGAGGACGGCACCTATCAGTACGCCGAGGACAGCGAAAGCGCCATCGCCACCTTGCAGGAGTCTTTGGAGCTGGCCGAGTACGCCACCGCCGAGGACTGCATGAGCGCCCTGACCCGCCGGTACGACTGCCAGGGCTACTCCCGGGAGGACGCCCGGAACGTGGTGTCCGTGCGCTACTCCATGACCCAGGACGGCTTTTCCCGCACCAGCCCCTACGTCATCGCCGAGGATGTCTCCGCCGAGACCGTGGGCGTCATCAGCGAGCACGCCAGCGAGTGGCCCGGCATCGAGACCCGGGTGGCTGTCACCCGCACCTACGGGGAGGACGGCTCTTTGGCCCCCCACGTGGTGGGCTACACCGGCGTCATCACCGACACCCAGTACCAGCAGGCCGTGGAGGAGGGCAACACCTACGACGCCGAGGATAACATCTCCGGCTACAAGTGGAGCGACACCATGGGCCGCTCCGGCCTGGAGGCCGCCTTTGAGGAGGAGCTGCGGGGCAAGCGGGGCGAGGAGACTATCTACACCGACGGCACCGGCACTGTCACCAGCACGGCGGTGACCACCGCCCCCGAGGAGGGCCACACCATCCAAACCACCTTGGACTCTGACTTGCAGCGGGTGGCAAACCTCTCGTTGGAGAAAAATATCCAGAGCAACACCGATGCCAGAGACGCCACTTCCGGCGCGGTGGTGGCGCTGGATGTGGATACCTTTGGGGTGCTGGCCTGCTCCTCCTACCCCACCTACGATGTGAACCAGCTGGTGGAGAGCATCGCCGGGGACGGGGAGTATTACAACAACCTGTTGGCCGATGAGGACGAGCCCATGGTGAACCTGGCCTTAAACGGCGTGTTTGCCCCTGGCTCTGTGTTTAAGCCGGTGGTGGCCCTGGCGGCCCTGCAGGAGGGCATCATCAGTTCCGGCACCACCTACACCTGCAACGGCGTGTGGAACTATTTTGACCTGAGCCAGGGCTGCCTTTGCGGCGGCGGCACCTGGAACCTGTACGGGGCCCTGGCCCACTCCTGCAACACCTACTTCAGCAACGTGGGCCTGAACCTGGGCATTGCCCGGCTGGCGCCCTATGCTGAGTATTTCGGCCTGGGCACCACCACCGGCGTGGAAATTGGGGAGTCTACCGGCACCATGTCCAACCCCCAGGAGTATCGGGAGAACCACGGCGTAAACTGGACCGACGGCGTCTCCGCCCAGACAGCCATCGGTCAGGCGGACAACATGTTCACCCCCATCCAGCTGGCCACCATGTGCGCCACCATCGCCAACGGTGGCGTGCGGCTGCAAACCCACTTCTTAGATAAGGTGCTGGACTACACCGGCGAAACGGTGCTGGAGGCCTATGAGCCTGTGGAGCTGTACGACGCGGGCCTTTCCAGCGATGTGCTGGGCGTGGTGCAGGCCGGCATGCAGATGGTGGCCACCG
>FR893814.1:37164-43154 GCA_000435395.1 Firmicutes bacterium CAG:94
GAGGGTGGCCACCGAGGGCACGGCCTCCAATGTCTTTGCCAACTACCCGGTGTCCATCGCCGCCAAGACCGGTACCGCGGAAACCTCCAACTTGAAAACCACCGACCCGGATTACACCGAGCCCAACCTGAGCTTTATCTGCTACGCCCCTGCCAACGACCCGGAAATCGCCATCGCCGTGATGATGGAGCATGGCAACTCCGGCAACTACGCCAAGAACGTGGCCAAGGATATTTTGGACCAGTACTTCGGCTTCTACACCTGGGACGAGGACGGCAACAAGTTCGACCAGAACGGCAACCAGGTGGACGACAGCGGCGTTATCATTAAGACAGCCGAGGAAATCGCCGAGGAGCAGGCCCAGCAGGAAGGCGCCTCCCAGGCCCAGCAGGGGGACAGCGATGCCTCCTCTGGGACAGAGCCCGCCTCCACCCCCGCGCCCACCACGGACCGGGGCAGCGACATCCCCGATACCCCCTTCACCGGGGAGAGCGCCAGCCCTTCCCCCAGCCCTGACAGCGGCCAGGAAAGCGGCGAAGGCAGCAGCTCCAGCGACGGCGGCGGGGACGATGGGGACGGGGGAAGCTCTGCCAGCGCCCCCGACGGGCCCTATTACTCCAGCGGCTGAAAGCCGGGGATATTACAGAGAGGAATCGTCCAGAATTCTTAGCCAAAGAAAAGGCCTGGAAAATGTCTATAGCGCACAAAATAGTAAACTGCGCGCATTTGTTTTTGACAATTTGCCTTAGGTGTGCTAAGATGATAGCTGAGGTAGAATTTCTATGGGTATAGCAACAGTAATCACGTCTGGGAAAGGCGGCGTGGGCAAGTCCACCTTGGCGGTGGGATTGGGCCGCGCGCTGGCCCAGCGGGGCCGCCGTGTCCTGCTGGTGGACTGCGACGCGGGCCTGCGCAGCCTGGACCGCATGACCGGCACCGAAGAGAACCTGGTGTTCGATATAGCCGACGTGGTCTTTGCCCGGTGTTCCCCGGCAGAGGCCATCTATCCCTGCGGCGGGGCGGAAGGGCTGTTTTTGCTGCCCGCGCCCTCTTTGGGGGAGGATTTCATCCGCCCCGGTGTGATGAAAAAGCTGGTACCCCTTTTAAAACGCTATTACGACCACGTGCTGCTGGACTCCCCCGCGGGAGTGGGCGGCGGGTTCCGCTCGGCGGCGGCCGGCGCGGACAGGGCCTTGGTGGTCTGCAATCCAGACCCCGTGTGCGTGCGGGGTGCCGCCACGGCCCGGGAGCTGTTAGAGCGGCTGGAGGTGCCCCGGGCCCGGCTGGTCATCAACCGGTTTAACGGGAAGCTGTTCCAGCAGACCGGGGCCTATGGGGACTTGGACGGCGTCATCGACGGGGCGGGCATCCGCCTGTTGGGCGTGGTGCCGGAGGACTATTCCCTGGCGGCCTCGTTCCTGCGGGGCCAGGGCGCGCCGGAGGATTCCCCCGGGATGAAGGCGCTGTGCCGCATTGCCGGGCGCATAGAAGGAGAGAGCATACCCATCGCGGGCCTGTAGGCGCCGGTGGGTACACTACATAGATGGGGAGCAAACTAAGCTGCGCGGAGCAGCCATACCAAAGGAGAGGAGATTGCCAACATGAACATTGCAATCACAGCACACGACGCGAAAAAGGAGCTGATGGTCCAGTTCTGCATTGCCTATTGCGGCATTTTAAGCCGCTACACCCTGTGCGGCACAGGCACCACCAGCAAGATGGTCTCTGAGGCCACGGGGCTGGAGATTCAGCGGTTTTTAAGCGGGGCCCAGGGCGGCGACCAGCAAATCGCGGCGCGCATTGCCTGCAACGAGATTGACCTGCTGCTGTTCTTCCGGGACCCCTTAAACCCCAAGTCCCACGAGACGGCCAACGACATGAACCTGCTGCGCCTGTGCGACATGCACAACATCCCGGTGGCCACCAACATCGCCACTGCCGAGGTGCTCATCCACGGCCTGGAGCGGGGCGATTTGGATTGGCGCAACATCCTGCGGGATTGAGCGGGCTCTTTCCCGGCGAACTTTGGGGCGGCCCAGGCGGCGCCGTCCTGTGAAAGAGATTTTCCCCGTTGCAAAACCCGCGGGGACAAGCTATAATATACCATGCGGCGATAGAAGCGGGATGAGTACTTCCGGAGGCCCAGCAGAGAGTGGGGGCGCCCTTGGGGCGCTGGAAGCCCCCTTGGGAGACGAGGGAAGGAAAGACGCCCGCCAGCCAAAACATGATAGAAAAAAGGAAGGCGGGTTTCCGCCTTTAAATCAGGGTGGCACCACGGAGAGACCTTCGTCCCTGGCACGGCCTTTGTTCGCCGCGTCCTGGGGGAGGTCTTTTGTATTTGCCGCGGGCAAGGAGGGATTCCCATGGACGAGCAACAACAGCGCGTAAAAGACTGGATGGCCCGTTACGGCCTGGGCACTGACCCCCAGGCCCGGATGCTGGACCTCTCCTCCGAGGTGGGGGAGCTGGCCAAAGAGGTGCTGAAATCCACGGCGTACGGCACAAAGCCTTTTACCCCGACGGCCTCCCTGGAGGAGGAGTTGGGGGACTGCCTGTTCTCCCTGCTGTGCTTGAGCCAGTGCCTGGGCCTGGAGGGGGAAGCCGCCCTGGGCAAGGCGCTGGAAAAGTACGAAAAGCGCTTTGCCGAAAGGGGCACGATCGGCCACCGGACGTAAGGCTGCGCCCCACTCCCACAAAGGGAAGGCGTTTGGCTTCTTTTTATTAAAAGAAGCACCAAGCCAGCAGGAGGGGAGTTCCGGCAACACCTCTCCGTCACTGTGAGAAAGCGCGGACACAAGGCCATAAGCTTGCGCCCCGCTCTCGGGAGAAAACCGGGAAGTGGAACACGCGGGCGGCGCTGCTTCCCGCTTGCGAGAATGCCGGCGGCCAAAGCCGCCGTGCGCGATATAGGTCCAGCGTCACGCCGGTTTTGCTTCTTTCTTTCAAGAAAGATGGTATCTGATGGCGCGGCGGAGCCGCCCAATAACGCGATAGGACTGCCCAGGCACTGGGCGAAAGGAGACATGATACGGTATGGAACTCATTACAAAAGCACCCAAGGGGACGGTGGACATCGTCCCGGGGAAATCGGAAAAATGGCAAGTGGTGGAGGACGTCTTCCGCAGCGAGGCGGAGCTCAACGGCTTTGGCGAGGTGCGCACCCCGGTGTTTGAGCACACCGAGCTGTTCCAGCGGGGTGTGGGCGATACCACCGACGTGGTGGAGAAGCAGATGTACACCTTCGAGGACAAGGGCGGCCGCTCCATCACCCTGCGGCCTGAGGGCACGGCCGGCGCTGTGCGGGCCATGCTGGAAAACGGTCTGTACAACGCGGGCTACCCGGTGAAGCTGTACTACCTCACCTCCTGCTACCGGTATGAGAAGCCCCAGGCGGGCCGCCTGCGGGAACTGCACCAGTTCGGCGTGGAGATGTTCGGCGCCGCCGAGCCCGTGGCCGATGCCCAGATCATCGCCATGGCGCTGTCCGCCTTTAAGCGCCTGGGCCTGGAGGACGTGGGCCTGCAGCTGAACTCCATCGGCTGCCCCGAGTGCCGCAAGGAGTACCACAAGGCCTTGAAGGAGTACTTCACCGCCCGCAAGGAGCAGCTGTGTGACACCTGCCTCTCCCGGCTGGAGCGCAACCCCATGCGCATCCTGGACTGCAAAAGCCCCGAGTGCCAGGAGGTGTGCAAGGGCGCGCCGAAAATCACCGACTACCTGTGCGAGGACTGCAAGGCGCACTTTGCCAAGGTCCAGGAGTTCTTGACCGCTTTGGGCATCGAGTTTGAGATAGACCCCGGCCTGGTCCGCGGCCTGGATTACTACACCCGCACCGTGTTCGAGTTCCCCTCCAAGAGCCTGGGCTTTGCCCTGGGCGGCGGCGGCCGGTACGACGGCCTGGTGGAGGAATTTGGCGGCAAGCCCACCCCCGGCCTGGGCTTCGGCCTGGGGCTGGACCGCATCATGATGGCCCTGGAGGCCCAGCAGGTGGAGTTCCCCCAACTGTCGAAGTGCGAGATGTATATCGCCACCATGGGCGAGGAAGCCCAGAAAAAGGCCTTCCTGCTGCTGGATGAGCTGCACCGCTGCGGCATTCCCGCCGACACGGACTTGTGCGGCCGCGGCCTGAAAGCCCAGATGAAGTACGCCGACAAAATCGGCGCCAAGTTCACCATGGTGCTGGGGGATAACGAGCTCCAACAGGGCAAGGCTGAAATGAAAAACATGAAGACCGGGGAGAAGAGGAAAATTTCCATCAGCGGCGAGGATTTCATCAACGACTACGTCACGGTGAGCACCGAGGCGGAGGATTTCTCGCAAGACGGGATTTTCTTTTAACGGGATGGTATCCGCCTGTTTTGAATAGGTGACAATTTGTATGGCCATAAGGACAAGCCCTGTGCGAAGGGCGGCTTATAAGAAACGTAAGAAAGGGAAAGAGGAACTATGACACAGACAAAGTATCGCACCCACACCTGCGGGGAGCTGCGCATGGAGAACGTGGGCCAAACCGTCACCGTGGCGGGCTGGCTGGAAAACCTGCGGGAGGTGGGGAGCAACTTGGGCTTCCTGGTGCTGCGGGATATGCACGGCGTCACCCAGGTGGTCATTGAGACAGAGGAGATGATGGCCCAGGTAAAGGCCATCAACAAGGAGAGCGTGCTGGCTGTCACCGGCGCCGTGCGGGAGCGCGCCAGCAAGAACCCCAAGCTGCCCACCGGCGACATCGAGGTGGTGCCCAGCGAAATCCAGGTGCTGGGCCGCTGCCGCCACAACGAGCTGCCCTTTGAGGTGAACTACTCCAAGGACGCCGGCGAGGACGCCCGCTTAAAGTACCGCTATCTGGATTTGCGCAACCCCCAGGTAAAGGGGAACATCGTCCTGCGCAGCCAGGTGGTCTCCGCCCTGCGCCGGGCCATGGAGGACCAGGGCTTTCTGGAAATCACCACCCCCATCCTCACCGCCTCCTCCCCCGAGGGCGCCCGGGACTACCTGGTGCCCTCCCGCAAGCACCCGGGGAAGTTCTACGCCCTGCCCCAGGCGCCCCAGCAGTTCAAGCAGCTGCTGATGGCCTCCGGCTTTGACAAGTACTTCCAGATTGCCCCCTGCTTCCGGGACGAGGACGCCCGCGGCGACCGCTCCCCCGGCGAGTTCTACCAGCTGGATATGGAGATGGCCTTTGCCGGGCAGGAGGACGTGTTCACCGTCATCGAGCAGGTGCTGCCGCCCATCTTCGCCAAGTACGGCGCCTACAACATCGCCTCCCAGGCGCCCTTCACCCGCATCCCCTACCTCCAGGCCATGGAGGAGTTCGGCTCGGACAAGCCGGACCTGCGCATCGACCTGCGGGTGAAGGACGTGACGGACTTGCTGCAAGGCTGCGGCTTTGGCCCCTTCGAGGGGAACCTCATCAAGGCCGTGCCGGTGTCGGGCTGCAAGCTGACCCGCAAGGCCATTGACAAGCTCTGCGCCGACGTGGAGGTCCAGGCGGGACAGAAGCCCTACTGGTTCCGGGTGGACGACAAGGGCGAGATTGTGGGCGGCATCGCCAAGTTCCTCAACGCCGACCCGGCTTTGGCTGCCCAGGTGAAGGAAAGCCTCTCCCTGGAAAACGACACCTTGGTGCTGCTGTGCGCCGGGACCCGCGCCCAGGTGTGGAAGACCTCCGGCGTCATGGTGAAGATGGCCGGCGCCCAGTGCGAGGGCCACATGGACGCCCAGCGCTATGAATTCTGCTGGATCGTGGACTTCCCCCTCTACGAGATTGGGGAGGAAAGCGGCCAGCTGGAGTTCTGCCACAACCCCTTCTCCATGCCCTCCGGCGGCCTGGAGGTGCTGGAAAAGGCCGAGGCCGGGGAGATTGACCCCCTGACCATTCTGGCCGAGCAGTACGACTTGGTGTGCAACGGCGTGGAGCTGTCCTCCGGCGCCGTGCGGAACCACGACCCGGAAATCATGGTGAAGGCCTTTGAGCTGGTGGGCCTGGGCGA
>FR893815.1:0-2978 GCA_000435395.1 Firmicutes bacterium CAG:94
ACCTACAGCCGGCGGCTGAAGGGCTATATCAACGAAATCATCGAGTTTGGCGCTGTGAAGTGCGGCCCGGACCTCTCGGAGAAGAGCACCTTCTCCTGCTTTGTCAAGCCCCAGGTGGCAAAGCATATCAGCTCTACCATCCAAAGCCTGACCAGCATCACCGACGAAAACCTCACCGGCGGCATGCCCTTTATGCAGGCCGTCAGCCGGTTTAAGCGCTGGGCCGGGGACTGCGTCATCATGACCTGGGGCACCTCGGACATATTAACGCTCATTGAGAATTGCCGGTATTTCAGCGGCGACGAGCACGTGCCCTTTCTCGCCCGCTATTGCGATTTGCAGGTGTTCGCCCAAGACCGCATGGGCCTGGGGCGGCGGGAGCAGGTGGGCCTCTCCCGGGCGGCGGAGCTGCTGGGGCTGGACGTCTCCGGTATGGACCACCACCGGGCGCTGGACGACAGCCGCATGACCTTGGCCATTTTGCGCAAGGTGTACGACAGCCGGGCCATCGCCCCCTATATCGACCGCTGCGACGGGGAGTTCTACCGCCGGGTCACCTTTAAGACCACCTATATCTGCGATATTCACAGCCCCTTGGTGGAGAAAAGCCACCTGCGCTTCCCCTGTCCCAAGTGCGGCGAGGAGAGCCGCCGCCTCACCCGCTGGAACTTGAAAAACAAAAGCTTCCGGGCGGACTTCCGCTGCACCCGCTGCGGCCACCTGTTCGGTGGGCGCCTGACTATGAAACAGAAATACGAGGGACTTACCGTGAACAAGAAAACTTTCCCCCTGCCCGATATTCAAGCCCCCCGGCAGGCTACCCCCGGCCCCCTGGGCAACATGGAGCTCACCCTGCCCCAGGGCGTGGGCGTGCTGCGCTTTTCCGCCTGGAAGGGCCTGGATGTGGTAAACCACGCCTTCACCACCCGGGTGGGAGGCGTCAGCCAGAACGAGTTCGCCGCCATGAACCTGGGCTTTGCCCGGGGCGACAGCGATGAGAACGTGGCCCAGAACTACCGGCTGTTCTGCGCCGCCGCCGGGTTTGACCCGGAATCCCTGGTGTGCGGGGCCCAGGACCACCACATCAACATCCGCCGGGTGGGCGCCGCCCAGCGGGGCGTGGGCATCTGGAGGGAGAAGGACATGGACTCCATCGACGGCCTGTGCACCAACGACCCCGGCGTCACCTTGGTGATTTACTGCGCTGACTGCGTGCCCCTGTACTTTGTGGACAGAGAGCACCGGGCCATCGGCTTGGCCCACGCGGGCTGGCGTGGCACCGCCGCGGGCATGGCCCAGGCCATGGTGGAGCGCATGGCCCAGGAGTTTGGCAGCCGCCCGGAGGAGCTGCTGGTGGCCATTGGGCCCTCCATCGGCAAGGGCTGCTTTGAGGTGGACGAGCCCGTGGCGGCGGAGTTCCAAAGGCTGCCCCAGTGGGAGCTGTTTGTGGAGGGTCCCCAGCGGGAGAAGTACCACGTGGATTTGTGGGAGTGCAACCGGCAGTTTTTGCTCGCCGCCGGGGTGCGGGCGGAGCACATCACCGTGGGGCAGGTGTGCACCATGTGCGAAAGCGACTTGGTGTTCTCCCACCGCAAGACAAGGGGCCAGCGGGGCAGCAACTGCGCCATGCTGGCGCTGCGGCCGTGATTCCCGCCTGCCGGCTGTGCCCCCGGGACTGCGGCGTCCCACGGGGGGAGAGGGGCAGCGGGGTGTGCCGCCGGGGCAGCGAGATGCGCGTTGCCCGGGCGGCCTTGCACTTTTGGGAGGAGCCGCCCATCAGCGGCAGCCGTGGCAGCGGCACGGGGTTTTTCACCGGGTGCACGCTGGGCTGCGTGTTCTGCCAAAACGGGCAAATCAGCCACGGGCCGGTGGAGGGGCGGAAAGTTACCCCCCAGGAGCTGTCGGACCTCTTTTTCGATTTGATAGCCCAGGGAGCCCACAACATCAACCTGGTGACGCCCACCCACTTTGTGCCCCAAATCCGCCAGGCGCTGCTGGTGAAAAAGCTGCCGGTGCCTGTGGTGTACAACACCTCCGGCTACGAGCGGGTGGAGACCCTGCGCAGCCTGGAGGGCCTGGTGGACATCTACCTGCCCGACTACAAATACGACGACCCGGCTTTGGCCAAAGCCCTTTCCCGGGCGGAGGACTACCCCCAGCGGGCCCAGGCGGCCCTGGCCGAGATGGTCCGCCAGGTGGGGGCGCCTGTCTACGACGGGGAGGGCCTGATGACCCGGGGCGTGCTCATCCGCCACCTGATTCTGCCGGGCCACACCAAAAACTCCATCGCCTGCTTGGAGCGCATCCGCCAGCTGTTCCCGGGCATCCCCGTCAGCCTGATGGCCCAGTACACCCCCTGCGGGGAGCTGGATTCCTTCCCGGAGCTGGGGCGGCCCATCACCCGCCGGGAGCAGGAGAAGGTGGAAAACGCCCTGTTCGAGTTGGGCCTGGAGGGGTATACCCAGTCCCGCAAAGCCAAAGGCGCCCAGTACGTCCCAGACTGGGACATGGGTTAATGAAGAACCCGAGCGAAGCGGCGGAGTGCCTCCGCTGTCAATTCGCGGGGGTTGCACCCCTGGCAATTCGTGCCCATGGCAGCTCGCTCCGCTCGTGCTCATCGAGCCACCAACGCACGTCCGCGGCGTAGGCCGAGCGAAGCGAGCGTAAAAGTTTTGCCAGCTTTTTCAAAAGCTGCGGGTTGTAGGGCAGAGCCCTACGGCCTTGCCCTTAGTGGGCGTCAGCCTGAAAAAAGCTAGGGAAACAGCGCAGCGCCTTTCCCGGCCGGTAGCGCACCGAGAAGGTGGCTTCCCAGTGCCTGGGCTCTCGGGGTTGCACCCCTGGCAATTCGCGGCGGAGTGCCTCCGCTGTCAATTCGCGCCTGGGGGCGGTGAGCTACGCTCACGCCTGTGCGAACCACCAGCGCACGTGCGCGGCCCAGTGCCTCCGCTGTCAATTCGCGGGGATTGCACCCCTGGCAA
>FR893815.1:3046-5766 GCA_000435395.1 Firmicutes bacterium CAG:94
CAGCTCGCTATCGCTCGTGCTCATCGAGCCACTAGCGCACGTGCGCGGCCCAGTGCCTGGGCTGTCAATTCGCGCCACGGGACGGCGGCTGAACGCCGCGTCTGTACGAGCCACCAGCGCGCGTGCGCGGCGGGGGCTGTGTGCTGTACTCTCTCCGCCCCTGGGGCGTGGGCCGAGCGCGGCACAGAAAAGAAAGCTGGGGAAACAGCGGCCACAGGCCAGGCTTTTCCAGCAGGGGGCCGCATCCCAGGCAGCGGGCCGGGTGCGGCCCTTTTTTCAAAAATCTTGCAAAAATCCCTTTACTTTTAGCACCCTTGCCCAGTATACTGGGGGATAGAGCAATCTATCGCAAGGAGGTCATCCTGTATGCTTACAGCGAGCCTATATTCCCCTTTGGAAAAATTCCTGTTGGGCCGGCCGGTGGAGGCCCAGCCCTACACAAAAGCCAGCTGCCTGGGGGGCGAGGAGTTCGCCTTTCAAGTGGTGCTCCAGCGGGACGGCTGGGACGTCACCCCGGTGCAGGTGGAGGCGGCCTCCCCCTTGGGCGGGGTGGAGGTGTTCCAGGTGGGCCAGGTGCCCTGCGCCATGCCGGCCTATCCCGCCCGCCACGATGAGGGCTACCTCACCACCCAGCCGGGGCTGTTCCCCGACCCCCTGCTGCCCCTGGAGGGCGCCGCGGTGGAGGTCAGCGCCTTTCTGCCCACGGTGCTGTGGGTAAACGGCAAGGTGCCCCAGGGCTGCCCCGGGGGGGACTACCCCATCACCCTGCGCTTTGCCAGCAAGGCGGGGGAGGCGGAAGCCACGTTCACCCTCCACGTGGTGGGGGTGGATTTGCCGCCCCAAAAGCTGGTGTACACCCAGTGGTTCCACGGGGACTGCCTGGCCGATTACTACCATGTGCCGGTGTGGTCCGAGGAGCACTGGGCCCTGTGGGAGAAGTTCCTCTCCGCCGCCGGGGAGGAGGGCATGAACATGGTGCTCACGCCCCTTTTCACCCCGCCGCTGGATACGGAAATCGGTACCGAGCGGCCCTGCGTCCAGCTGCTGGGCGTGGAGAAGGAGGGGGAGGCGTACCGCTTTGACTTCTCCCTGGTGGAGCGGTTTATCCGCATGGCCCACCGCTGCGGCATGGAGTACTTTGAAATCTCCCACCTGTTCACCCAGTGGGGGGCCAAGGCGGCCCCGGCCATCTACGTGACGGAAAAGGGCCAGCGCCGCCGGGCCTTTGGCTGGGACACCCCCGCCACCTCCCCGGAATACGCGGGCTTTTTGGGGCAGCTGCTGCCGGCCCTGACAAGCTTTTTGCGGGAGCAGGGCCTTTCTGGCAAGGTGGTGTTCCACATCTCCGACGAGCCCACGGTGGAGCACCTGGAATCCTACCGCCAGGCCAAAGAGCTGGTAAAGCCCCTGCTGGGGGACTTCCCCCTGTACGACGCCCTGTCGGACCCGGCCTGCTACGACGCCGGCCTGGTGGACCACCCCGTGGCCGCCACGGACCACATTGTGCCCTTCTTAGAGCGGCAGGTGCCGGGCCTGTGGGCCTATTACTGCTGCAGCCAGTGCGTGGACGTGGGCAACCGCTACCTGGCCCAGCCCTCGGCCCGCAACCGCATTGTGGGCTGGCAGCTGTACAAGTTCCAAATCCCCGGGTTTTTGCACTGGGGGTACAACTTCTGGTACAGCCAGAATTCCCGCCACAAGCTGGACCCCTGGCGGGTGACAGACGCCCTGGGGGCTTTCCCCGGCGGCGACCCCTTCTCCGTGTACCCGGGCGAGGACGGCCCGGTGCAGTCCCTGCGGATGAAGGTGTTCCACCAGGGCCTGCAGGATTTGCGGGCCTTGGAGCTGGCCCGGGAGCTCACCGGGGAGGACGCTGGGGACAAGGTGCTGCCCGGCTTTGGGGAAATGACCTTCTCCAGCTACCCCCAGCAGGCGGAAGCCCTGCTGGCCGCCCGGGAGCGGCTGAACCAGCTGATAGAAGCATCCCTGTAAGAAGAAAACCCAAGGAATGCCGGGGCAGCCCGGCATTCTGCCTGCTGTGTGAAAGGAGGCCCTATGGCCGTTTTCCAGGCGGGGCGCTTTGCGCTGCCCCTGCACCGAACCTATGTGATGGGGATTTTAAACGTCACCCCCGATTCCTTCTTCGACGGGGGCAGGTACTGCGTCCCCCAGGCCGCCGTGGCTCACGCCCTGGAGATGGCCCGGGACGGCGCGGACATCATCGACATTGGGGGGCAGTCCACCCGGCCGGGGTACACGGCCATCCCCCCCGAGGAGGAGTGGGCCCGCATTGCCCAGGTGGTACCCGCGGTGGTGGAGGCCACGGGCCTGCCTGTGTCCGTGGACACCTTCTACCCCTGGGTGGCCCAAAAGGCATTGGAGGCCGGGGCCTCTATCCTCAACGACGTGACGGGCTTTGGGGAGGAGATGCTCCAGGTGGCGGCGTCCTCCCAGTGCGGGTGCGTGGTCATGGACCCAGGCACCACCGGCGGGGACATCTGCGCCCGGGTGCGGGAGTTTTTCCTGGACAGGCTCCAGGCCGCCCGGAAGCTGGGCATCGCCCCAGAGCGGCTGTGCTTTGACCCCGGCGTGGGCTTTGGCAAGACCCTGGAGGAGAACCTGGCGCTGCTGGCCCACGTGGAGCGCACCAAGGTGGAGGGCTGCGCCTTTTTGATGGCGGCCTCCCGCAAGCGGGTGACAGGGGCCCCCTGCGGCAACCC
>FR893816.1:0-1781 GCA_000435395.1 Firmicutes bacterium CAG:94
AAATCATCTCTTTCATCCGCTCCTCTGGCCAGATAGCAGAAAAAGCCCATTCACAGGAGGTTGCCTGACCATGCAGACAAAAACACCGTATATACCCACGAGAGAGCGGGCAACAGCTGTTCCCCTTGGGAATTTTGATGTCATGGAGGACGGGAACACCCTGGTCAACCGGCTGTACTACGCTGTGCCAAGGTTTGAGAATGGACGGTTTCAATGCTCCGTCTTCTATGAGGAAAACATTTTCCGCAAAGAACCGAATGGGGATTTGATGCTGGTTCATTCGAATTTTAGAGAAGAAAATTAATGTCCCAAACCCTCAGAATACTCGGTTTCATTTTTGTTCAGTGAGCATTTTCTGAACAAGGAACTACTGGAATCCAGCATAAAACCTGGCTTTTTTGCTTCACTTTTTTGACAAGGCTTCATTTTTGTTCAGTAAAGCCACAAAAAGCCGCTTAAACACTGGGTTTAGGCGGTTTTTCTTTTTGTCTGTAACACACTTTTTAACACACTTCCCATATTTTGAAGCAGAGAAACGCGGTTTTTGCGAAGAAAAAATGCAGTTTTTCAAACTGCAAGCGGTTCTCTCAGGAGGCGCGTCCGCGCGTTCTACACACTTTCGGTTTTCTGCGGCCTTTTTGGGCCGCTTTTTTTATTTTTCCGGCCTGTCAGGTGTTGCTCTTGACAGGTCTTTTTGTATGCCTCCCCTTCCCCCTGCTCCTGGGCTGGGGCTGCCAGGCTCTCAAACAGGGCGCCCAGCTTCCCGGCGGTGACGGCATCCTCCCCTTGGAGGGCGTGGCCGTAAATGCCGAAGGTGTCCATGCTCTGGGAGTGGCCCACCAAGCCCATCACCTCCCCGGCGGGCAATTCTTTGACCTTAGAGCCAACCCGCGCCGTCCTGGATGCAGTAGACCCACTCAAGCACGTGCCCCAGGATGGGGAAGATTTACCCGTTAGTGAGGAAGAATCTCCCCGGCGCTACCCTCCCCCCCTCCCCGGAGACGCCTCCGGCGAGCGGGCGTTTTTGCGGTATTGCAGGGGGGTGGTGCCCAGCTGCTGCTGGAACACCCGGAAGAAGGAGCGCTGGCTTTCAAAGCCGCACTCCTCGGCGATTTGGGTGACGGAGCGGTCTGTCTCCGCCAAAGCCGAGCAGGCGCAGGAGATGCGGATGCGGGACAAGTAGGCCGGGAAGCTCTGGCCCATCTTTTCGGAGAATACATGAGACAGGTGGTACTTGTTCATGCCCAGCTCCCGGGCCAAGGTGCCCAAGGTGAGGGGCTCCCGGAAGTGCTCCCCCACGTACTGGGAGATTTGATAGGTCAGCTCCCGGCGGTCGGCGGCGGAGTTCTTCGCCAGGCTCAGCTGGGGCAGGGCCCGGGCCAGTACCAGCTGAATCAGCGGGCCGAACACAGGGCTCTCCCGCTGGAGGCGCGCCTCCCGCTCCAGCTCCTGGATGGCGTAGGGCACGTTGGGGTGCAGCTTCTCCCCGGAAAGGAAGGGGTCCTCCGGGTGGCTGCGCAGCAAAGTGTCGGCGTAGCCCCCGGTGTAGGAGAGGTCGCACACCACCAGCACCGCCCCGGTGCCGGGCTCCAGGGCGGTGTAGCTGTGCACCTGGTTGGGGAAAATCAGCGCCAGGGCCCCGGGCCCCAGCACCTGGGTCTGGCCCCGCACTGTCACCGAGGAGCTGCCGGTGAGCACCAAAAACAGCTCCAGCTGGGGGTGCAGGTGCAAAGGGAAGGTGAGCCCGGTGGAAAGATGGATGGACAGCGGCTCCTGCCGGG
>FR893816.1:1789-8575 GCA_000435395.1 Firmicutes bacterium CAG:94
GGAAAGATGGATGGACAGCGGCTCGTGCCGGGCTTCGACAAAGGCGTGCATGTGGGATTCACCTCGTAGCGTGGCGGGCCCCAAAAAGGGAAAACCCGCAATTATTGGCAGTAAAATATCATCTCTTGGCACGTATTTTACCAGAAAGGGTGCTATAATGCAACCAAAAGTCATGAGAAATGACAAAAAGGAGGAGCTGCCATGGAAAAGGTACGCATTGCCATGATTGGCGTGGGCGCCATCAGCGGCATTTACCTGCAAAACATCACCAAGGTTTTCCGTGAAGTGGACCTGGTGGGCGTGTGCGACCTCATCCCCGAGCGGGCCCAGAAGGGCGCCGGCTACGTGGAGGAGCAAATCAAAGAGGGCGCCGCGGTCCGCCAGCCCAAAATCTATAAAGATATGTACGAGGCTTTCAACGACCCGGAGGTGGAGGTCATCCTGAACCTGACCCGCCCCCACGAGCACTACGAGGTGACAAAGCAAGGCTTGCTCCACGGCAAGCACGTCTACTCGGAGAAGCCCCTGGCCGTGGACATGGACGAGGCCAAGGAGCTGGTGGCTCTGGCCGAGGAGAAGGGCCTGCGCCTGGGCGGCGCGCCGGACACCTTTATGGGCGCCGGCATCCAGACCGCCCGGCGGGTGATCGACCAGGGCCTCATCGGCGACGTGGTGGGCGCCTCCTGCGCCATGGTGTGCCACGGCCACGAGACTTGGCATCCCGACCCGGAGTTCTACTACAAGCGGGGCGGCGGCCCCATGATGGACATGGGCCCCTATTACGTCACCGCGCTGGTGCAGCTGCTGGGCCCGGCCAAGGGCGTAATGGGCATGACCAAGCGCACCTTCCCCCACCGCACCATCACCTCCCAGCCCCACTATGGCGAGGACATCTCTGTGGACGTGGACACCTACCTCTCGGGGAACATCCTCTTTGAGAACGGCGCCATCGCCCAGATTTTCACCACCTTCGACGTGTACTACGGCCGTGGCGCCCAGGCCCGCTTTGAGGTGTACGGCACCCAGGGCACGCTGGTGGTGCCCGACCCCAACACCTTTGGCGGCCCCGTGCTGCTGCTGCGCCCCGAGGACCAGGCAGCCGCCCCCGCCACCGACCCCGCCCTGGAGCGCAAAAAGGTGCCCTCCTTCTACGACGGGTACAAGGAAATCCCCCTGCTGTTCGACTACAACGAAAACAGCCGGGCCCTGGGCCTGGCGGACATGTGCAAGGCCCTGCGCACCGGCCGCGACCACCGCGCCAACTACCAGCAGCAGCGCCACGTGCTGGAGATTATGACCAGCTTCTCCAAGTCCTGCCAGCAGGGCGAGTACATCGCCTTGGAGTCGGGCTACACCCGCACCGCCCCCATGAAGAACAACCCCATGCACGGCGTGCTGGACGACTGAGCCGTGTGTCCATACAGAATCTACACTCTAAACTTTAGGAGGAATACCCATGAAAGCAGCCTATACCGGTTGGACCTGGATTACCAACCGCGAGCCCGAAGCCGCCAAGAACCAGCTGAAGCAGGCCTTCCAGGAGTGCAAGTTCCTGGGCTATGACACCGTGGAGAACTTCGCCTTTATCCGCGATTACTACGCCGACGACCCCCAGGCCCTGGTGGACCTGACCAAGGAGTGCGGCGTGGACCTGGTAAACCTGTACGGCCACTTCACCTTCGACGTGGAAGAGGCCATCCGCATCGCCAAGGAGCAGATCGACTTCTGCGCCGCCGTGGGCGTAAAGTGGTACAACTGCCAGAACGCCGGCTTTGGCGACGACGGCCCCTCCGAGCGGCCCACCAACCCCGAGATGCTGGACAAGATGTGCTACGTGGCCAACACCGTGGGCGCCTACGCCAAGGAGAAGGGCGTCACCCTGTGCTTCCACCCCCACTACGGCACCTGCGTGTTCTGGCAGAGCGACATCGATTACTTTGCCGAGCACACCAATCCCGACTACGTCTCCTTCTGCTTTGACACCGCCCACACCACCTTGGCCGGCATGGACCCCGCCGCGCTGATTCGCCAGTACGGCAGCCGGGTGGCCTACATGCACCTAAAGGACGTGGACACCTACGCCCTGTCCAAGGCCGAGGGCCGCGACAAGATGGGCACCTTCCGGGCCCTGGGCCACGGCACGGTGAACTTCCCCGCGGTGAAAGCCGCCCTGGAGGAAGTGGGCTTCGACGGCGTCCTCTGCGTGGAGCTGGACCGCCCCGAGGTGTGCAATTTCCATTCTGCTGAAGTCTCCCGCATCTACCTGCGGGACGTGCTGGGCATCTAAGAGGCCCAGGCTATAAAAAACAGGGGGAGGCCGACAGGCTGGCTGTGTGGCCTTCCGCTGCATTTGGGGAGTACTTACGGGACCCGGCCCTTCGCACTCGGCGGAGGGCGCGGGTCTTTTCCTTTGCATGGTTGTGCTTCCTGCCCAAAGATAAGGTTCACGGTTTCGTAACAAACCTCAAAAAAATAGATGATATAATGAACAAAATCAATTTCTTGGAAAGAAGGTTTCGCCCAAGCCCATGCTGGAATTGAAGAATATTGTAAAGGAATACCCCGCCGGCGGCCAGCCGGTAGAGGCCCTAAAGGGCGTCAGCCTGCAGTTTCGGGAGAGCGAGTTCGTCTCCATCCTGGGGCCCTCCGGCTGCGGGAAGACCACCCTGCTGAACATCATCGGCGGCCTAGACCAGTACACCAGCGGCGACCTAGTCATCAACGGCCGCTCCACCAAGGACTACAAGGACCGGGACTGGGACGCCTACCGCAACCACTCGGTGGGCTTTGTGTTCCAAAGCTACAACCTCATCCCCCACCAGACGGTGCTGCAAAACGTGGAGCTGGCCCTGACCCTCTCCGGCGTATCCAAGGCGGAGCGCCGCCGCCGCGCCAAGGAGGCCCTGGAGCGGGTGGGCTTGGGCAGCCAGCTGAAAAAGCGCCCCAGCGAGATGTCCGGCGGCCAGATGCAGCGTGTGGCCATTGCCCGGGCCATTGTCAACGACCCGGACATCGTGTTGGCCGACGAGCCCACCGGCGCCCTGGACACGGAAACCAGCGTGCAGGTGATGGAAATCCTCAAGGAGATTTCCAAGGACAGGCTCATTGTCATGGTCACCCACAACCCGGAGCTGGCCCAGCGCTACTCCACCCGCATCGTCCGCATGCTGGACGGCCAGGTCACCGGGGACACCGCCCCCCTCACCCCGGAGGAGGCCCAGAAAGAGCGGGCCGCCTCGGTGAAAAAGGACGAGGCCGCCCGCAAGGCCAAGCGGCCCTCCATGTCCCTGTGGACCTCCTTTGGCCTCTCCTTGAAAAACCTGTTCACCAAAAAGGGCCGCACCGCCCTGACCTCCTTTGCCGGGAGCATCGGCATCATCGGCATCGCGCTGATTTACGCCGTCAGCCAGGGCACCACCGCCTACATCGACGCCGTGCAGGAGGACACCCTCTCCTCCTACCCCCTGACGCTCCAGTCCCAGGAGATGGACCTGGGCTCGCTGATGGAGGAGTTTATCGACGCGGCCCAGTCCACCGACGAGCACCAGCTGGACGGCGTCTACCAAAAGCCCATGATTTACGACATGGTCAACGCCCTGAGCTCCTCGGAGACCATTGAGAACGACCTGGCCTCCTTTAAGACCTATTTGGAGCAGCGCCTAAAGGACCCGGAGGACCCCCTCTACAACGCCGTCAGCGGGGTGCAGTACACCTACGACCCCCAGCTGCTGGTGTACACGGAAAACGTGGACGGGGACATCCTCCTCTCCGACTCCCAAGAGCTGATGGAGGACCTGCTCCAGGAGTATTTCAGCATTGACATGGCCGCCATGAGCGACCTGCGCAGCAGCTATGGCATGGACTCCCTGGCCAGCTCCATGGGCGGCGGGAGCATGGTGCTGTGGCAGGAGATGCTCCCCGGGGACGACGGCGCCCTTATCAGCCCCATGCTGGAGGACCAGTACGACCTGGTGTACGGCTCTTGGCCCAACGACTACAACGAGGTAGTGCTGGTCCTGGACGAGAACAACGAGCTGGACGACATGGCCCTGTACGCCCTGGGACTGAAGCCCCAGGAGGAGATGGACGCCATTATGCAGGCCGCCGTGGACCAGACCGAGGTGGAGCTGGAGGACCAGAGCTGGTCCTACGAGGAGATTTGCTCCCGGGAGTACAAGACCGTGCTGAACGCCGACTGCTACGCCTATGACGAGGCCAGCGGCCTTTACGTGGACCTGCGGGACACCGACGCCGGCCTGCGCTACCTCTACGACAACGGCATCACCTTGCAGGTGTCCGGCATCATCCGGCCCAACGAGAACGCCAGCGCCCACATGCTTTCCGGCTCCATCGGCTACACCAGCGCCCTCACCGAGCATCTGGCCCAGGCCTCCCAGGATTCCGCCGCCATCCAGGCCCAGATGGACAGCCCCAACCGGGACATCTTTACCGGCCTGCCCTTCCAGGAGAGCACCGGCAACCTCACCGACGAGGAGAAGGAGAGCGCCTTCCGCAGCTACGTGTCCGGCCTGGAGGAGCAGGGCAAGGCGGAGACGTACCTGGCCATCCAAAGCCTGCCCACCCAGGAGCAGATCGACCAGGCGGTGGGGCAGTCCACCGGCTCCATGAGCCGGGAGGAGATGGAGTCCACCTTGCAGGAGGCACTCACCAGCCAGGCCAGCCTGGACGAGAGCCAGGTGGAGGACTACATCGCCGCCATGAGCGACGAGGAGCTTTCCGATTTGTTCACCCAGATGGCCCAGGAGCAGTTTAAGGCCCAGTACGCCGCCCAGGTCCAGCAGCAGCTGGCCGCCATGGAGCCCGCCCAGATGGCCGCCGCCCTAGACGCCGCCATGGACACCTACACCACCCAGCAGTGCGCCCAGTACTACGACGAGGTGCTCACCTTCTCCGACTCCACCTACGAGGAGAACCTGGTGCAGCTGGGCTACATCGATTTGGCCGACCCGGCCTCCATCAGCCTGTACGCCGCCTCCTTTGAGGACAAGGACGTCATCGAGCAGGCCATCGCCGACTACAACGAAACCAAGGACGATTTGGAGCAAATCCAGTACACCGACTACATCGGCCTGATGCTTTCCTCCATCACCACCATCATCAACGCCATCACCTATGTGCTCATCGCCTTTGTGGCCGTGTCCCTGGTGGTCTCCTCCATTATGATTGGCGTCATCACCTTGATTTCCGTCCAGGAGCGCACCAAGGAAATCGGCATTTTGCGGGCCATTGGCGCCTCCAAGCGGAACGTGTCCTCCATGTTCAACGCGGAGACGGTCATCATCGGCTTTACCTCCGGTGCGCTGGGCGTGCTTATCACCTGGGTGCTGTGCATCCCCATCAACGCCATCCTGCACCACCTCACCGGCATCCAGACCTTAAGCGCCTTCCTGCCCCTGCCCACGGCCTTGGTGCTGGTGCTCATCAGCACCGCCCTGACCTTGTTCTCGGGCATCATCCCCTCCCGCAGCGCCGCCAAGAAAGACCCTGTGGTGGCCTTGCGGACGGAGTAGATCCAGGCGAAATCTTGCTAAAAAAAGCGGCTTGGCTTTGGCCAGGCCGCTTTCCGTTTGCGGGGGCAAGAGCCCCAAAGGCAACAAAAAAAGAGGCATCCCGCCAGGGGTGCCTCCTTTTTGTATGGCGTTTTCCTTCTTAGGCGAAGGGGTTCTCGGTCTTGTAGAGCATGCCCTTGGGCTGGTTGAAGCCGATGTCCTGGATGCCCAGCAGCTTGAACAGCTCGAAGAGGGCCTTGCCGTGATGGCCAAAGGCCACGGCGCCGTGGTGGGGATAGCGCTTCTCCACCAGCACGTGGCGGTAGAAACGGCCCATCTCGGGGATGGCGAACACGCCGATGCCGCCGAAGGAGCAGGTGGGCACAGGCAGGACCTCGCCCTCTGCCACGTAGCAGCGGAGCTGGCCGTCAGCAGTGCTCTGCAGGCGGTAGAAGGTGATTTCGCCGGGGGCGATGTCGCCTTCCAGGGTGCCGCGGGTGAAATCGGGGTCGCTGCCGGCGGGCTCCAGCAGACGGTGCTGGATGAGCTGGTACTTCACAGCGCGGTCGGCGCACAGCTTGCAGCTGGGGGTGTTGCCGCAGTGGAAGCCCATGAAGGTGTCGTTGAGCTTGTAGTCGTAATCGAACTTGCCCTTAATCTGGGCCTCGTACATGGAGGCGGGCACGGAGTTGTTGATGTCCAGCAGAGTGACGGTGTCGCCGGAGATGCACATGCCGATGTACTCGGAGAGGGCGCCGTAGATGTCCACTTCGCAGGCCACGGGGATGCCGCGGGTGGCCAGGCGGGAGTTGACATAGCAGGGCTCAAAGCCGAACTGGCTGGGGAAGGCAGGCCAACATTTGTCGGCGAAAGCCACGTACTGGCGGCTGCCCTTGTGGTTCTCAGCCCAATCCAGCAGAGTCAGCTCAAACTGGGCCATGCGCTCCAGCATGTCGGGGTAATACTTGCCCTCGCCCATTTCCTTGGCCATGTCGGCGCACACATCGGGGATGCGGGCGTCGCCGGCGTGCTCCTTGTAGGAGACCAGCAGGTCCAGCTCGGAGTTTTCCTCAATCTCCACACCCAGCTGGTACAGGCCGTTGATGGGGGCGTTGCAGGCGAAGAAATCCTGGGGCCGGGGGCCGAAGGTGATAATCTTCAGGTTCTTAATGCCGATGATGGCGCGGGCGATGGGCACAAACTCGGCCATCTTGTCGGCCAGCTCCTCGGCGGTGCCCACGGGATACTCGGGGATATAGCCGGTCAGGCCGCGCAG
>FR893816.1:8632-8896 GCA_000435395.1 Firmicutes bacterium CAG:94
CAGTAGGCGTCGCCGCGGCCGTTAATCAGGTCGCCGTCGCCCTCGGCGGCAGCCACAAACATGCAGGGGCCGTCAAAGTTCTTGGCGATAAGGGTTTCGGGGGTTTCGGGGCCAAAGTTGCCCAGGAACACGGTCAGGGCGTTGCAGCCAGCCTTGGTGACTTCTTCCACGGCAGCCAGCATGTCCTTCTCGTTCTCAACGGTAGTCTGGGCCTCGTACACTTCCAGGCCCTTAGCGGCGCAGGCAGCCACAACGGCGGCCCGG
>FR893816.1:8918-9203 GCA_000435395.1 Firmicutes bacterium CAG:94
GGCCCGGCGGTTCTGGGAAAGCTGGATGGGGAAGCAATCGCGGGATACAGCCACAATACCCAGCTTGACCTGAGGGATGTTGTTCATTGCAGGTTCCTCCATTTTGATTAGTGCAAGTCTGTGCGGGACGGCGCTGCCCGCCGCCGGATTTGTACGCACATCTAACCACTCTTATCATAGCCCAAACCCAGGAAAAATGCAATAGTTTTTTTCATGCCAGCGCCCAGAAAAAAGCGGGGCTTCCCCCGCAGGGCAGCAAAAAAGAGGGACCGGCGGCCCCTCCCT
>FR893816.1:9278-13108 GCA_000435395.1 Firmicutes bacterium CAG:94
TAGCCGCCCCGCCGGATGCACCTGCGCAGCCAGTTCATCCGCAGGTAGTAGAGGATGAACACCACGGCGGCAATCACCCAGGTGACGGGGTAGTTCATGGCCACCATCTCCATGGTGTGGAACCGGGGCACCACCAGCGTCAGCCACAAAATGCGCAGGCCGCACACCCCAAAGCAGGTGATGAGCATGGGCTGCAGGGACTCCCCCGCCCCGCGGATGGCGCCGGAGAGAATCTCGATGAACACATAGGTAAAGTAGCTGGGGGCCATCACCCAGAAGAAGCGCTGGCCGATGGCGATAACCGTCTCGTCCCCGGTGAAGAACCGCAGCAGGGGCTCCATGAACACCAGCAGCAAAATGCTCAGGGCGATGGTGGTGCCCAAGGCCATGCCCAGGCACACCTTGATGCTCCGCTTTACCCGGGCGTACTGCTGGGCGCCGAAGTTCTGCCCCACAAAGGTGGTGATGGCAATGCCAAAGGCGCTCATCACCATCCAGATGAAGCCGTCAATTTTGCCGATGGCCGCCCAAGAGGCGATGGCGTCGGTGCCAAAAGAGTTGATGCTGGCCTGCACCACCAGGTTGGACACCGAGTACAGCACCGACTGCATCCCCGCGGGCAGGCCGATGCGGATAACATTTTTCAATATGCTCTTATCAAAGCGGATGCGTTTGAGCTCCACCCGGTAGCTCTCCCGGGTGAGCATCAGCCGCGCCATGATAAGCACCGCGCTGACCACCTGGGAGAGCACCGTGGCAATGGCCACGCCGAACACGTCCCAGTGGAAGCCCAGCACAAAGAGCAGGTCCAGCACAATGTTCACCAGGCAGCAGACAATGAGCACGTACAGGGGCATGCGGCTGTCGCCAATGGCCCGCAGCACGCCGGTGCCCACGTTGTATATCATGCTGGCGATGATGCCGCAGTAATACACGTTCATGTAGGTCAAGGCGTCGCCCAGTATCTCCTCGGGCACGCCCAGCAGCACCAAAGAGGGCCGGGCCGTCAGCAGCCCCAGCACCATGATGACAAGCCCGCCCGCCAAGGCCAAGGCAATGGAGGTGTGCACCGCCTTGGAGACGTTTTTGCCGTCCCCCGCGCCGAAGAATTGGGAGATAATCACCGTGGCGCCGGAGGACACCCCCACAAAGAAGCCCACCAGCAGGTTGATGAGGGTGCCGGTGGTGCCCACCGCCGCCAGGGCGTTGGTGCCCACATACTGCCCCACCACAATGGTGTCCACCGTGTTGTACAGCTGCTGGAAGAAGGTGCCTATCAAAATGGGGAAGAAAAAGATGAGAAGCTGCTTCCAAATCACACCTTGGGTGATGCTGTTTTCTTTTACCACCTGCTCCATACAAGCACTCCTTTCAGTTTTTTTCGTCCAGGGCAAAGCCCTTGCGCCGGGAGAGGGCCCGCATCCTGGCGTAATAGGCCGCCACCAGCAGAATGGCCGCGGCGGTCCAGGCGCCCACCTCCGCGTAGTAGATGCCCTCCTGGCCCATGACCAAGGGCAGCAGCAAGGCCACGCCAATGCGCACCACCATCTCCGCGAAGCCGGAGAGCATGGGCACCACCGTGTCCCCCAGGCCCATCAGGGCGGAGCGGTAGATGTGCAGCATATATAGGATGGGCAGGCACACGCTCATAATGGATAGGTAGTGGTAGGCGATGTCCAAAGAGGCCTCCACCTCCGCCGGCTCCCCGGAGATGAACAGCCCCAGCACCAGCCGGCCAAACAGCAGCATGGCCGCGGCGATGACCACCGAGGTGAGGAAGGCCACCACAGCCGCCGCCCGCTGCCCCCGCTTGATGCGGTTCACCAGCCGGGCGCCCAGGTTCTGCCCCACGTAGGAGGTCACCGCGAAGCCGTAGGAGGTGGCGGCAATCTCCAGCAGGCCGTAAAGCTTGTTGGTGGCGGTAAAGCCCGCCAGGAACAGCATGCCGTAGCCGTTGATGACAAACTGCACCACCATGCTGCCCATGGCGATGATGGCGTTCTGCAAGGCCATGGGAAAGCCCAGCTTCAGCAAAGTGAGGGTCAAATCCCGGGAGGGCTTCAAATCGCCGGGAAGCACCTGGAGGATGGTGATTTTCCGCACGTTGAAAAAGCAGTACACGGCAGAGGCCACCTGGGAAACCACCGTGGCGATGGCCGCCCCGGCAATGCCCCAGTGGAAACCCACCACAAAGAGCAAATCCAGGGCCACGTTCATCAGGGCCGCCACCACAATGGCATACAGGGGCGTTTTGGCGTCCCCCAGGGCCCGCAAAATGGCCGCCAGGAAGTTGTAGGCCATAATGGCCGGGATGCCCCCGTAGACAATGCGCAGGTACAGCAGCGCCCCGGGCAGCACGTCCTGGGGGGTATTCAGCAGGCGCAGCAGGGGCTCTGCCCACAGCTGGCCCCCCACCCCCAGCAGCACGGTGAACACCAGGCACAGCGTCACCGAGGCCCCCACGCTGCGGGAGAGCTCCCGGTAATCCTTGGCGCCAAAGTGCTGGGCCATCAAGATGGAGAAGCCCTGTGTCAGCCCCTGGATGATGCCCAGCACCCCCCAGTTGGGGCTGTCCGCCGCCCCCAGGGAGGCCAGGGCGCTTACCCCCACAAACTGCCCCACCACGGCGGTGTCCACCACGGTGTACAGCTGCTGGAACACATTGCCCACCATCAGCGGCAGGGCAAAGGAAATCAGCAGCCGGATGGGGGAACCCTCTGTCATGCTCCGTATCCTCTGCGCCATAAAACGACCCCTTTCCAAAATTTTTCCCATTCCCAGGGCAAAAAAGTACGACGAAGGCGGTTCCCGGTGGCCCGGTTGCCGCTCACGCCGTATCTCTATGGAGTATCCTATCATATCCTGTGGGGATTTGCAATCCATTCTCCCCCTGGGGCAGAAAAATATTTTTGGGCCCGGCGGCCTACCCCAGGCACCCCTCCAAAAACCGCTGGATGGTTTCCTCACAGCCGGGGGTGTCCACGCCGAAGCTCTGGGCGTGTTCGGCGCCGGGCACCAGCCGCAGCGCCTTGGGGGAGGCGCAGGCATGGTAGTTCTCCTCTGTCATGGAGACGGGCACAAAGTCGTCCTTCTCCCCGTGGAGGAACAGCACCGGCAGCTGGGTGTGCGCCAAGGCCTGGCGGGTGTCCGCGCCCTTTAGGGAGAACCCCGCCGCCGCCCGGGCCAGCAGGTCCAGCAGGGAGAGGAGCACCCACAGCAGCGCCCGGGGCAGCTTGTAATCCCGCCGGGCCACGTGGGCCATGATGTCCCAGGGGGTGGTAAAGGCGCAGTCGGCCACAATGCCCCGGGTGTTGGGAGGCAGCTCCAGGCCGGAGGCCATCAGCACCGTGGCGGCCCCCATGGAGATGCCCATGAGGAACAGGGGCCTGTCCCCCCAGCGGCGGGCGGCGTAGCGGGCCCAGCTCTGGCAGTCGAAGCGCTCCTTCACCCCGTAGGTGATGTACTTGCCCTGGCTCTCCCCGTGGGAGCGCTGGTAGGGCAGCAGCACATCATAGCCCAGCCGGTGGAGGAACTCCACCTCCAAGGCGAAGTCGATGGTGGCCAGGGAGCGGTACCCGTGGAAGGCTATCACCGTGCCCCGGGGGCGCTCCACCGGCAGGTACAGGGCCGCCAGCTCCAGCCCGTCAAAGGAGGTGAGCTTTACCTTCTCCCGGGTGTGGGCCCGGATGTAAGCCTGGGCCTCCTTCATCCGGGGGGCAAAGGGGTTCCAGATGGAGTCTGCCTCCTCATACTGCTCATCGGCGCGCTCCTTCCGGTACCGGCGGATGGAGAACTTGAAGAAGAACACCGCCGCCCCCAGCAGCAACAGC
>FR893817.1:0-2235 GCA_000435395.1 Firmicutes bacterium CAG:94
GACGTGTACACCGGCTGCCGCTGGAAAAAGCTGGACCCCGCCGGGGGGAAGGCCGTGTTCCAGGCGGCGGGCCGCCAGGGAAAGGAGGAGCTTGCGTGAACCAAGAGCAAACTGCAACCGGGCGCGACAGGGCCGAGGAGGTGTCCCGGGAGGTGGAGCGGGACAGCCGCCGCTACCCGGTGTCCTTTTGAAAGGGGGCGTGTCCATGCGGCTGATGGGAATGCGCTTTAAAGACTTCACCTGGAAGGATAACCCCGTGTCCCTGCGGGTGGCCCATGCCCGGCGCGTGGGGGAGGTCAACGTCCCCTATGGGGAGAGCAAGGCCGAGGAGCTGGGCCCCCAGCGGCGGAACGTCACCGGGGAGGGGTACTTCGCCGGGGAGGACTGCATGGAGGCCTGGGCCGGGCTGCAGCGGGCCTTTTCCCAAAAGGGGCCGGGGCTGCTGCAGCTGCCGGGGGTAGAGCCCTTTTGGGCGCTGATGGACAGCCTGGAGCTGGTGGGCGCCCAGGGCAAGGATTTGGTGCGCTACACCTTCTCCTTCACCGAGTGGGAGGGCCGAGGCGCCTACGCCGGCAGCGGCACCTACTGCGCCCAGGCCGGGGAGAGCTTGTGGCAGTACTCCAACCGGTGGGGGCTTTCCATCGAGAAACTGGTGGAGGCAAACCCCCACATTCGGGATATATGCGCGCTGGAGGAAGGGGAGAAGGTGATGCTTCCATGACGTTTTGGGGAGAATTGACAGACGGCACCGAGCTGCTTTTGGGCGAGCCAATGGAGGCCCAGCTGCTGTACGACAGCGACGCCCCCGCCAGCCAGCTGCGGGCGGTGTTCCCCGCGGAGAAACAGTGGGAGGACTTGGCGGTGGTGCGGGTGTTCCACCAGGGGCAGGTGGCCTTTGGGGGCATAGTGGACGAGCAGAACACCGCCCTCTCTGGGGAGAGCTTTACGGTGGAGCTCATCGCCCGCAGCTGGGAGGCGCTGCTCCTGGACAACGAGGCCCGGCCCGCCGTGCTGCGCAGCCCCTCTTTGGGCCTTTTGTGGGAGCGGTACTTCCAGCCCCTGGGCCTGACCTCCGTGGTGGGGGACCAGTCCCCCAAGGCCGGGGAGCTGGCGGTGGAAAAGGGCACCAGCTGCTGGGAGCTGCTGGAAACCTTCTGCCGGGACTACCTGGGCACAGCGCCCTGGGTGGACGGCAAGGGCACCCTCCACTGCGAGGGCCCCCAGGAAACCAAGGTGACAGCCGGCCGGGTGCTCTCGGCGGAGCTCTCCCGGCTGCCCTGCAAGCAGTTGAGCGCCGTGTGGCAGCAGAGCTTCCGGGGCACCTACGACACGCCCTTCCGGGGCGCGGCGGGGGTAAAGCGCCAGCGCTATGTGAGCATGGAGGACGGCCGGGACCCCCGGGAACTGCTCCGCCAGGGGGAGCGGGAGAGCTGGCTTCTCTCAGTGGAGTGCCAGGGCAACAGCTGGCCCGGCCCCGGGGCGCTGGTCACAGTGGAAGCGCCCCGCCTGGGCCGGTTTGAGGACTGCCCCCTGCGCCAGGCCCGGTACATCCGGGACAGCCGGGGCGAGCGGACGCGGTTTGTGCTGGAAAGGGGGAAGGCTGTATGTGGCTGACAAAACGGGGAGATACTACCAGCGGGGCCAAGCTGCGCCGGGGGCAGGTTTCCGGCGCGGGCCAGGGGATGACCATCCAGGGGGAGAGCGAGTACCGCTCCCCGGAGCTGCTGTTCCCCTATGGCTACTCCAGCGCCGCCGAGGAAGGGGACAGGGCCGTGATGCTGGACGGCGTCTGCGCGGGGATTGCCGCGGCCCCGGACGGCCAGCTCTCCCAGGGGGAGGTGCGGCTCTACTCTGCGGGCGGCGCGGAAATTCTGCTGAAAAACACCGGGGAAGTGGTCATCAACGGCCAGAGCTTCCCGGCGAAATCATCGTAAAGGGGGCGAGGCAATGGATTTGAAATGGGAGCCCGGCGGCGTTGTGCTGGGCCCAGGGGGGCTTCCCCAGCAGGTGGCGGGATTGGAGGAGCTGCTGCAAAACATCCGCCTGCGCCTGTGCCTGCCCCGGGGGAGCTTGCCCTATGGCCCCCTGCTGGGCAGCGGCCTGCCCCGGCTGGACCCGGGGGAGGAGAACAGCTTGCAGCGGGCCTGGGCCCTGGCCGGGGAGGCGCTGCTGGGCTGCCCCGGCGTGCAGGTGGCCCAGGTGGAATACCACAGCGGCACGGGCCTGTGGCAGGGT
>FR893817.1:2252-3631 GCA_000435395.1 Firmicutes bacterium CAG:94
GCAGGTTTGGGTGGAAACGCCCTTGGGCGCGGGGCAGGTGGCTGTCCCGGGAAAGGAGGAAACAGATGGATAGCTTTGAGCAAATCCTCCAGCGGATGGAGGCGGAGTACGAGGAGAAAAGCGGCGGCAAGGTGGAGGACGTCTCCGAGGTGGGGCTGCGGCTGCGGGTGCTGGCCGGGGAGCTCCACCGCTTAGGGGCCTCTCTGGACTGGCTGGAGCGCCAGGCCTTCCCCCAGACGGCTACCGGGGCCCAGCTGGACCTGCACGGCGCCCAGCGGGGCGTGGCCAGGCGGGCGGCTTCCCACGCCACCGGGACGGTGTCCTTCTCCCGGTACCTGCCCCTCTCCTTCGACTTGGTGGTGCCCCAGGGCACGGTGTGCGCCACCTCGGGGGAGCCTGTGGTGGAGTATGAGACCACCCAGGACGCCGTGCTGGAGGCCGGCGACTTGACGGTGAACGTGCCGGTGCGGGCGGTGGTGGCCGGGGCCGCCGGAAACGCCGCGGCGGGCTATGTGACCACCTTGGTCAGCGCGCCCACAGGCATCAACTACGCCTCCAACCAGGAGGCCATCACCGGCGGCCGTGACCCCGAGGAGGACGACACCTACCGCCGGCGGGTGCTGGATTCCATCGTCCGCGGGGGCAGCGGCGCCAACGCCGGCTATTACCAGGAGATTGCCCTGGCCCAGCCGGGCGTCACCTTGGCCCAGGCGGTGCCCCGGGCCGGGGGCGCGGGGACGGTGACGGTCTACCTGTGGGGAGAGGGCGCCGCCCCCAGCGGGGAGATTATCGCCGCGGTGCAAGCGGAGCTGGAGGCCCAGCGGGAAATCGGCGTCACGGTGACGGTGACTGCCGCCCAGGTGCTGAATCTGCCCATTCCCGTAAAGGTGAAGCTCCCCAGCGAGGTGGACTTCACCTGGGCCACCGCCCAAGTGCAGCAGGCCGTCACCGCCTATTTTGACACCTTGGGCATCGGGGAGGCCTACCTGCTGACGGACATCACCCGGGCGGTGCTGGAGGCAGTCCCTGCGGAGAAGGTGGAGTTTGGCGCGGGCTTGGTGGAAATCTCCCCCATGAACGGCACCTTAATCCGGCCCACCAGCGTCACGGTGGAGGCGCTGTCATGAGGGCCCGGGCGCACATGGCCCAGGTGCTGGAGGGCACCGGCCTGTACAGCCTGACTGGCTCCACCCCGGTGGATTGGGAGCTGGACGCCTACAGCGCGGGCTTTGCCCCCCTGGAGGCGGCTTTTGACAAGCTGCTGGCGGATTTGTTCGCCACCACCGCCACCCGGGAGAGGCTGGCCCAGTGGGAGGCGCTGTTCCGGCCCCAGCCCTCCACTGCCCCGGTGGAGGACTGCCGGGACACCGTGGCCAGCC
>FR893817.1:3649-21952 GCA_000435395.1 Firmicutes bacterium CAG:94
CGGGGCCAGCCGCATGGCCGCCCGCCCCGGGGATTTCACGCAGGCGGGCACCCAGAGGCTCCTGCCCGGGGCGGGGGTGCGGGGCCTGGTGCTGGAGGACGGCGAAGGCGGGCTGAAAGTCCTGCTGGGCAGGCTGCTGGGAATCACCCAGGCGGAGGCTGCCCGGGAGCTGGACCAGCTGCTCCCCGCCCACCTGGCTTGGGCCTGGGACACCGCCGTCACCTGGGTGGCGTTGGACGCCTATCCCAGAAGCTTTGAGGCCTGGGACGATTTGGGCCTCACCTGGGCCCAGCTGGACGGCGTCTCCCGGCAAGACTTGGAAAACGGCTTTGAGGAGGTATAAAGATGGCGGCAAGCAGTACATCCACGGTGCTGGGCCTTTCCCTGTGGGCCCAGACAGACTGCCCCGAGTGGGCGGACTTTTTGCAGGACAACCAAAAGCTGGAGCAGCTGGCGGGAGGCCACATCTCCAACAGCGGGCTGCACCTTGCGGCGGAGGAAAAGCAGTTCCTCGCCCAGCGGGGGACGGTGCTCACCTACACCGGCACGGGCAGCGGGGCGGCCAGTGTGACGCTGCCCTTTTCCCCCAGGAAGATAACGGTGTTCGCCCAGGGAAAGCCCCCCGTGGCTCCCCGAGCCGACGGCGGCTGGGACGTGTTCTCCCAGGTGTGGCTCCAGGGGGAGGAAAGTCCCTACGGCACGGGAGGCATCTCCCTGGCGGCGGACACCTTGGCGGCCCAGTTCAGTGAGGGCGCTTTCTCCGGGGAGGCGGGGCTGTACCACGCCCTCAACCGCAGCGGCGTCACCTATGTGGTGGAGCTGGAGCCATAAAGGGTTTGACGCCGGCGGGATTCTGTACTATCATAAGGGCAGCACTTTCCAAGGGAGGACAACGCCATGTATGAAAACGAAACGCGGCCCCAGCGGGCTTTGCTTGTTTCCCTGGACACCGGGGAGTACAACGCGGAGGTGTCTTTGGGGGAGCTGGAGGAGCTGGCCCACACCGCCGGTGCGGAGCCTGTCCTCACCTTGACCCAGAAGCGCCCCGCCCCAGATACCGCCACCTGCATCGGCTCCGGCATGGTGGAGCAGGCGGCCCAGCTCTGCCAGCAGGAGGAGATAGACCTGCTCATCTTCGACCGGGAGCTGACCCCCACCCAAATCCGCAACCTGGAAAAGGCCTGCGGCGTCCAGGTGATTGACCGCACCACCTTGATTCTGGACATCTTCGCCCAGCGGGCCCGCAGCAAAGAGGGCAAGCTGCAAGTGGAGCTGGCCCAGCTGAAATACCTGCTGCCCCGGCTGGGCGGCCAGGGCACATCCCTTTCCCGGTTGGGCGGCGGCATCGGCACCCGGGGCCCCGGCGAGACGAAGCTGGAGACGGACAGGCGCCACATCCGGCGGCGCATCAGCTCCCTGAAGGAGCAGCTGCGGGACGTGGAGGCCGCCCGGGGGCTCATCAACCGGCGGCGGGAAAAGGACGGCACCGTCACCGTGGCCTTGGTGGGCTACACCAACGCCGGCAAAAGCACCTTGATGAACCAGCTCACCCAGGCGGGGGTGCTGGCCGAGGACAAGCTCTTCGCCACACTGGACCCCACCGCCCGGGCCTTAAAGCTGCCCTGCGGCAAAACGGTGATGCTCATCGACACGGTGGGCCTTATCCGGCGGCTGCCCCACCATTTGGTGGAGGCCTTTAAGTCCACTTTGGAGCAGGCCGCCACCGCGGATATTCTCCTAAATGTCTGCGACGCCTCCAGCGGGGAGGCCCGGGACCATTTGGAGGTGACCAACACGCTGCTCAACGAGCTGGGCGCGGCGGGGCACCCCATCATCCCGGTGCTGAACAAGTGGGACGCTGTGGAGGACCCGGAGCTGGCCCCCCGCCTGCCTGGGGCGGTGCGCATCAGCGCGCTGCACGGCGACGGCATCCCAGAGCTGCTCAAAGCTATTGAGGACAGCCTGCCGGAAAAGACTTTCCCGGTGGAGCTGCTGCTGCCCTTCTCCAAAACGGGCTTGGCGGCCAAGCTCCGGGAGGAGGGCGCCGTCACCAGCGAGGAGTACGTCCCCGAGGGCCTGCGGGTGTCCGCCCAGGTGGACCAGCGGCTCTACGCCCTGGTCAAGGAGTTCGAAATCCAGTAAAAACGCAATCCCCCAGCGGAGCTTTCCGTTGGGGGATTTTTTCTAGGCAAGTTTCTTTTTCATAAGGAAGGGTATCAGCGGGCGTCCTCCGCATGAATGTGAGCCAGGTCTATGCCCTGCTCAATGGACGCTTCCGCCACGGCTTCGGCGAAAGCTTGGGCGTCCCCTGTCGTGGAAAAGCCCCACGGGGCCGGGGTGGCTTGTACGGAGACGGTGTATTCCGGCTGTTGAATGTACACGTATTGGTTGTTATAGTCTCCCCGGTCGTACTTCACCCTTTCTCCGGAGCCGTCGCTTTCCTCCCAGCTGTACTCCTCCAAATACTGGGTCGCGTACACGCCCACGCCGTCAATTTGGTTGTTGGGCTGGTCTAAGAAGAAGGTTGTGGCGTACTGGGGCCAGCTCCAGGGCAGGTCCCCGGCGGTGAGGGTGATGGCAAAAGCGGAATCGCTGTCTTTTTGGTCTGGCAGGTTTCCGTGAATCCACACTTGCAGCAGCTCCCCTTGGGAGGTAAACAGGGCCGTGCCTTGCAAAAGATATTCATCTGCCCAGGGCAGCTGGCCGCCCCAAATCTGGGCGAGTTCTTCCTCGTCCATAGGACGGCTCACAAAGTCATCCGGGATGGGGTTTGCTTCCAGGTTCTGCCGATGAAACTCGAAAAACTCATCACAGTAAGGTTCTAGGGTGTTGGTGGTAAAGGTAAGCCCCTTAGAATCCCCCGCGGCCAGGGTATCGAGGGACACGCCCTCTTGGATGTACTGGCCCACGGCGCGCGCCACCAGGTCTTCCGCATCGTACTTGGTGGAACAGCCCCACTCTCCCTGGGCGACGGAAACCGCCACGCCCACCGGCGCCTCCCCCGCGGTGAGGAAGGCTGCGCTGTACCAGGTGACAGGCAGCTCCTGCCCCCGGGTGCTCTCCAGGGCGGCGGCGTACACGCCCACGCCCTGCACCTGGTTGTTGGGCTCCTCTAAGAAGGACACCCGGTCCAGGGCGTCGCTGACGGCCGGCCCATCAGGCACCAGGTGCACCGAGAAGCACTCCAGGCCCTGGCTTTGGGCCTCCGCGCTTGCGTAGCCCCGCACGGTGGCCCGGATAACTTCCCCGGCCCCGTTGGTGGCCACCTGCCCAGTGAGGATGGGCACCTCTTGAAGGTCCCGCAGCTCCTGCCCCCAAAGGGCGTCCAGCTCGGCTTGGGTCATGTCCCGGGTGGCAGAGCCCTCCGGCACATCCCAGCCCGTGGAGAGCTCCGGCCCCGGGTTCTCCGCAAAGGTCAGGGTGGGGGAGGCGGTATCGTACGTAAGGCGGCTTGAATCCACCCCATCCCGCACCAGGTTCCGCATGGTGTCGTAGAGGAACGACTGGGCGTACACCGTGTCGAAGAACACCCCGTCGGACACAATGTCCAAATAGACGCCCACGGCGTCTTCCCCGGAGCCTATCACAGCCTGGGCGGAAAAGGTTTCTTCCTCCCCGTCTTTTTGGGAGGCGGAGTAGATAGGCGTGTTGCCCAGCTGGTTGTTCCAGGGCACGTCGCCAGTTTGGCAGCAGGGGGGCAGCCCGCCTGGGGCAGCGGCCATGTGGATGACAGGGATGTCCGTGCCGTGCTGGTAGCCCGTGAAGGACGCCTGCCACAGCGCCCCGGAGCTGTCATAGACAACGCTGCCGGAAAAGTCAATGGTGGAGAAAAGGGAGGTGGCCCACCACTCCTCGTATCCAAGCAGATTGGCGATTTCGCTGGTGGTCAGCTCTCGGCTGGAGGCATCTTCCGGCGGGGTGGCCTCCACCGTGCGCGCATCTTGGGCATAGTCGAAGATATAGGGAGAATTGTAAGTGCCTTCCGGCTCCCGGCCGCTGATGCCCTCTGTGGAAATCCCTTTTTCCAGGATCTGCTGGAGCACATAGGCGGCGAAATACTGGGCGTCTTCCGCTGTGTCAAAGGAGCCTGGAAGGTTGTCATGGCAATAGGTGGACTGGATGGTGACGCCAAGGGGCTGGTCGCCCTCCAGCAGGAACCCCAGGCAATAGTCGGTGGTTGTGTAGCTGTCGCCGATTTTGCCGCTAATCGCAGTACTTGTGGATAAAGTCATGTTGGCTGCGTATATCTCTACCCCGTCAATCTCGTTGTTGGGCCCGTCCAGCACATGGAGTATTTCCCCCGCTGGGCTGGAGGGGATGCCGTCCGGCGCCACTGTAATGCGGAAGGCGCAGCCGCTTGCCCGGTATTGCTCCCCTATTTCCCGCCATCCCTCAAAGGTGACATAGTGGGTCTGGCCCTGGTCGTCCACACCGGCTTCCCCGCCTAAATAGGCGAAATCCATATCTTCCGGCAGAAGCTCTTGGGCGGCCATAAGGGCGGTTTCCTCCTGGGTGAGGGGCCGGTGGAGAGTTATTTCGGGATAGTCCCAGGTCTCAAAGTCTTGCATAATCCAATCTTCAGAGGAGACCTCTTCATACTGGATGTCTGGCACGTCCTCCCGCACAGCGGTGCTGCCTTCCTGCTCAACAGAGCTGTCCTCCATCACCGCCGTACCGCCCTCTGGGCTCACCAGGGACAGCTGGCCGGTGAGGAGCACCACGGCTGTGCCGATGCCTAGGCACAGCGCCAGGGCGGCGGCCACGGCCCACACCGGGTGGCGGCGGATGGTTTTGGGCGCGGCGCCCCAGGGCTCCACGTCCTCCAGCAGCTTGGGGTCAATGTCGTTTAAAGCGGTGAGCAAATCTTTCGCGATCATTCCAAAACCCCCTTTTCCAATAAATACTTGCGCAGCTTCTCCCGCAGCCGGGAGAGCCGCACGGCCACGTTGTTTTCCGTCATGCCCAGGCGCAGGGCCAGCTCCTTGTGGGTGCAGGCGTACCAGTACCGCCCCAAAAACAGCACCCTGTCCCGCTGGGAAAGCCCCCGCAGAAAGCCCTCCAGGGCGGCGCGCAGCTCCTTGGCGTCCTGCTGCTGCTCTGGTCCGGTGTGGTCCGCCAGGCAGCTTTCCAGCTCGGAGTAGGCCAAGTCGAACTGGGAGTTCCGCTTTTGGGCGATGTTCCAGTGATAGCGCTTTAGGCACAGGTTGCGCACCACCCGCAGGGCATAGGGCAGCAGGGGCTGGGGCCGCGCCGGCGGGATGCTGTCCCACAGCCCCAGGTAGGCGTCGTTTACACACTCCTCGGCGTCCTGGGGGTTAGAGAGGATATTCCCCGCAAGCCTGCGCAGCTGGGTGCCGTATGCCATGGCCAGGGCGTCCACCGCCTGGGGGGAGCGCTTCCAGAACAGCTCCACAATTTCCCGGTCTTTCATCTCCATCCCTCCCTCTACCCCTATTCTACACTTTCCCGGGGAAACCTTACAGCCGTTGGAAGGTTTTGGGAGAAATTTTTCGGACAAACTTTTGTTTAAGTTTATTTTTTAACAAATCCGTTATCCTCTTGCGCATGGCTGGCAAATTCTATATAATATAGATTATATTGTAGCGCTTTACTGTGGAAAACAGAAAGTCTTTGGGGCGAAGCGCTGGATCATACTACAAAGGAGGTTTCCACTATGGCGGAAAAGAAGGAACCGTTGCTGCTGCTGGACAACAGTACCATGTATGTCATTGGGGCAGGGGACTACCACTCCACCAATCTCACCTTTGAGGAGGCCAAGGCCATCATTGACATGTACCAGACCGAGGACATCCTGCGCTGCTTTACCGACCGGGCCACCGAGCAGGTCCTCCACGATTTTGTGGGGATAGAGCCCCGGGACTTTGCCTACAAGCCCATCCGCAAGATGCGCGTAGGGCAGGACGCCATTGCCGTCAAGCGGTACATCACCCCCTCGGAAACCCAGCCCGAGGTGGAAGCCACAGACGGCGTCCTTGCCAAAAAGATTCAAAACGTGTATGTCTACTGCCAATATATCACCCGTGTTTCCTAAACCAGGGGGACACAGTTCCCCCCCAGCGGGCCGCCACAGCTTGTGGAGGCCCGCTTTTTCCTGCCCGGGCGCAAGGGCACAGGAACGCAAGAAAAAATTCAGAAACTGTTTAAGATTTCTTGAGAAGGATACCGTATACTAGAATTATGTTAAAATGTGCAAGAAAACGGACGAGAAGGAGAGCCTTTATGGAAAAACGGGAACAGAGGAAAAAGCGGGCTGTGGCGCTGGTGTGCCTGGGATTGTTTGTGGCATTTTCCCTGGCAGTGTGCTGGTTTGTGGGCAAGCCCATGCTGCAGTTTGTCTCCCAGCCGGAGCAGTTCCGCGCCTGGGTGGACAGCCACGGCTTTTGGGGGCGGCTGGCCTTTTTGGGCATGGTGGCCTTCCAGGTGATTATCGCCATTGTGCCGGGAGAGCCCCTGGAAATCGGCGCGGGGTACGCCTTTGGCGCGGTGGAGGGCACCTTGCTGTGCATCTTGGGCACCACCTTGAGCAGTGTCCTCATTTTCTTGGTGGTGAAGAAATTCGGTATGCGAGTGGTCACCCTGTTTGTCTCCGAGGAAAAGATACGCTCCTTTACATTCCTGCAAAACACCCGGCGGCTGAACCTTATCGCCTTCCTCCTCTTTTTCATCCCCGGCACGCCCAAGGACGTGCTCACCTATGTTGTGGGCCTAACGCCCATGCGCCTGCCCACCTGGGTGCTCATCACCACCGTGGCGCGCATCCCCTCGGTTATCACCTCCACCATTGGCGGCGACGCCCTGGGCACGGAGAACTACCTTTTCGCGGTGGTGGTGTTCGCAGCCACGGCCCTTATCAGCGGCGTGGGGGTGCTGGTGTACCGGCAGATCACCAAGCACCACCAGAAAAAGGAGCAGGAGCGGGAGACCGCCGAAAAGGCCGGCCACAACGCCCTGGATGGCTCCGCTGTATAAAACCGTGAATACGCCGCATACTATGGCGGATGGCTTGGGAAATCCTGCCGGAAAAGCGGCAAATCTTTGTGTAAAAGTGCGGGAGCGGCCCTGAAAATGGGGGCCGCTCCTCTCTTTTTTGCAAAAATCATGAATAAATATGCAATAACATCTTGATTTTTCCGAAAACGGGTGTATAATATCAAGTGTCACAAGACAACGCAACGTTTTTGAAATTGAAATAAAAGGAAGGGACCCATCATGGCAAACGAGATTAAGAAGGTTGTGCTGGCCTACTCCGGCGGCCTGGATACCTCTATCATCATCCCCTGGCTGAAGGAAAACTACAACAACTGCGAGGTCATCGCGGTTTCCGGCGACGTGGGCCAGGGCACCGAGCTGGACGGCCTGGAGGAAAAGGCCAAAAAGACCGGCGCCTCCAAGCTGTACGTGCTGGACCTGAAAGAGGAGTTCATCCAGGACTACGTTTACCCCACGGTGAAGGCCGGGGCTGTGTATGAGAACAAGTACCTGCTGGGCACCTCCTTTGCCCGGCCCATCATCGCCAAGGGCATTGTGGACATCGCCAAGAAAGAGGGCGCCGACGCCATCTGCCACGGCTGCACCGGCAAGGGCAACGACCAGGTGCGCTTCGAGCTGGCCATCAAGGCCTTCGCCCCGGATATGAAGATTATCGCCCCCTGGCGTATCTGGGATCTCAAGTCCCGGGAGGAGGAGATTGAATACGCCGAGGCCCACGACATCCCCCTGAAAATCAGCCGGGAGACCAACTACTCCAAGGACAAGAACTTGTGGCACCTCTCCCACGAGGGCCTGGATTTGGAAAACCCCGCCAACGAGCCCCAGTACAACAAGCCGGGCTTCCTGGAGCTGGGCGTCTCCCCCGAGCAGGCCCCCGACGAGCCCACCTACATCACTTTACACTTTGAGAAGGGCGTGCCCACCCAGTTGGACGGGGAGACCCTCACCGGCGTGGAGATGGTGTCCAAATTGAACGAGCTGGGCGGCAAGAACGGCATCGGCCTGGCGGACATCATCGAGAACCGCCTGGTGGGCATGAAGTCCCGTGGCGTTTACGAGACTCCTGGCGGCACCATCCTCTACCACGCCCACAACAAGCTGGAAGAGCTGTGCCTGGATAAGGAGACCTATCACTACAAGCAGCAGGTGGCCTTAAAGTTCGCCGACCTGGTGTACAACGGCCAGTGGTACACCCCCCTGCGCCAGGCCCTGTCCGCCTTTGTGGACTCCACCCAGGAGACTGTCACCGGCGACGTGAAGCTGAAGCTGTATAAGGGCAATATCATCGACGCGGGCGTCACCTCTCCCTACTCCCTGTATGACGAGGAAATCGCCACCTTTGACGAGGACGAGGTGTACAACCAGGCCGATTCCGCCGGGTTTATCAACCTGTTCGGCCTGCCCATCAAGGTCCAGGCGAAGAAGGGTTTGACCTACGACAAGTAAAGCACTTTTCCTGTGGAAAAGTGGAAAATTCCAAAAGGTGAGGGCGGACAGTCGTCTGCCCTTTCCTGCTTCCCAGGGAGGGAAAACAGGTGGAGCTTGTAGACATATACGACGCCCAGGGCCGCCCCACCGGCAAGGTCCAGGATAGGGAAGCTCCCCTGGCCGCGGGGGAGTACCTGCTGGCTGTGGGCGTGTGGATTGTGGACGGGGAGGGTAACATCCTCCTCACCCAGCGCAGCCCGGAGAAGCGCTGGGCCCCCGGCAAGTGGGAGAACACCGCCGGCCACGCCCAGGCCGGGGAGGACTGCCCCGCCGCCATGGCCCGGGAAATCCGGGAGGAGATTGGCCTGGAGATTGCCCCGGAGCAGCTGGTCCCCCTGGGCGGCAGCCCAGCCACCGGCCACTATATCGGCGAGAACTACGGCCTGCGCTTGCGCCAGCGGCCGGAGCGCCTCACCTTCCAGCCGGGGGAGACCTGCGCCGCCAAGTGGGTCACCCCCGAGGAGCTGGAGCGGATGGCCCAAAGCGGGGAGCTTTCCCCCTCGGTGCTCTCCCACCTGGAGGGCAGCTACCGGGAGGCGTTCCTCCAGTTTATCGGCCGCCAAGGCAGCACTTTGTTAAGGAAAGGATGAAGCCCCATGAAACTGTGGAAAGGCCGCTTCCAAAAGGAAGCCGACCCCAAGACCAACGACTTTAACTCCAGCATCTCCGTTGACAGCCGGATGTACCGGGAGGACATAGAGGGCAGTTTGGCCCACGCCACCATGCTGGGGGCGTGCGGCATCATCGAGAAAGGCGAAAGCGAGAAAATCGTGGAGGGCCTGCAGGGCATTTTGGCCGATTTGGATTCCGGCGCTTTGATGATCGACCCGGACGCCGAGGACATCCACACCTTTGTGGAGGGGGAGCTCACCGCCCGCATCGGCGACGCCGGCAAGCGCCTGCACACCGCCCGCAGCCGCAACGACCAGGTGGCCTTGGATGTGCGCCTGACCCTGCGCAAGGACTGCGCCGCCGTCCAGGCCCAGCTGAAGGACTTTGTGAAAGTGCTGTGCCATAAAGCGGAGCAGTACGCCGCCACCGTCATGCCGGGCTACACCCACATGCAGCGGGCCCAGCCCATCACCTTCGGCCACCATCTCATGGCCTATGCCGAGATGCTGCTGCGGGACCTCTCCCGCCTGGAGGACGCCTTGAAGCGCATGGACGTCATGCCCTTGGGCAGCGGCGCCCTGGCCGGCACCACCTATCCCTTGGACAGGACCATCACCGCCAAGCTGCTGGGCTTTTCCCAGATCAGCCAGAACAGCTTGGACGGCGTCTCCGACCGGGACTTCTGCGCGGAAATTGCCTTTGACGCCTCCCTCATCATGGTGCACCTGTCCCGCTTCTGCGAGGAGCTGGTGCTGTGGTGTTCCTGGGAGTTCCAGTTTATCGAGCTGGACGACGCCTTTTCCACCGGCTCCAGCATCATGCCCCAGAAGAAGAACCCGGACATTGCCGAGCTCATCCGGGGCAAAAGCGGCCGGGTGTTCGGCGATTTGATGGCGCTGCTCTCCATGATGAAGGGCCTGCCCCTGGCCTACAACAAGGACATGCAGGAGGACAAGGAGGCCGTGTTCGACGCGGTGGACACCCTCAAGCTGTGCCTGACGCCCCTCATCCCCATGGTGGAGACCATGACCGTGAAGGAGGACAAGATGCGTGCCGCGGCCGCCGGTGGCTTTATCAACGCCACGGACTGCGCCGACTACCTGGTGGCGGAGAAGGGCCTGCCCTTCCGGGACGCCTATAAAATCACCGGGGAGCTGGTGGCCCTGTGCATTCAAAAGGGCCTCACTTTGGAGACCCTGCCCCTGGAGGAGTACCAAGCCGTCTGCCCCGCCTTTGATGAGGGCGTGTACGGCGCCATCTCCCTGGAGAAGTGCGTGGGCGGCCGGAAGGTGCTGGGCGGCCCCGCCCCGGAGAACGTGAAAGCTCAGGCCCAGCGGGTGTTGGGACTGCTGGAAAAGGAGGAAAATTGACATGGAGAAGATCAGAGTGGGCGTGGTGGGAGCCACGGGCTACGCGGGCAGCGAAATCTGCCGGCTGATTGCGGGCCATCCCCAGGCGGAGCTGGCCGCCATCAGCTCCGTCAGCTTTGAGGGCATGGCTCTCTCCCAGGTGTACCCCGCCTACAACCAGATGATTGATTTGGTCTGCGGCACCCAGGACCAGGTGGTGGAGCAAAGCGACGTCATCTTTGCCGCGCTGCCCCACGGCCTCTCCCAGGATTTGGCCGCCCAGTGCGACGCCTTGGGCAAGACCTTCATCGATATGGGCGCGGACTTCCGCCTGGAGGACGAGGCCGCTTACCAGGAGTGGTACGGCGGCGCCTACCAGGACAAGGCCCTCCACGAGAAGGCCGTGTATGGCCTGCCGGAGTTCTTCCGGGAGAAGATTCGGGGGAAGAAGGTCATCGCCAACCCGGGCTGCTACACCACGGCGGTGCCCCTGGCCTTGGTGCCCGCCTTGGAGGCCGGGCATATCGAGAGTGACGGCATCATCGCCGACTGCAAATCCGGCGTCACCGGCGCGGGACGCAAGCCCACCCAGGGCAACCACTACCCGGAGCTCAACGAGAGCTTTACCGCCTACAAGGTGGCGGCCCACCGCCACACCCCGGAGATTGAGCAGACCTTGTCCAAGATGGTGGGCAGCCCCCTGAAGGTGACTTTCGTGCCTCACCTGCTGCCCATCAACCGGGGCATTTTGGCCACCTGCTACGCCAAGCTGAAGCCCGGCGTCACCGAGGACCAGCTGTGGGAGGCCTACCACGCCCGCTACGACGGGGAGTACTTCGTCCGCCTGCTGGAAAAGGGCCAGGTGGCCAACGTGAAGAACGTGCGCTACAGCAACTTCTGCGACGTGTCCCTGTTTGTGGACAGCCGCACCGGCACCTTCATCGCCATCTCCGCCATCGACAACATGGTCAAAGGGGCGGCGGGCCAGGCCATCCAGAACATGAACCTCAGCTTCGGCCTGGAGGAGACCGCGGGACTGACCCTTGTCCCTCCGGCTTTCTAAACAGGGGAACCACATAGATTAAGTAGAGAGAGGGGAATCCACCTATGAAGATGATAGAAGGCGGTGTCACAGCGGCCCAGGGCTTTGTGGCCGGGGGCATCCACTGCGGCATCCGCAAGAATAAATCCAAGCCCGACCTGGCCATGATTTACAGCGAAAAGCCCTGCGCGGCAGCCGCCGTGTACACCCAGAACCTGGTAAAGGGCGCGCCCATCCTGGTCACCCAGAAGAACATCGCGGACGGCGCCGCCAAGGCTGTCATCTGCAACTCCGGCAACGCCAACACCTGCAACGCCGACGGTGTGGAGAAAGCCCAGGCCATGTGCGATTTGGCCGCCCAGGCCCTGGGCATCGAGCCCCAGGATGTGGTGGTGGCCTCCACCGGCGTCATCGGCCAGGTGCTGCCCATGGAGCCCATCCAGGCGGGCATCCCGGAGCTGGTGAAATCCTTGAGCGCCCAAGGCTCCCACGCCGCGGCCACCGCCATCATGACCACCGACACCCTCCCCAAAGAGGCGGCGGCGGAAGTGGAGATTGGCGGCAAAACCGTGAAGGTGGGGGGCATCTCCAAGGGCAGCGGCATGATCCACCCCAACATGGCCACCATGCTGTGCTTCGCCACCACGGACTGCGCCATCAGCCCGGCCATGCTGGACAAGGCCATCCACCAGGTGACGGAAAAGACCTTCAACATGATTTCCATCGACGGGGACACCTCCACCAACGACACCTTCGCCATCTTGGCCAACGGCGCCGCGGGCAACCCGGAAATCACCGCCCCCGGCCCGGACTACGACGCCTTTGTCCAGGCCCTGGAGGCCGTGTGCCGCACCCTCTCCAAGCTGATGGCAGGGGACGGGGAAGGGGCCACCAAGCTGCTCATCTGCCAGGTGGATGGGGCCGCCACCTTGGACATGGCCCGCACCGTGGCCAAAAGCGTGATTTGCTCCACCTTGTTCAAGGCGGCCATGTTCGGCGCGGACGCCAACTGGGGCCGGGTGCTGTGCGCCATTGGCTACTCCGGCGCGGCGGTGGACGTGAACAAGATTGACGTCAGCTTCCGCTCGGCCAAAGGCCAGGTGGACGTGTGCCAAAACGGCGCGGGCATCCCCTTCTCCGAGGAGGAGGCCTCCCTGGTGCTGGGGGAGGGGGAGATTGAAATCCTCATCCACCTGCACATGGGGCAGGAGAGCGCCCAGGCCTACGGCTGCGACTTGACCTACGACTACGTGAAAATCAACGGCGATTACCGCACGTAACGCCATGGGAAGGGGAGCTTCCATGAAAGTGAAACGAAAGGCCGGCCCGCCCCTGGGCCCCTGGGACATCGCCGCCTGTGTGATGGCGGGGCTCTTGTACCTGGACGTGCTGTGCTTCCTCATCCTGACGGTGGCGGGCATAGGCCTGCTGCTGGTGTACGCCTTGGAGTGCGGCATTGTCACAGGCGTGCTGCTGCTTTTGGGGATGTTCCTGTATTTTCTGGGGAAATCCCGGGGCATGGGGAAGCTGTCCCGGCGGCTGCTTTTGGGCGGGCTCATCGCCGGGGGCGTGCTGCTGCTGCTCTTTGCCCTGGCCGTGGGGGCGCTTATCCTCTACACCGCTACCTACACGGCAGGGCTGTAAACTTCGCAAGGGGGAAACTGTGGTGGAATTTTCAAACAACCAGCGGGCGCAGGTCCTGGTCCAGGCCCTGCCCTACATCAAGAAATACGCGGGCAAAACCGTGGTGGTGAAATACGGCGGCAACGCCATGATTGACGAGGGCCTGAAAAACGACGTGATGAACGACATCGTGCTGATGCAGCTGGTGGGCATCAACGTGGTGCTGGTCCACGGCGGCGGGCCGGAAATCAACGCCATGCTCAAAAAAATCCAGAAGGAGAGTAAGTTCCTAAACGGCATGCGCGTCACCGACCAGGAGACCATGGACATCGTCCAGCAGGTGCTGGCGGGCAAGGTGAACAAGGACCTGGTCCAGCGCCTGGAGGACGCCGGCGGCAAGGCCGTGGGCCTGTGCGGCTTGGACGGTTCCCTGCTGAAAGCCGACCAGCTGGACACCCAGCTGGGCTTTGTGGGGGAGATTCGGGAGGTCAACGCGGAGATACTCCAGAACGCCTCGGCCAACGGCTATGTGCCCATTGTGTCCACCGTGGCGGCGGGGTACCACGGGGAGGTGTTCAACATCAACGCCGACGTGGCCGCCGCCCGCATCGCCGCCTCCTTGGGGGCCATGAAGCTGATTTTGATGACGGACGTCCGGGGCCTGCTGCGGGACAAGGACGACGAAAGCACCCTCATCCCTGTGGTGAACGTCAGCGACGTCAGCCGCTTGAAGAAGGAGGGCATTATCTCCGGCGGGATGATACCCAAAATAGACTGCTGCGTGGACGCGGTGCGCCGGGGCGTGGGCAGGGCCCATATCATCGACGGGCGGACGCCCCACTCCATCTTGGTGGAGCTGTTCACCGACGAGGGCATCGGCACCATGTTCTATTAAGTCTGTGGCCGGACAAGACATGCCGCGCACGCCGCTTTAGGGCGGCGGAGCTGGGTGAGAGGCGCTAGCTTATAAGCCCGCGCTTACGTTAGGTGGAGACAAGGAAAAGTTTTGCCAGCTTTTTCAAAAGCTGCGGGTTGTAGGGCAGCGCCCTACGACCTTGACCTTGCCGCGCAGCGGGAAAGAAAACCAGGGCCAAGCCCGCACGGCGCGCAGCGCATAGGGCGCAGGCGCGGACGGCTGGCAGCGGGCCACGTCCAGAATGCTCAGGGCGGGCAAAGGCTGGGAAGGTTTTCCGCAAGCGGTCGCGGGAGGCCCGGACCCTTGTTTTGACAATGTCCCTGTTTTTTTACGGCTTACGCCTAGGGAAAAGGGGCAAGGCCCTAAGGCCCGGCTTTATTACCTGCAGCTTTTGAAAAAAGTTTGAGCAAAACTTTTATGCCGCTTCGCGGTTTACGATTCTATCATGTTGGGAGTGACTCCTATGACTTTTGAACAGGTCAAATCACAAGACCAAGCCTACATCCTCCACACCTATGGTCGGGTGGACGCCGCTCTGGTCAAGGGCCGGAACGCCCGCGCCTGGGATGTGGACGGCAAGGAATACATCGACTTCACCGCGGGCATCGGCGTCAACGCTTTGGGCTACTGCGACCCGGAGTGGTCCGCCGCCGTGGCGGGGCAGGCTGGGAAAATCCAGCACATGTGCAACTACTACTACTGCCCGGAGAACACCGCCCTGGCCCAGGAGCTCTCCCAGGCCTCGGGCATGGCCAAGGCTTTCTTCTGCAACTCCGGCGCCGAGGCCAACGAGTGCGCCGTTAAAATAGCCCGCAAGTACGGCGAGAAGCGGGGCGCCTACCGCATTGTCACCTTGGAGAACTCCTTCCACGGCCGCACCCTCACCACCTTGGCCGCCACCGGCCAGGAGGGCTTCCACCGGGAGTTCCTCCCCCTGACAGAGGGCTTCCTCTACGCCCAGGCCGGGGATTTGGCGGGCATCCAGGCGCTGCTGGACGGCTCTGTCTGCGCCGTGATGCTGGAGATGGTCCAGGGCGAGGGCGGCGTCATCCCCATGGACGAGGGCTTTGTAAAGGGCCTGGCCCAGCTGTGCCGGGAGAAGGACGTCCTCCTCCTCATTGACGAGGTGCAGACCGGCATCGGCCGCACGGGGCGCTTCTTCGCCTACCAGGGGTACGGCGTCCAGCCGGATGTGGTCACCTGCGCCAAGGGCATTGCCGGGGGCCTTCCCATGGGCGCCTGCCTGGTCAGCGAAAGGCTGGGGGACATCCTGCAGCCCGGCCAGAACGGCTCCACCTTTGGGGGCAACCCCATTGCCAGCGCCGCCGCCCGGGTAGTGGTGCGCCGGGTGTCGGAGCCCGCCTTCCTCCAAAGCGTGGCGGAGAAGGGCGCCTACTTCCGGGAAAAGCTGGAGGCCATGCCCCAGGTGGAGTACGTCCGGGGCCGGGGCCTGATGCTGGGCGTGAAGCTCAAAGAGAAGGACGCCCACGACGTGCTGGTGCAGTGCGCCAAAGCGGGGCTGCTCATCCTCACCGCCAAGGAGCTGGTGCGGTTTTTGCCCCCGCTGACCATCACCCAAGAGGACATCGACCAGGGCCTGGCCATCTTCCAGCAGGTCCTGGCCCAGTGAAACAGCACAGCGTTTTTGCAGAAAGGACGGAACCCATGAAACACCTGTTAAAGCTTTTAGACCTCACCGGCCAGGAGATCCTGGACATCCTGAACCTGGCCGACCAGCTGAAATACGAGACAAAGCACGGCATTCCCCATCCCCACCTCCAGGGCAAGTGCCTGGGCATGATTTTCGAGAAATCCTCCACCCGCACCCGCGTCAGCTTTGAGGTGGGCATCAACCAGCTGGGCGGCTACGCCGTGGTGCTGGGGGCGGAAGGCTCCCAGATCGGCCGGGGCGAGCCGGTCCAGGACACAGCCCGGGTGCTCTCCCGGTATGTGGACGGCATCATGATCCGCACCTTTGGCCAGGACGAGGTGGAGGCTTTGGCCCAGTACGGCAGCGTGCCCGTCATCAACGGCTTGACGGATTTCTGCCACCCCTGCCAGGTGCTGGCGGATTTGATGACCATCCGGGAGTACAAGGGCTCCTTGGAGGGGCTGAAGCTGTGCTTTATCGGCGACGGCAACAACATGATGAACTCCCTTATCGTGGGCGGCCTGAAGGTGGGCATGAGCGTGTCCGTGGCCTGCCCCCAGGGCTACCGCCCGCCCCAGGAGATTCTGGAGTTCGCCGCCGGGTACGGGGATAAGTTTGAGCTGACCGACTCCCCCATGCAGGCCGCCAAGGACGCCGATGTGGTCATCACCGACGTGTGGACCTCCATGGGCCAGGAGGAGGAGCGCCAGAAGCGGGAAGCCACCTTTGCCGGCTACTGCGTGGATGAGCAGCTCATGGCCCAAGCCAAGCCCGACGCCATGGTGCAGCACTGCCTGCCCGCCCACCGTGGCGAGGAAATCACCGAGGAGGTGTTCGAGGCCAACGCCCAGTACATCTTCGAGGAGGCCGAGAACCGCCTTCACGCCCAGAAGGCCGTGCTAGTGAAAACCATGGGCGGCCTCCAGGGCAAGTAAAAAGCACAGGGGAAGCGGCTTTCGGGCCGCTTTTTTGCCGCCAGGGCGCAACACACTTTTAACTTTTGTTTTGCAGGGGGCTGTGTTATGATAGTTTTACAATTCTATGCGATGCAGGTGATTCCATGAAATTTTACGTGACGCGCCACGGCCAGACCGCCTGGAACCGGGAAAACCTTGTGTGCGGCATCACGGACCTCCCCCTGGACGAGACCGGCAGGGAGCAGGCCCGGCAGACTGCCCAGAAGCTGAAAGACACCCACCTGGACCGGGTGATTGTCTCGCCCCTGCTGCGTGCCCGCCAAACGGCGGAGCTCATCTGCCAGGGCCGGGTGCTGCCCCTGTCCATCGATGCCCGGGTGCGGGAGCAGAACTACGGCATCTACGAGGGCGTATCCCGCTTTGATGAGGGCTTCCTCTCCCACAAGCGCAGCTTCGCCACCCGCTACCCCGGCGGGGAGTCCCACATGTCCACGGCGGTGCGGGTCTACTCCTTTTTGGAGGACACCGCCCGGAACTGCCCCGGGGAGAGCGTGCTGGTGGTGTGCCACGGGGGCATCTGCCGGATCATTGAAAGCTATTTTCACGACATGACCAACGAGGAATTTTTCCAGTTCAACATGGGCAACTGCGAGGTGCGGGAGTACCAGCTGGAGCTGCCCCAAGGAGAGGGGGGAGAGACATGGTGACCTTTTACGGCTCCCACATCTGCGGCGGCTGCCGGGAGGCCAAGGAGCTCTTTGCCCAAAAGGGCTTTTCCGATTTCCAGTTTGTGGAAATCACCGAGAGCACCGATAACCTCCGGGCGTTTTTACAGCTGCGGGACCACCGGGAGGAGCTGCGCCAGGCCCGGGAGGCCGGGATGATTGGCATCCCCTGCTTTGTGCGGGAGGACGGCTCCATCACCCTGGAGGCGGCAGATGTGCTGAAAGAGGCCGGGCTGGGCTGTTAAAATTTCAGCAAAGCTCTTGAATCAACGGCTTTTTCCGATTATAATGGACACAGATTGGTATTTTGGGCGCACCTTCGCCCAGAAGAAAACAGAAAGCGAAAGGAGTACCAATATGAACTATTCCCATGAAGTGGAAAATATGTGCACGGTGAAGAAGGGCCCCCATCACGGCCCGGCTCCCATCCCGGAGGAGGGCAAGTGGGTTAAGTCCTACCAAATCTCCGATATTTCCGGCCTGTCCCACGGCGTGGGCTGGTGCGCTCCCCAGCAGGGCGCGTGCAAGCTGACCCTGAACGTGAAGGAAGGCATTGTCCAGGAAGCCCTGGTGGAGACCCTGGGATGCTCCGGCATGACCCACTCCGCCGCTATGGCCGCCGAAATCCTGCCCGGCAAGACTTTGCTGGAGTGCCTGAACACCGACCTGGTATGTGACGCCATCAACGTGGCCATGCGCGAAATCTTCAAGCAGCTGGCCTATGGCCGCAGCCAGACCGCTTTCTCCGAGGACGGCCTGCCCATCGGCGCCAGCCTGGAGGACCTGGGCAAGGGCCTGCGCAGCCAGGTGGGCACCATGTTCTCCACCGGCCTCAAGGGCGTGCGCTACATGGAGATGGCAGAAGGCTACGTGCTGAAGATGGCCCTGGACGAAGAGGGCGAGGTCATTGGCTACCAGTTCGTGAAGCTGGGCAAAATGCTGGAGGATATCCGCCACGGTGTTTCTCCC
>FR893817.1:21969-25302 GCA_000435395.1 Firmicutes bacterium CAG:94
GGTGTTTCTCCCGACGAGGCCTACAAGAAGAACATTGGCACCTACGGCCGTTTTGACGGCGCCGCCAAGTACATCGACCCCAGAGAAGAATAATTCCCCACGCGGATGAACTAAGGAGGACAAGCAAATGGCTAATGACGTCATGTTTGAAGGCAAAGAGAGAAGAATGCCGAAGATTGAGAAGTGTCTTGCCGAGTACGGCATCGCCAGCCTGGAAGAGGCCCGCGAGCTGTGCAAGAGCAAGGGCTTCGACCCCTATGAGATCGTCAAGGGCGTGCAGCCCATCGCTTTTGAGAACGCCGGCTGGGCCTACACCCTGGGCTGCGCCGTGGCCATCAAGAAGGGCGTGAAGACCGCCGCCGACGCCGCCGAGGCCATCGGCATTGGCCTGGAGGCTTTCTGCGTGCCCGGCTCTGTGGCCGAGCAGCGCAACGTGGGCCTGGGCCACGGCAACCTGGGCGCCATGCTGCTCCGCGATGAGACCAAGTGCTTCGCCTTCCTGGCTGGCCACGAGTCCTTCGCCGCCGCCGAGGGCGCCATCGGCATCGCCAAGACCGCCAACCGCGCCCGCAAGGAGCCCCTGCGCATCATCCTCAACGGCCTGGGCAAGGACGCCGCTTACATCATCTCCCGCATCAACGGCTTCACCTATGTGAAGACTGACTACGACTTCTTCACCGGCGAGCTGAAGGTTGTGGAGGAGAAGCCCTTCTCCGAGGGCGAGCGCGCCGCCGTGAAGTGCTACGGCGCCAACGACGTTCTGGAAGGCGTGGCCATTATGAAGGCCGAGGGCGTGGACGTTTCCATCACCGGCAACTCCACCAACCCCACCCGCTTCCAGCACCTGGTTGCCGGCACCTACAAGAAGTGGGCCAACGAGAACGGCAAGAAGTACTTCTCCGTGGCCTCCGGCGGCGGCACCGGCCGTACCCTGCATCCCGACAACATGGCTGCCGGCCCCGCTTCTTACGGCCTGACCGACTCCATGGGCCGCATGCACGGCGACGCCCAGTTCGCCGGCTCTTCCTCCGTGCCTGCCCACGTGGAAATGATGGGCCTTATCGGCATGGGCAACAACCCCATGGTGGGCGCCACCGTGGCCTGCGCTGTGGCCGTGTACGAAGGCACCAAGGAGTAATTTTCCTTTCGCGTTTCAATCTCGTTTTACCCTGGAAAGCGGTCCCGTTTTGGGGCCGCTTTTTCCGCGCCCATTTGACAGAATGGCCCAAGGCTGGTATCCTATAAGACAGTGCGCAAGATTTGCAAAAAAGGGGGGGAAGCCCTTGGAGCGTGAAAAGTGCTGTTGCTTTACCGGCCACCGGCGCATCCCGGAGCAGGAGATGCTTTGGGTGCGGCGCAGGCTGCGGGAGGAAATTTTGGATTTGGCCCAAAAGGGCGTGGACACCTTCCTGACAGGGGGCGCCTTGGGCTTTGACACCTTGGCCGCCCAAGAGGTGCTGCGGATGCGGGCCATGGGGCTGCCCTCCCTCAAGCTGGTGCTGGCGCTGCCCTATATGAACCAGGAGGCCCAGTGGAGCCAGCGGGACGCCGCGGTCTACCGCGCCTTGCTGCGCCAGGCCGATAACGTGGTGTACACCAGCCAGGAGTACCACCGGGGCTGCCTGTTTCAGCGCAACCGCTACCTGGTGGACCACAGCGCCTACTGCGTGTGCTACCTGCTGCAGGAGCGGACCGGCACCTCCTACACCGCCCAGTACGCCAGGGAGCAGGGCCTGGAAGTGAGGAACCTGGCTCAGGCCCCCTGGAAGCAGCAGCCCGCCGCCCCAAAGACCCCGTAAAACAGCAGCGCCCGGCAGGGAAGGGAGAGCCTTTCCCGGCCGGGCTTTTTTGCGCCTTTGGGGCTTTACCAAAGTGATGGGATAGAGGATTTGCAACTTTTTCACAGGCTGTTTGCAGGAATCGAAGTGTTTCCCGGTGAGAAACGCTCGAATCGACGAAAAAATGAATTTTCCGGTTTTCAAAAATTATTTTGTAAAAATCGCCCAAAGATGTTGAAAATTCAGCCCAGATATGCTAGAATATAGATGCTGAGGAGAGGCCCGCGGATGTGCCGTGTGTGGAAACTGTCCTTCAGTGAAAAACAACTTTATTCATTCACACTCTGCTTTTTCAAGAAAGGAAGAAATTGTATGTTCGATTTTGTGGAGCAGCCTGTTGTTATAAGAGATTACGAGTACGCTTTGGTGGACCGCCATCCCACCCCCGTGGTGATGCAGAACGGCGTGCAGCCTGTGGCCCTGTTCCAGGAGGATGTGCGCTCTATGTGCCGCCCCCAGTCTTTGCTGGGCTCTGTTTTCAGCTTCCGTAAGCGCAAGGGCTGATTCACTCCCTCCTCCGGCCCTTGTGAATTCACCTTTCACAGGCGCCCCTGCCGTTGTGTACCGCGGCAGGGGCGCCGCTTTTTGCCCAAAAGGAAGCCGCCTCCCTGCCCATCGCCTGGGTGGGGGAGGCGGCTTTTTTCCGGGCGGGGCCCTCAGCCCGCCTTTTCCAGGTCCCGGCGCAGCCGGTGGATGATGCGCTTCTCCAGCCGGGAGATGTAAGACTGGGAAATGCCCAGCTGGTCGGCCACCTCCTTCTGGGTGTGCTCCTTGCTGGCGCCCAGGCCAAAGCGCAGCACCATGATTTTCTTCTCCCTGGGGGAGAGCCGGTCCACCGCCCGGCGGAGCATGGCCCGCTCCGCCTCCTGCTCGATGTCCCGGTTTACGGTGTCGGGGTCGCTGCCCAGCAGGTCGGAGAGCAGCAGCTCGTTGCCGTCCCAGTCCACGTTGAGGGGGTCGTCGATGGACACCTCGTGGCGCAGCTGGGAGCTTTTCCGCAGGTGCATCAGGATTTCATTCTCAATGCACCGGCTGGCGTAGGTGGCCAGCTTGATGTTGCGCTCCACCTGGAAGGTGTTCACCGCCTTGATAAGCCCAATGGTGCCAATGGAGATTAAATCCTCCACGCTGGCGCCGGGGCTTTCGAACTTTTTGGCGATGTACACCACCAGCCGCAGGTTGTGGGTGATAAGGGGCTCCCGGGCGCCGGGCACCCCTTGGCGGATGTTTTCCAGCACCTGGGCCTCCTCCTCTTTGGTCAGGGGCGGGGGCAGCGTCTCCGGGCCGTTGATGTAGTGGCAGCCTTGGGTTTCCGGCGGAAAGAGCTTGTGGAACAGCCGGGCTAAGAACTGGCCAATGGATGGGAACATGGCAAAAACCTCCTTTTGCGTGGGACTTTTCAGCGGGTGGGGGAGAGCTCCGGGAACTGGTCCGGCCCGTACAAGGCTTGGAAGTCCCCGGCGGGGAAGCCAGGGCCGGCAGGCCCCCGCTGCCA
>FR893818.1 GCA_000435395.1 Firmicutes bacterium CAG:94
AAGTACCACAATGAACATTTACGTCCACGCCACCAGAGAGGCCAAGCGAACTTCCGCAAGGCTGCTGGATAAGGTTGTAGGGACAGCTTGAAAAAAGTTTCCCTCATTTCTTCTCGCAAGGGAAAAAATGAGGGAAAAGGGCCAAACCGAGGTGGCGAAAACGCTGGAAACACCAGTGTTTTCAAGGGGTATAGAAATTTTAACTGAGAAATTACTTTTTTACAAACACACCTTCCTCATACATGTCGAACAACGGCTGGAAATAGTCTTTTGGCCCACCGTAGTAAAACATGTATTTCCTATAGAGAGGTGAATAATCGACCGCAATGTATTCCTCGCGGAAGTAGATCATCGTATGGTTGCCATCCGTATCCAAAAACTGAATAGAGTTTGGTTCAGGCGAGGCAGTGTTGTCAAGTACTTCTTCACTGGTGGCGGTGAACCCGTTGAGGAGGGTAATGGATGCGGAAGCGTCCCCCGGCCTAGCCCCTTCTTCCCATGGTACAATGGTAAAATAGGTTTCTCTCCATAATTCGACAAAATTCGCCCCCTGGGACGTGGTAGACTGATGTAAAAATTGGTAAGATTTTCCTTTGGGCAAAACCACCCGTGGCTGCGGTAGGCGTGTTGCCGCTTGGAAAGCACACGGGCTAGTTTTTTCACCCGTTGGGACGTCTGTTAGAATCAGCCAATCCCCAGGAGGTCGCCTAACCATGCAGACAAACATGCAGCACACACCTACAAGAGACCATGCAGCGGCTGTTCCCCTGGGGGATTTCGATGTCGTGGAGGACGGGAACACCCTGGTCAACCGGCTGTATTACGCTTTTTGCATCCCAAGTAGTGCCCTGTCCAGCATATTCGCTTGGGTCTCCCTTTACATCAAGGTGGCATGAAATAACCATAATATCTTCCGGCTTATAATGAAATGGATGGAAGCGGCCCTGGTTCCACGCAATGTGGTAGCATAGCACGGATGACGTGGCAATGGCGATCGCCAAGGACACGCTGGTGATACTGGTCAGCACTTTTTCGCGTTTTGTCATTCCTAGGCAACTCCTTCCTTTGGGTTAAAAACAAATTTCCCAATACGTATCGATTCCTCCCGTGACAGTATCTTCCAAATGTTCCCGGCTACTACCGGAACCCGTGCGGGAAGTTTCCTATTTCTTCAGGTCAACGATTTCCCGCTGAGCTGTTCAGTAAGAACGTGTGCCGCGGTTCCATCGGTATCGCCTCCTAGTATTTCTTTATACATATTATATCGATTTCTTTTCTTATCGTCAAATATTTTATTGATATAATA
>FR893819.1:0-6046 GCA_000435395.1 Firmicutes bacterium CAG:94
TGAGCGGCCCGCCAGGGCCGGTCTTCCTTCAGAGAGCGACTGACGTAAGCGGAGGCTGTAAGTAGAATTAGCCGCAACGAAAGGGGCAGGCCCGCAAACGAAAGCGCGAGGCAAACCGGCCGTCAAGGCCGGTCTTTCCCACGCAAGCAGCGTTGCTCCCAAAGCCATAAACAGCCCGGCAAAGGCCCCTGCCACCGGTGGGGGCCTTTCACTTTGCCATTGACAAGCCGCCGGAAAAGGCGTATACTGTTCGTATCCTAACAGTTCGGGAGCGTGAACCATTGTGGAATATCGGGAAGACATCGGCTTCCAAATCCGCACCCTGTCCCATCTGGTCAAGCGCACGGTGGACCAGGCTGCCTTTGACGGGGTGGACGACCATCCCACCGGGGTGCAGGGGTGGATCATCGGCTATCTGTATAGAAACCGGGACAAAGAGGTGTTCCAGCGGGACATCCAAGAGCAGTTCTCCATCCGTCGCTCCACGGTGACGGGCATCTTGCAGCTGATGGAGAAAAACGGGCTGATAACCCGCAGCTCGGTGGAGCAGGACGCCCGCCTGAAAAAACTGGAGCTCACCCCCCGGGCCATCGAGCTTCACGAGCGCATCGAGCGCAGCGTGCGCCAGGTGGAGGAGCGCATCTCCCACTGCCTTACCCCAGAGGAGAAGGAGACCTTCATCCAGCTGTGCGAGAAAATCCGCGCGGATCTGAGCCAGTGAGCGAGAGGAAAATTTTCCCCTCTTATCCTTGCTTTTTAGCAAATGTCCACATAAATTCATAATTTGTTCATTTTGTAACCATATTTTTGTAAAACTAGGACGGTACACTAATTGTTAGCAAACTAACAAGGGTGTTCCTCATCCTTGGTTTGTTCCATTTTACAGGAGGTCTTACATACCATGAGCAAGCTCGAAAAGGTCGAAAAGGCAATTGAAAAGGGGAAGGAAGCCGCCCTCATTAAGCTGGCCCAAGACAAGGACGAGGAAGTGCGCCTGGCCGCTATCGCCGGCATGGGTAAAATTGGCAAGGATGATTCCTTCAATTTCATTGTCCCCGACATGCTGACCAACGATGACCCCAAGGTGCGCGCCACTGCCGCCGAGGCCCTGGGCAACATGGACAACGAACACGCCAGCGCCCATCTCCGCTACTACCTGGAGCGGGAGAAGGACCCCACCGTTATCGCCGCCATGAGAAATGCCATTGCCGCTCTGAACAAGGGTGAGTAAGCAGACCTTTCCTCAAAAGCAAACGCCCGGTGCGCTGAGACACACCAGGCGTTTTTTCGTTGCTTTTTTTACACAGGGGGATTTTTCCCCGCCACCTCTTCATAGTGCGCTCCGGCAGCTGTCAGCTGGGAGCGCACCAAACTCACCCGGCCGCAGGGAGCCGCCAAGGGTTGGGGGAGGAGCGCTTCCACACCAGGGGCCTCCCCGGGGAAGGACACCTTCCGGGCCAGCGTCACGTGGGGGCGGAACTCCCCCGGCTGGTACCACAGCCCCCGCCGCTCCAGCTGGAAGATGAGCTCCTCCCGCAGGGCGGAAAGCTCCGGGCAGGGCTCCGGCCCCAGCCACCACAGGCCGCCCTCCTGGGGGAACTGCCCTATCTGGGAGAGCCGCAGCGCCAGCCGCCGGGGGGAAAGGGCCTCCAGGGCTGCGGTGGCGTCCTCCAGGCGGGCAGGGGGCACCTCCCCCAGAAAGGCCAAGGTCAGGTGGAGGTTCCCCTCTGCCGGGCACCGCGCCGTGGGCGCCGCCCGCCGCAGCCGCTGCTGGACCTGGGCAATGGCCTGCCGGGTGGCCGGGGAGAAGCCCAAAGCGAAAAAGAGCCTCACAGCAGCGCCTGGGCCCACTGGGCCTCTTGAAAGCCCACCAGCACCTGCTCCCCTGCCAGGAGGACGGGCCGCTTGACCAGCATGCCGTCGGTGGCCAGCAGGGCCAGCTGTTCCTCCTCTGTCATGGCGGGAAGCTTGTCCTTCAGCCCCAGGGCCCGGTACTGCTGGCCGCTGGTGTTGAAGAACTTTTTCAGGGGCAGGCCGCTTTGGCGGTGCCACTGGCGCAGCTCCTCCAAGGTGGGGTTGTCTTTTTGAATGTCCCGCACTTCGCAGTCCAGGCCCTGAGCCTTCAGCCAGGCCTGGGCTTTTTTGCAGGTGGAGCACTTGGGGTAGCAGATGAAAACCATAGTTTCCTTCCTTTCTCCAGCGGGGCTCACTCCGCCCAGGTCTTGGCCAGCTCTTTCTCCAAAAAGGCCGCCAGGGGGCGAGGGTCCCGCTGCTGGTCATAGGTGGTCAAACACTGGAGGTATTCCTCCTTGTCCTCGGCGAAAAACACCACAGGGGGATGGTCGCGAATCATCAGGAAATAATTCATAAGCATACGGCCGGTGGCGCCGTTACCCGCGGCAAAGGGGTGGATGTTCTCAAAGCGGCAGTGGAAATAGGCCGCCACCTGCAGCAGCTCGGAGCCGCAGTAGCCGCTGACTTCCTCCACCAGGTGGTCCAGTTCCCGGCCCACATCCCGGGCGGCGGCGCCCACCGCGTTTACCGCCGTGACGTAATCCCGCTTTTTCAGCTCCCCGGGGCGCTCGCCGTTGACTAAGTAGAAGGGCTCGGTGTAGGTGCCGCTGGTGAGGATGCGGTGCACCTCCAGCACCAGGGAGGTCTCCAGGTCGTCCCGGGCCAGCACCCGCTCCCGCAGGTATTCGTAGCAATTCCTTTGCCCCTGGAGCAGCATTAAATCTTTGGGGTCGCCGGAAAACTGGGAAACCGCCCCGGTTTTAAAGAACTCCTCTACAGTGGCAAGGGGAATTTCCCGGCCCTCCAGCAGATGGTCGTGATAAGCAAACAGGGGCCGGAAGCCCCGCAGCAGTTCATCCAGATCCTTGGGGCAGCGCAGCTGGTGGGATTGCCACCGCTCTACTGCTTTGAAAGTGCCGTTCAATGGCTTGCCTCCTCCCGGATATGACAACATAGAAAATTATGGAAACTATTATACCTTGTTTTTGTCAGTTGTGCAAGAGGAAAGATGGCCGTTTTGTAAAATTATCCCAAAAGTTGCGTCATTTTTTGCGGGAAGTAAGCCCTAGCTGATACTGCTTGGGCGTTTGTCCATAGCGCTGGCGGAACAGCCGGATAAAGTAGCTCAAGTTCCCCAGCCCCACGTGGAGGGCCGTCTCGCTCACCGTCATGCCCTGCTCCAGGCAGTGGGCGGCCTCCCGCAGGCGCAGGTCGCTTAAAAAGGCGAAGGGCGTCTGCCCGGTGTAGCGGCGGAACACCCGGATGTAGTGGGAAGGGGAGAGGGCCGCCTGGTCCGCCAGCCGCTCTAAGGAGAGCTCCTGGTCCAGGTTGCGGCGCATGTAGGCGATGCTCTCCTTCACCGCCTGGGTGTGGGGCTCGCTGGCCCGGGGGCACCGCTCCACCAGCAGGCCATGGCTGTGGTAGGTTTCTAAAAGCTTCAGCAGCTCCAGCTGTACGGGGAGTTCCCAGCCGGGGGGCTTCTCCCGCACCAAACCCACGCAGGCCCGGAAGGACGCCGCCAGCTCCCCATAGGCCGGGGTGTCCCGCCCCACGCCCAGGGGGAACACCAAGCTCCCCTCCGCCAGCCGGGTGAGGAAGGAGCCCCCCTCCTGCCGCAGCAGGGGGGAGAGCAGCGAGTCCAAGTCCACCACCAGCAGGTCCGCCAGGGGGATGGGCGCCCAGGTGCGGTGGAGCACCCCCTGGTTGACGCACAGCAGCTCCTGAGGCCCGTAGGGATGCAGCTGGCCCTCCAGCTCCAGCTCCCCGGCCTCCTGGGGGAGGATGAGTTCCACCTCCCGGTGCCAGTGCAGGGGGATGGTGACCTGCTCGAAGTGATAGGTGGCCAGGGGCACCGAGAGGTAGTCCCGCTCGGAGTGCTCCTGATACTGTTCCCGTAAGAGCATGCAAATCCCTCTTTTGCGTGTAAAGTGTTAAAAAATGCCCATAGAATGGAAGAAATTCCGCGGAAAAAGCGCTATAGTAGCTATTGTACACGGCAGGCGCGGGCCTGTCAACAGAGAGGAGCTGTACCCTATGTATCAAGTCATCCAAAAAGACCCGGCGCTGGTCTTGCAGGGGCCCCAGGGCCTGCTGCGGCTGTACCCGGTAAACGAGAACGCCGTTCGCGTCACCCAGACCGGGCGTGACTACTTTTTGCCCCAGCCCGAGACAGAGAACCACACCCCCGTGGTGCTGGACAAATCCCCCTGCCCCTGCTATCAGGTGGTGGAGGAGGCGGGCGCCGTCACCCTAAAGCTGAAGGCCTGCTCCATCCGGGTGGATTTGGCCACCGGCACCTTGACCTACCTGGCCCCCACCGGGGAAGTCCTGGTGCGGGAGCCCCGCACAGGCGGCCGCCACCTGGTGGAAACCCAGGTGACCCGCAACATCTTCTCCCAGGACGGGGAGCTGGTGGAGCGCCACACCGCCGACGGGGTGAAAATCACCGGCGGCGACTATGAGACAGTGGAGGACCGCATGGCCTACCACGCCAAGGTGGAGTTCGTCTTTGGGGACGAGGGCCTCTACGGCTTCGGCTCCCACGAGGAGGGCTACGGCAACCTCCGGGGCAAGAGCCGCCAGCTCTACCAGCAGAACATGAAGGCCTGCGTGCCCAGCTTTGTGTCCACCAAGGGCTACGGCTTCCTGTTCGACTGCCGCTCTTTGATGACCTTCCAGGACGATGGCTACGGCTCGTACGTGTGGATGGACATTGTGGACGAGCTGGACTACTACTTCCTGGCCGCCCCGGAGTACGCCGGGGTGCTGGCCGCCTACCGCAAGCTCACCGGCACAGCGCCGCTGCTGCCCAAGTGGGCCTATGGCTACGGCCAGTCCAAGGAGTACTACAAATCCGCCCAAGAGCTCATCGGCACGGTGGAGGAGTACCGCCGGCGGGACATCCCCCTCAGCTTCATCATCCAGGACTGGCAGTCTTGGGAGCCGGGCAAGTGGGGGCAGAAGTCCTTTGACCCCGCCCGCTATCCCGACCCCGACGCCATGATGGAGAGGCTCCACCAGCTGGGCGCGCCGCTGATGGTGTCCATCTGGCCCAACATGAACGGTATGGGCGATAACCAGCGGGAGATGCTGGAGGAGGGCCACATGCTGGGCAACCGCTCCACCTATAACGCTTTCTCCAAAAAGGCCCGGGACCTCTACTGGAAGCAGGCCAAGGAGGGCATCTTCCAGCACGGCGTGGACGCCTGGTGGTGCGATTGCACCGAGCCCTTCGAGGCCGACTGGATTGGCTACCCCCTGCGCCCCGAGCCCCATGAGCGGGCCATGATTAACACCCAGGCCGCCAAGAAATACCTGGACGGCGGCGAGTGGACCGCCTATTCCTTCCACCACTCCCGTGGCATTTACGAGGGCCAGCGCGCCGCCACCGGGGAGAAGCGCGTGGTCAACCTGACCCGCTCCTCCTTCGCCGGCCAGCACCGCTACGCCACCATCACCTGGTCCGGGGACATCGGCTCCAGCTGGGAGACCCTGCGCCGCCAGGTCCCCGAGGGGCTGAATTTCTCCGCCTCTGGCGAGCCCTACTGGACCTTTGACATCGGCGGGTTCTTTGTGGCCCCGGGCCAGGATTGGTTCCGCTGCGGCGACTATCCCCAGCGCGGCGAGGATTTGGGCTACCGGGAGCTGTACACCCGCTGGCTGGAGCTGGGCACCTTTATGCCCATGATGCGCTCCCACGGCACAGATGCCCCCCGGGAGATTTGGCGCTTTGGGGAGGAGGGCACGCCCTTCTACGACGCCATCGCCAAGTTCATCCGGCTGCGGGCCTCGCTGGTGCCCTACATCTACTCCTTGGCCGGGAATGTGACCCTCCACAGCGGCACCTTCTTAACGCCCTTGGGCCTGGCCTTCCCCAACGACCCCGCCTGCCTGCAGGAGGACAGCCAGTTCCTCTTTGGCCCGGGCCTGCTGGTGTGCCCTGTCACCCGGCCCATGTACTACGACGTGGACTCCCAGCCCCTGGAGGGCGTAGCCAAAACCCGCACCGTCTACCTGCCCGCGGGCTGCGGCT
>FR893819.1:6113-8120 GCA_000435395.1 Firmicutes bacterium CAG:94
CCGCACTGTGGAGGCCGACGCCCCCCTGGACAAGCTGCCCTTGTTCGTCAAGGCGGGCACCATTCTGCCTTTGGGCCCTGCCTCCCAGTACCCCGGCGCGGAGCCCCATCCCGCTTTGACCTTGCGGGTGTACCCCGGCCAGGACGGCAGCTTCACCCTCTACGACGACGAGGGCGATTCCTACCGCTATGAGCAGGGCGCCTACACCGAGACGCCCCTCACCTGGGACGACAGCGCCCGGGTGTTGACCATCGGCGCCCGCCAGGGCTCCTACCCCGGCATGCCCCAGAGCCAGACCTACCGCGTGGTGCTGGGGGACCAGGAGCAGGTGGTCACCGTGGAAAACGGCCAGGAGCTCCAAGTCTCCTTCTAAATCCGATAAAAACAAGAAGAGCCAAGGCTCCCCGCAATGGGAAGGCTTGGCTCTTTTTTGTTAGGGTAGATTCGCTCAGTCCACGAACACGTACTTTTGCAGCCGGTCAAAGGCCTCCTGCACCCGGGAGAGGGGCAGGGCCAGGTTCATGCGGATGTGGCAGGGCCCGTGAAAAGCTCGGCCGTCCTGCCAGGCCACGCCCACGTCCCAGCCGGCCTGCTGTACCTGGTCGATGGTCTTGCCGTGGGCTTCGCACCACTCGGTGCAGTCCAGGAACAGCATGTAGGTGCCCTGGGGCTTCTGCACCTTCACGCCGGGGAAGTGCTGGGCGATAAAGCCGCAGGCGTAGTCCACGTTGCCGGTGATGGTCTGGCGCAGCTCGTCCACCCAGTCGCTGCCCTCCTGGGTGTAGGCGCCAACCAGGGCGTGCATGGACAGCACGTTCATGGAGTTGTAGTGGGAGAGGGAGCTCTCCTTGTCCACCCTGTCCCGCAGGGCCTTGTTGTAGATGATGTGGTAGCTGCCGATAAGCCCCGCCAGGTTGAAGGTCTTAGAGGGGGCGTACAGGGCCACGGTGCGCTGGCGGGCGTCCTCAGAGATGGACTGCATGGGGATGTGCTTGTGGCCCTCCAGAATGATGTCGGACCAAATCTCGTCGCAGATGACCATGACGTCGTGCTTTTGAAACAGCTCCATGGCCTTTTCCAGCTCCCAGCGCTCCCACACACGGCCGCAGGGGTTGTGGGGGGAGCAGAACACCGTGGCGTGGATGTTGTTCTCCACGATCTTCTTCTCCATGTCCGCGAAGTCCATGCGGTAGATGCCCGCCTCGTCCTTGACCAGGGGGCTGTGGACAATGTGGTAGCCGTTGTTGGTCAGGCAGCCGGTAAAGCCGATGTAGGTGGGGGAGTGGAGCAGCACGTTGTCGCCTTTGGAGCACAGCACGTTCAGGGCGCTGATAACGCCGCCCAGCACGCCGTTTTCATAGCCGATGCACTCCTTGGTCAGGCCGGTGACGCCGTTGCGCTGCTCCTGCCAGTGGATGATGGCGTTGTAGTAATCGTCGCTGGTGGCAAAGTAGCCGAAGAAAGGATGCTGGATGCGCTGGGCAATGGCCTGGGTGATGGTGGGCACCGTGGGGAAGTTCATGTCCGCCACCCACATGGGGATGATGTCAAAACCCTCTTTGGGGGGCTGGGGGCCGTGCCCGCCGGGGACAAGCCCGTCCACGGCGATGGCGTCTTTCCCGTGCCGGTCGATGATGCTGGTAAAATCGTATTTCATAGTCGTAGTTGGCACGCAGCGCGTGTCTGCCTCCTTCTTAAAATGATGTGCGGACCAAAGTTCCCCTTTATTTTACATACTTTTTGGATAGGCTGTCAATCCCAAATTGCGGCGCGGCCCGCGGAAGGATGGTTCATCCCCGCACCCGGGCCAGAATTACGCGGATGGGCGCGCCCTGGGGGGATCCCACCCGGTAGTCCCCGGCCCCCTCCGGCAGGATGAAAGTCTGGGCGTAGTGGACGGTAAAGGGCTGGAAGTTCCCCGTGGGGCTGGTGATGCGGGCCTCCTCGCCCTCCACCAGGTTCAGCACGTGGACGCTGCCGTCCCGGGGCACCTCCAGCGCCGAGGCG
>FR893819.1:8229-20778 GCA_000435395.1 Firmicutes bacterium CAG:94
ACCACTTCCTCCTGGTGGAGCAGGTACTCCTGGCAGAAGGCGGTGTCCCTGTCCCACTGGATGTTTTTCACGCCGTGGTCCAGGTGGATGGGCCGGGGCTTGCCGTCCAAATCCACCCGGCCCCAGTCCCACAGCTTAAAGGTGAAGATGTAGGGCGTGGCGCTTATCTCCAGCACCATGGTGCCCGCCCCAGAGCCGTGGACCGTCCCGCCGGGGATGAGCACGTGGTCGTGCTTCTTCACCGGGAAGCGGTTGACGTACCGGGCGGCGTCGAAAGGCGCCACCCCCTCCTGGGCCAGGCGCAAATCCCGCTCCATGGCGGCGGGGTCGATGCCGGTTCTCAGTCCCAGCCACACGGCGGCCTCCTCGCTCTCTGTGTCCAGGATGTAGTAGCTCTCGTCCTGGGTGTAGCGCATGTTAAAGGCCTCTTGGATGTACTCCGTCAACGGGTGCACCTGCAAAGACAGGTTCTGCCCGTGGATGGTGTCCAGCATGTCAAAGCGGATGGGGAACTCCGTGCCAAAGCGGGCGTGGACCCGCTCCCCCAGCAGCGCCCTGGGCTGGGAGAACACCAGGTTCACCGCGGGGGTCTCCACCACCACCGGGCCAAAGCCCAGCAGCAGGCTGTTTTCCTCGGGGACGCCGTCGAAGCTCCAGGCGTAGTTGCTGCCGTTTTCCGGCAGCTGAAAGGTGTTCTTCATCCAGTCGCCCCCCCACACGCCGGGGTCGTAGTAAGGCGCCATGCGGAAGGGCCGGTGGGCCAGCTCCACCAAAGCGGACCGGTAGTCCGCCCCCGCCACCAGGGCAGGGCTGCCCTGGGTGGTGGTGTCCAGGTAGAAGTCCATCCGGGACAGGCAGGCTTTTTTCACCTTGTCCCCCCAGCGCCACTCCGCGAAGTAGCCCCGCTTCACCTTGCTGAGCTTGGGCAGGTTTTTCCGGGCGGTTCGCCAGTTGTCCGCCCCCCGGCGGAACCGCAGCTGCAATTCCCACCGGGTGATGTCCGCGTACACCAGCACATCCCCCGGCGCAAGGAGGGTGGCCCCCACGCCGTAGACCAGCACCCGCTTTCCCTTTTGGATGGCCTGCCGGGCCTGGGCCACCTTCTCCGGCACGAAGAAGTCCCCCAAAGAACGCACCGTCAAAATGCCGAAGACCCTGTCCTGGGTCAAGTCCTGCTCCAGGGCCAGGTGAACTACATCCACACCGTGCTGGAGCTGCTCTCCCACCCGGAGAACCAGAACTTCCGCTGGAACTGCGAGACCTGGTTCTGCGTGGAGAAATTCCTGGAGGAGGCCACGCCCCAAGAGGCCCAGGCCCTCTTTGAGCACATGAAGGCCGGCCGGGTGGGCTTTTCCGCCACCTATCTCAACTTCTGCGACCTGGTGGACAGCCAGGTGCTCCACCGCCGCCGGGAGGCCCAGCGCCGCTACGCACTGGCCCGCCGATTGGAGCCCCAGCTGGGGGAGAAGAGCCCGGCCCTCTGCCGCGCCGCCGAGGACAACCTGCTGCTTTACGCCGAGCACACCTGGGGCCACTCCTCCACCATCACCAACCCCTACGACACCATGGTGCTCAACCTGGACGCCCGCAAGAGCAGCTACGCCTCCAAGGCCCACGAGGCCGCCTCCCAGCTGCTGGGCCGGACCGCCGCGGAGAAGGGGGACATCCTCCGCTATTACAACACCAGCGGCCCGGCACCTGCATGGAGTACTCCATGTCCGACGACGGCCTGGCGTACGTGTGCCCCCAGGGCAGCGCCCTTATCGCCTCGTACGATGTGCCCCTGTTCTACTTTGGGGAGATGGCCCACCATCCCATCCGCCTGTGCGACAACCGGGAGGAGAACAACCGCCGCCCGGTGTACTCCTGGGTGATGAACAACACTTGGGAGACCAACTTCAAAATGGACCTCTCCGGCTTTGGGGAGTACCGCTACACCTTGTGGCTCAGCGGGGAGACAGACCCCCAGCGGGCCATGGAGGAGCTGCGGGAGCGCTGTTTCGAGCCCTGGCCTTTGATTACCGGCTAAAAAACGAGAAAAAGGCTGGTATTCTATACAAATAAATAATACTGGGGATACTAGTGTGATACGATACTGGTCCCAAAAGGGCTGCCGCGGTTTCGCGGGGGCCCTTTTTTCCTGTGCGGAAAATTTCTCCTAGGGCTTCCCCTGGGGCCCCGGCTGTGCTATACTGTGCAATAGTGCCAACTGTAGTATGATTGCTGTATGGAAGAAAGGAGAGTACTTTTCTATGAGCGAACAGAAAATCCCCGCCCGCAGTGAGCTGGACCCCCAGTACACTTGGGCTACCACCGATTTGTACCCCAGCGATGAGGCCTGGGAGGCGGACATCCCCAAAGTCCAGGCGGCCATCGACGGCCTGCGGGCCTGCCAGGGCACCTTGGGCCAGAGCGCCCAGGGGCTGCTGAAATTCCTCCAGCTGGAGGATGAGTTCACCCGCGTGGGCGAGCCCTTTGCCAGCTACGCCATGTACCTGCGGGACCAGGATACCCGGGATTCCAAGGCCCAGAAGATGAGCGGCCAGATGATGAACCTGCTTATCCAGGCGGACGAGGCCACGGCCTTCGCCACCCCGGAAATCCTGGACATCAGCGACGAGACCATGGAGCGCTTCTACCAGGAGGAGCCCGGCCTGGAGCACTACCGCCTGGCCCTCACCCGCATCCGCCGGCAGAAGGAGCACACCCTCTCCCCCAAGGAGGAGGCGCTGCTGGCCTCCGCCGGGAAGGTGAGCCAGTCCCCCAGCGACATCTACAAGAACCTCCACGACGCCGACTTGACCTTCGCCGACGCCGTGGACAAGGACGGCCGCAAGCATCCCGTCACCCACGGCACCTTCATCCCCATGATGCAGGGCAGCGACAGGGTGCTGCGCAAGTCCGCCTTCGAGAGCTACTACAAGGGCTTCGACAGCTTTAAGAACACCTTCGCCGCCGCTTTGGACGGCCAGATGAAGCAGCTGCAGTTCTTCGCCGACGCCCGCAAGTACCCCTCCGCCTTGGCCGCCGCCTTGGACAAGACCGAGGTGTCCGTGGAAATCTACCACAACCTCATCGCCGCCGTGCGGGAGAGCTTCCCGGTGATGCACCGCTATATGCGCCTGCGCAAGAAGCTGCTGGGCGTGGACGAGCTCCACTACTACGACATCTACGCCCCCATGGTGCCGGACCAGGACGAGACAATCCCCTTTGAAAAGGCCAAGGAGATGGCCCTGGATGCTTTGGCCCCTCTGGGGGAGGACTACCTCGCCATGCTGAAAGAGGGCTTTGAAAACCGCTGGATTGACGTCTACGAAAACCAGGGCAAGCGCTCCGGGGCCTACTCCTCCGGCCAGTACAGCTGCCACCCCTTTGTGCTCTTAAACTACACCGACACCTTAAACGACGTGTTCACCTTGGTCCACGAGATGGGCCACGCCCTCCACTCCTACCTCTCCGCCAAGAACCAGTCCATCACCTACTTTGACTATGTCATCTTCGTGGCGGAGGTGGCCTCCACCTGCAACGAGTCCCTGCTGATGCAGCACTTGCTGGGCAAGACCACCGGCAAGAAGGAGCGCGCCTACCTTATCAACTACTTCCTGGAGCAGTTCCGCACCACCCTCTACCGCCAGACCATGTTCGCCGAGTTCGAGCTGTGGTGCAGCCAGCAGGTGCAGCAGGGCATGCCCCTCACCGCCGAGAGCCTGTGCCAGAAGTACGGCGACCTGAACCGCGAGTACTACGGCGAGGATGTTGTCCTTGACCCAGAGATAGCCTTGGAGTGGGCCCGCATCCCCCACTTCTATATGAACTTCTATGTGTATCAGTACGCCACCGGCTTTTCCGCGGCAATCGCCCTGTCCCAGCGCATCCTAAAAGAGGGCGCCCCCGCGGTGCAGGATTACCTGGGCTTCCTCTCCGGCGGCTGCTCCACCGACCCCGTGTCCTTGCTGAAAGGCGCTGGCGTGGACATGAGCACCCCTGCCCCGGTGCGGGACGCCCTGCAGCTGTTTGAAAGCCTCATCGGCGAGATGGAAACCCTGATGGCAGAGTAAGCCAAAATACCCCTGTTTGCATTTTTCTTCGAGCAATATTGCAAAACCACTTGACCTTTTATCGGATATTTGCTACAATAAACAGGCTTTCGCATATGTGTCCTGGAAGGAAGGACGGTCCTATCCTGCAAGAAGGTGTGGGCTTTCTTGTTCTGCCAAGACCAAATAATCACAAACGTGAGGAAAGAAGGAAAACAGCGATGAAAACCAAGAAGATTGCGTCCCTGCTGCTGGCAGGGCTCCTGGCTTTGTCGGTGGCCGCCTGCGGACAGCAGCCTGTTACCAACAACGACCAGGGTTCCTCCTCAGAGGTGACCTCTGAGTCTCAGAGCTCCACGAGCTCTGATGCCGAAGCTGGCCAGACCGGCGAAAAGCCCACTGAGCCTACCGGCCAGATGGTCATCGGCTCCATCACCCAGCTGGAGAACGAGTTCTACGACACCAACTATTCTTCCGCCGAGACCAACTACAACCTGTACGACCTGCTCCACGGCGGCGCCCAGGCTGTTGTCTACACCAAGGAAGGCGAGTTCCAGTACAACGACACCGTCGTGGCCTCTCACGAGGAGACTGAGAACGAGGACGGCACCAAGACCTTCACCGTCACCATTAAGGACGGCCTGGTCTGGAGCGATGGCACCCCCATCACCGCCAAGGACTACGTCTTCGCCGTGCTGCTGGAGAGCAGCGACGAGATGGCTGGCGTGGACCAGTACCCCTCCAACGTTGGCTACTCCTATGTGGGCTATGACGAGTGGTTCGCCGGCACCGCCGACACCTTCGCTGGTGTGCATCTGGTGGATGACATGACCTACTCCCTCACCGTGAAGGCTGAGGAGCTGCCCTACCACTACGACATCACCTACGCCAGCGTCCGTCCCCGTCCCCTCCATGTCATCGCCCCTGACTGCGATGTGGTGGATACCGAGAACGGCGCCCAGATCACCGGCGAGTTCACCACCGAGCTGCTGAGCGAGACCATCAACAACACCGAGACTGGCTACCGCTACAATCCCCAGGTTACCTGCGGCCCCTACCTGTTCGACAGCTTCGACCAGGCCAGCCAGCAGGCTACCCTGAAGGTCAACCCCAACTACATGGGTGACTACCGCGGTGTGAAACCTGTTATCGAGACCCTGATTATCAAGACTGTTTCCTCCGATACCATGATGAACGAGCTGGAAGCCGGCACCGTTGACCTGCTGTACAGCTCCAGCGGCGGCGACACCATCAACGCCGGCCTGGACCTGGTGGAAGAGGGCGCTGCCAACCAGGTTTCCTACATGCGTAACGGCTATGGTAAGATTCAGTTCGACTGCAGCGTGTTCCCCACCGATTCTGAGAAGGTCCGCCAGGCTATCGCTTACTGCCTGGACCGCGGCGAGTTCGCCCGTCAGTACACCGGCGGCTACGGCTCCGTGGTGCATTCCTTCTACGGCCTGGCCCAGTGGGAGTATCAGGAGTCCGCTGACTGGATTAACGAGAACCTGAACACCTACGACATGAACGTGGAAGCCGCTATCGCTCTGCTGGAAGAGGATGGCTGGACCCTCAATGCCGACGGCACTCCCTACTCCGGCTCCGGCGTCCGCTACAAGGACGTGGACGGCGAGCTGAAGCCCCTGGTTATCGAGTGGTGCAACTCCGAGGGCAACCCCGTTTCCGAGCTGCTGGCCACCATGCTGCCTGAGACCATGGAAGCCGCTGGCATGCAGCTGAACGCCACCACCACCGACTTTGCTACCCTGCTGTCTGGCCTGGAGCATGCCGGTGATACCCAGTACAACATGTACAACCTGGCCACTGGCTTTGCTACCGCCAACTCCCCCTGGTACTACTTCTCCAGCGACCCCGCCTGGATGGGCAGCTACAACACCAACTGGATTGACGACCAGGAGCTCAGCGATGCCGCTACCGCTCTGAAGAGCATCCCCTATGAGGACCACGATGGCTGGCTGTCCGCTTGGCAGAACTTCATCAAGGTTTGGAACGAGAAGCTGCCCGATGTCCCCCTGTACTCCGACCAGTACTACGATTTCATCTCCACCCGCGTGCAGGGTTGGGATAACAACGCTACTTGGGGCTGGCAGAACGCTGTTCTGGATGCTTGGGTCACCGAGTAATTTTTAACCTGTGGGTTTCAAAATGATGAGCTTTTGAGAGTCCGGCGGGCCCCGTCTGGGGGTTCGCCGGTTCTTTCTAAACAAACCTAATTTTTGAAATGGGGGGATACAAGTGGGAAAAGGCAGATATCTGCTGAAGAGATTTATCTATATCATCTTCGTTTTCTTCATAATTTCCATCTTGATGTTCTTTATCTATAAATTGATGCCCGGCGACCCTGTCACCATGATGCTGGGCGACGTGAAAACCAGCATGAAGCCCGATGCGTACCAGCAGCTGTACGACCAGACCAGGGAAGAGTTGGGTTTAAACGGCCCCTTGGTGGTGCAGTATTTCCGCTGGATTGGCAACATGCTCACCGGCAACTTCGGCTACTCCACCCAGTATAAGACCGACGTTATCAACATGATCGGCACGCCCATGCTCAACACCGTGATGCTCAACCTGGTGTCCATGCTGGTCACCTTCCTCATCGCGGTGCCGCTGGGCATCGCCACCGCCGTGCGCCGCAACACCGTGTTTGACAAGGCGGTGCAGGTGGTCACCATTGTGGGCTACAGCCTTCCCAGCTTTATCATCGCCTTGCTGGCCATTTTCGCCTTCGCGGTGAAGATTCCCATCTTCCCCATCAGCGGCGTGCGCACAGCGGGCTTTGAGGGCAACAGCTTCCAAATGGCCCTGGATACCTTGTGGCACATGGCGCTGCCTGTTATCGTCATGTCCATCTCGGGCATTGGCAGCATCACCCGGTATGTCCGCGCCGCCATGATTGACGTGCTGCGCATGGACTACATCAAGACCGCCCGGTCCAAGGGCCTGCGGGAAAAGGTGGTCATCTATGTCCACGCCTTCCGCAACGCCTTGATTCCCGTGGTCACCATCGCCACCGCCTGGGTGGTTTCCCTGTTCGGCGGCTCCATCGTCATCGAGAACGTGTTCCTGTGGCCCGGCCTTGGCCAGACCCTTATCAACGGCCTGATGCAGCGTGACTTCTCCGTGGTGCTGACCATGCAGATGTTCTACGTGGTGCTGTCCCTGGCGGGCAACGTCATCATGGACATCGCCTACACCATCGTGGACCCGCGCGTCCGGCTAGAAAACTGAGAGGAGGTCACCCAATGGCAAAGAAAGGTTTATTTGGCAAGCGGAAGTCCACCGCTGCCGCCGCTGCCCAGCGCATGGTGCTAGGCGGCCTTCCCCAGGAAGAAGAGGAATTGATGCAAAGCCCTGCCCGCATGGTGCTGCAGAGCTTTGTGCATGATAAGGTGGCCATGACGGGCCTCATCCTGTTTTTGATTATTTTCCTGTGCTGTATCATCCTGCCCTTCTTCTATCCCATCCAGCTCTCTTACCAGGACGTGACCCAGTCCAACGTGGCCCCTGGCTTCGGGATGCTCAGCGTCCCTTCCCAGCTCCAGGGCAACGCCCAGATGGTGTCCTCTGGCAGCACCTTCTCCGTGGGCATTGATAAGGACGGCAACGTGTACGAGTGGGGCACCTTCCCCACGGAAAAGCTAAAGAACATCCCCTCCTCCTCGGAGATGGGCAAGCTGACCCAAATCTCCGCCGGCCTGGACCACGTCCTGGCTGTCAACGAGGAAGGCCAGCTGTTCACCTGGGGCAACGACCGCATGGGCTTGAATATCCTGCCCGTGGAGCTTCAGGCTTCTCCCCAGCCCATCAAGCAGATTTCCGCCGGCTACCAGATTTCCCTGGCCCTGACGGAGAGCGGCCGCCTCTACAACTGGGGCAGCGCCTACCTGCTCAACGTCAGCGTCCCCAGCGAGGTGCAGGGCAACATCGCCAAGTTTGACGACAACACCAACATCGTTATGGCGCTAACCAACGATGGGGAAGTGGTGCCCCTTTCCACCACCACCTCTGTGTTCACCAACATCCCCGAGGAGATCCAGGGCAACGTGGTGGACATCGCCCTCACCGACGAAAGCGCCGCCGCCCTGACCAACGACGGCCAGGTCCACGTGTGGGGCAACAATGTCAAGGGCACCTTGAACCTCCCTGAGGAAATCCAGGGCCATGTCACCGCCATTTCCGCGGGCCGCTATCATTACACCGTTATTTTGGATGATGGCTCCGTGGTCACCTGGGGCGACAACAACTTCGGCCAGACCAAGGTCCCCAACTTTAACGGCACCGTGGCTTCCGTGTCCTCCGGCTACTACAGCAGCTACGCCATCACAGAGGATGGCCAGGTGAAGGGCTGGGGCCTGGATGGCTACCTGATGGGCACCGACGGCTTTGGCCGCGACGTGTTCCGCCGTTTGATTGTGGGCGGCCGCATGACCATGACCGTGGGCGCTATCGCTGTTATCATCTCCACCTTCATCGGTGTGATTGTGGGCGGCGTCTCTGGCTACAAGGGCGGCAAGCTGGACAACCTGCTGATGCGCTTGACCGAGATTGTCTCCTCCATCCCCTTCCTTCCCTTCTGTATTATCCTGTCCAGTATTTTGGGCAACAGTATTTCCGAGCTGCAGCGTATCATCTTGATTATGTTCATCTTGGGCTTCCTCTCCTGGCCCGGCATCGCCCGCCTGGTGCGCGGCAGCGTGCTGGCCGAGCGCGAGCAGGAGTTCGTCACCGCGGCCAAGGCTTTGGGCGTCAAGGAGTTCGGCATCATCTTCCGCCACATCCTGCCCAACATCATCACGGTGATTATCGTCAACGCCACCTTGGATTTCGCCACCTGCATGCTGACGGAATCCTCCCTGTCCTTCATCGGCTTCGGTGTCAGCGAGCCCAACGCCACATGGGGCAACATGCTCAACGGCGCCCAGAACGGCCAGGTTATCGAGAACTATTGGTGGCGGTGGGTGTTCCCGTCCTTGGCGCTGGGCATCTGCACCATCAGCATCAACTGCGTGGGCGATGGCTTGCGTGACGCCATCGACCCCAAATCGAAAGAGAGGTGAGCCCTGTGAGTTTGCTGGAAGTGAAGAACCTTCACACCTATTTCAAAACGAAAAAGGGCATCGTCAAGGCTGTAAACGACGTGACCTATTCCCTGGACGCCGGCAAGACTCTGGGCATTGTGGGCGAGTCCGGCTCTGGCAAGAGCGTTTCCGCCATGAGCATCATCAAGCTGCTGGACGGCAACGGCTATATCGAGAGCGGCGAAATCACCTTTGACGGCAAGGACATCCGCAACTGCACCGAGAAGGAGATGTACCACATCCGCGGCAACGAGATTTCCGTCATCTTCCAGGAGCCCATGACCTCCTTAAACCCGGTGTTCACCGTGGAGCGCCAGATTGGCGAGACACTGCAAATCCACCAGAACATGAGCAAGAAAGAGGCCCGGGCAAAGGCCGTTGGCCTGCTGGCCGATGTGAAGATCCCCAACCCCGAGCGGGTGGCCAAGCAGTACCCGTTCCAGCTTTCCGGCGGCATGCGCCAGCGCGTGATGATTGCCATGGCTTTGGCCTGCAAGCCCAAGCTGCTCATCGCCGACGAGCCCACCACCGCCCTGGACGTGACCATCCAGGCCCAGATTCTTAAGCTGATGAACGACCTGAAGCGGGAGATGGGCACCTCTATCCTGTTCATCACCCACGACCTGGGCGTCATCCACGAGATGGCCGACGAGGTGGCCGTGATGTACTGTGGGCAGATTGTGGAAAAGGCTCCGGCCCGTACCATCTTCCACGACGGCACCTATTCCCATCCCTACACCGAGGGGCTGATGACTTCCATCCCCCAGCTGAACACCCCCAAGGGCGAGAAGCTGGACGCCATCCCCGGCTCGGTGCCCAACCCGCTGTATCTGCCCCAGGGCTGCAAGTTTGCCCCCCGGTGCAAATACTGCACCCAAAAGTGCCAGGAGGCGGAGCCCACCCTTCACGAGGTGGAGCCCGGCCATGTGGTACGTTGCTTTTATCCGGAAAAGGCGGTGAGAAAAGAACATGGAGAATGAGAACAAGGAGCTGAACACCATCGAGGCGGAAAGCCAGGACAGCGCCCAGCCAGTGGTGGACGGGAAGAAGGTGCTGCTGCGCCTGCGGGACGTGAAGCAGTACTTCCCCGTGAAGAAGACGAAGCTGCGGGAAAAGCAGCGCTATGTCCGCGCCAACGACGGCATCTCCCTGGATATTTTCGAAGGGGAGACTTTGGGCCTGGTGGGCGAGTCCGGCTGCGGCAAGTCCACGCTGGGCCGCACCATTTTGCAGCTGTACCCCCAGAGCCACGGCGACATCCTCTACTATAAAGATGGCAAGGCCATCGATTTGAAGAAGCTCTCCTACGAGGAGATGCGCGTGCTGCGCAAAGATTTGCAGCTGATTTTCCAGGACCCCTATTCCTCCCTGAACCCCCGCATTACCGTGGGACAGATTATCGGCGAGGGTCTTACCTCCCACGGCATCTTCAAGCGGGGCGACCCCGCCATGAAGGAGTACATCATGAAGGTGATGGAGGACTGCGGCCTGGCCAGCTATATGTTCAACCGCTATCCCCACCAGTTCTCCGGCGGCCAGCGCCAGCGCATCGGCATTGCCCGCAGCCTGGCCCTCAGCCCCAAGTTCGTGGTGTGCGACGAGGCCGTTTCCGCCCTGGACGTGTCCATCCAGTCCCAGATTTTGAACCTGCTCTCCGAGCTGCGTGAAAAGGCGGGCCTGACTTACCTGTTCATCACCCACGACCTCAGCGTGGTGAAGTACATCAGCGACCGCATCTGCGTGATGTACCTGGGCAACATGGTGGAGCTCTCCGAGTCTGAGGAGCTGTTCAAGCACACCTACCACCCCTACACCGAGGCGCTGCTCTCCGCCATCCCCACCACCGAGGAGGACAACGGCGGCCGGGAGCGCATCCTGCTGGAGGGTGACATCCCCAGCCCGGTGAATCCGCCCAGCGGCTGCAAGTTCCACACCCGCTGCCGTTATTGCCAGGAAAAGTGCAAGAACGAGGTTCCCGAATGGCGGGATATGGGCAACCACCACTATGTGGCCTGCCACTTCCCCCTAAAGCAGAAGGACTGAGGCCATGTTTTTCCGAAAAAAGCTCAACCGGGTGCTCCATGTCAAAGAGGCGGAGGAACGCTTCGAAAAGGACATTGAAAAGACCCCCCTGGAAAAAAAGGACCGCCTAGCCATGGTCCTGGCCGCCCTGATCGTGTTTGTCCCGGCGGTTTTGCTGGTGGTGCTGGTCTTTGCCCTGGTGCTGTATTTCTTCTTTTTCCGATTCCTATAACAAACTGAAAAGCCCCCGGAAGCGGCTGCGCGCTGTGTTCCGGGGGCTTTTTGCGTCTTGCTTTAGTTGCCTTTGCACTGGTGCTCCAGGGCCGCGTGGACTTGGGGCAGCTCCTGCTGGTCGCACAGCAGCACCACCACGTCGCCGGCCTCCAGCACCGTGCCGCCGTGGGGGAGAAGCTCCTCCCCGTGGCGCTTGATGGACACCACCAAAGAGCGTCCAGGCCAGGCCAGCTCCTGAATGGCCTTGCCGCAGGCAGGGGCGCCCACGCTCACCGGGGATTCCAGCAGCAGCTTTTCCCCGGAGGGGGCGGGGGAGGCCTTTCCCTTTTTCAGCAGCCGGGCCAGGAGCATGTCGTACACCGGCGGGGCGTGGAGCAAATCCGCCACCACATAGGCCGCCAAGGAGACGAGAGACAGCGTCAGCAGGTGGGAGAAGCTGCCGGTCATCTCGCTGATGAGCACAATGCCCGTCACCGGCGCCCGCACAATGGCCGCGAACAGCCCCGCCATGCCCAAAATGACGAAGTTCCCCGTGGCGGTGTCCAGGCCCAGCAGATGGGCGCCCTGGCTGAAGGAGCTGCCCACCACGGCCCCCAGCACCAGCAGGGGCAGGAAGATGCCGCCGGGCACCCCGGCACCAAAGCTGGCCATGGAGAAGAGGAACTTCACCGCGAACAGCACCAGCAGCCCTTGAAGCGCCTGGTCCTGGGAGACGGCCTCCACCAAGTTGTGGCCGCCGCCCAGCACCGCCGGGTACACCACCAGCAGCACCCCCGCCAGCAAAAAGGGGAGGACCGCACGCACGTAGGCCCAGGGGATTTTGGCGTACAAATCCTGGGCCTTGGCCACGCAGAAGTTGTAAAACACCCCCACCAGCCCCAGCAGGGCCCCCAGCAGCAGCACCATCCAGTAGTGGGCCAGGGGCATCATGGAGAGCTCTGGAAAGCTGAATACCGGCCCCAGCCCAAAGAGGGTGCGGGAGATGAAATCCGCCGTGATGGAGGCGGACATGGTGGACAGCAGCACGTCGGTGGAGAAGTCCTTGTGCAGCTCCTCCAGGGAGAACAGCACCCCCGCCAGGGGCGCGTTAAAGGCCGCGGAGAGGCCGGCGCTGGCGCCGCAGGTCAGCAGCATCCGCTCCTCGGTCACGTCCCGGC
>FR893819.1:20788-25325 GCA_000435395.1 Firmicutes bacterium CAG:94
TCCTCGGTCACGTCCCGGCGGCACAGGCGGGAAACGCCTTTCCCCGCCATGGCCCCCAGCTGGATGGAGGGCCCCTCCCGCCCCAGGGAGAGCCCCGCCCCAATGGTCAGCAGCCCGCCCACAAACTTGGCCAGCAGCACCCGCCACCAGGTCTGGGAGAGATGGCCCTGCAGCTCCCCCTCCACCTGGGGGATGCCCGAGCCGCTGATAAGGGGCTCCCACCGCAGCAGCAGCGTCACCAAAGCGGCCAGCACCAGCAGCGCCACGAGCCACAGGGGCAGCAGCCAAGGCCGCCCGGTGAGTAGATCCCCCAAAGCCTGGCGCAGCGCGTCCCCCTGGGACAGCAGCAGCCGGAACAGCACTGTCACCAGCCCGGCCGCCGCCCCCACGGCGATGCCTTCCCACACCAACGAATACCGAAAGCCCCGCGCCCGCTGAATCAGCCGGGCGGTGGCTGTTTTACCCTGCCTCATGGCAGCCACCCCGTTTCTTGCTTTTTCCCTGCTATTATAGCACGGCGCGGCGGGATGGGGAAGTGGACGCAACAAGAAAGAGGGCCCAGCGGCCCTTCTTTTTTTATGGGTTTTCCTGTGGGCTGCCCTCTGCCCGGTGAGCGCGCAGGTAGTCGCTGGGGGAGACGCCCATCACCCGCTTAAAGGCCCGGCGGAAGGAGGCGTCGCTGGCGTAGCCTGTCTGCTCCGCGATGGCCTTTACGGTTAAGCCGCCCCGCTGGAGCAAGGCGCAGGCCGCCTCCATCCGGGCCTTTTCCAGCAAATCAGAGAAGGAGAGCCCCAGCTGCTCGTGAATAAACCGGTTTAACGAGGACTCGCTGCAGCCCAGCTCCTCGCACAGGGGGTAAATCATCAAATCGGCGTCGCCGTAGTGCTCCTTGATAAAGGCCAGCACCGCCTGCTTTTTCTCCTCCTGGGCCTGCTGCGCCTGGATGCCCAACGAGCGCTGGGTGGCCTCTTGAAGCTGGGAGAGATAGGCCCGCAGCTCTTGGGGGGAGTTCAGTGTCTCATGGTGGATGGCACCCTTCTCCAGCTGGAAGCGGGAGAGGCTGCGCAAGGCGCTGTTCTGCACCGCCGTGAAGAAGCTTTTCTGCATCCCGTCGGAGAGCTGCAGCTTGCGCAGGTTCTGCTCGAACAGCTCGTCCAAAAAGGCCTGCAGTTCCTCCTGGGTGCCGTATTGCAGCAGCTGGGCTAAGCGCAATTCCTGGTCCATGGTGTAGCGGTAAATCTGCTGGAAGGCCGGCAGATCCTGGGTGGTGTAGACGAACTTTCCGCTGTCCTTCACCACCCGCAGCGCCAGGTCCTTGCACTGCTGATAGCCCACCTGCACGTTTTCCGCCAGACGCATGGCCTCGCTGAGGAAGAAATCCAGGTGCCAGCCGGTGTCCTTCTCAATCTGCTTGCCCAGCCCCTCCAGCCGCAGGGAAAGCTCCCCGCAGAACTGGGAGGCGGCTTCCTCCTGGCCAAACACAGCCAGGAACACCAGGTTGCTCTTGTCAATCACCAAGGGGTGTACGCTTTTGCCCTCCTCGGGGAACAGCTGGCTCAGCAGGGCCCACAGGGAGCTCTTGGTGAAAAAGGCGCTTTGCTTGCTGTTGTCCAGGCCGTGTACGTGCAGGTACCCCGTGACAAACTGGGTGCCCGCCAGGCGGATGGAACTGTTATCCAAGTCCCGTTGGAAGGCCGCTGTGTCGATGCCCTCCCCCAGGAACAGCCTCCACAGCACCTCCCGGTCGGTTTTGCTGCCAATGTCCTTTTCCTTTTCATGGTAGGCTAGGTTGGAGGCCACCAAGGCGCTGACGGCGTTTTCGATAAACTGGAAGTCGTCCTCCGGGTCAAAGCGGCCGTGGTCGTAGACGGTGGTCAAAGAGCGGATAATCAGCTTTAAGGGCTTGGAGTTTTTCTTGGTGAGCAAATAGCACAGCAGCAGCCCCAGCAGGCTGGTGGCCTGGCCGCTGCTTTGGGCGGAGATAATCCTGGCCGAGGAGCTGTACACAAACAGCGTCAGCAGCAGGGGGACGGAAAACACCAGAAAATAGGACAGGAAATATTTAAAGAACAGCCCTCCCCGCAGCGTTTTAAAAAATCCTGTTTTGCCCTTCATTGCTGTATTCCTCCACTTGTTTCGTTTTTCCAGCAGGGAACCCTGCTGCTGAAAAGCGGCCAGTCCCGCTTTTCAAATCAGTATGGCCTGAAAAGCGTTTCCGGCATATCCTACAGAAGAAGCCGTTTATTCGGCGCAAATTTGCGCTTTCTTCCTTGTAAGTATAAAGGATTGGTATGAAAAAAACAAGCCGCGTACCCCTGGCACGCTCCCTTCCGGCGGGAATCGTATGACGGTTTTCAAAATTGTATGGGGTATTTTCCTGGCGAAAGAGACAAAAAACACGCTGAAAAGTAGGATTGTCTGTTTATTTTTGCTGTGGCAGCGTCTATGATGGAACCAGCGAAGGGAGCTGCCCCCACGGTGGGCAGAGCCGAAAGAGAATCGTTTCATGTTTTCCGGCGGCGCCTCCCCTTGCCAGAGCTACACAAAAGTGAGGAGGAAGGACATGTTAAAAGCAAAGAGCGTCCGGGGTAAGACAGGCGCCTCTCCCAAGCGGGGCCTTGCCCAGTGCTTTGTCAACAACTGGGACCTGTACGCCATGCTGCTGCTGCCCATCGTGTACATCGTCATCTTCAAGTATGTGCCCATGGCCGGCGTGCAGATGGCGTTCCGGGACTACAGCGTGTTTAAAGGGATGTGGGACAGCCCCTGGGTGGGCCTGGAGCACTTTAAGACCTTTTTCAGCTCCAGCGAGTTTGGCAAGCTGCTCACCAACACCCTGACCTAAAGGCGTGATGATTGGCTCGGTAAAGGGATAAAATGTTCTGATGTTTTTGGCTCTGTCAAGGCGGGCGCCGTATAAAGGCCGCCCGGCTTGATACTATAAAAAGTATGAAAGGAAGTAAAGAACATGAAACGAGCACTCAAGACTTTGCTGTGTGGGCTGTTGGCGTCACTGCTTTTGGCAGGCTGCACTCAGTCCGGAGGCGGCACCAGCTCCACCGGAGGCAGCGGAGAAAGCTCCACCTCCAATTCCTCCGCTACATCTGGGGATGTTGCCTACGATGAAAACGGCGTGTCTCCCGAGGGGACTTTCCCCATTGTGGAGGAGCCCATCACCTTGACTGTTATGTTTCCCTCCCAGACAGCCATCCCTGACATCGCTGAGAACAGCTTTACAAAGGAATATGAAGAATTGACTGGTATTCATATTGAATGGCAAGAGGTGCCTTCTGATAGCTTAGCGGACCGCGTCAACATATCACTTTCCTCTGGTGATATGCCCGATATTTATTTAAGTTGTGCAATTAGTCTCTCACAGCAGCAGGCCTATGGGGCTCAAGGCGCTTTTGTTGCTTTAAATGACTATATCGAACAATATGGTGAAGTATTTCAAAAAATAGAAGAAAATGTTCCTGGTGTCACCGAGACCCTTACGATGAGTGACGGCAACATTTACGCCCTTCCCTACATCGAGAAGTGCGTCCACTGCGAAGGCTCCAGCAAGCTGTGGGTCAACCAGAAGTGGCTGGATGCCCTGAACATGGAAGCTCCCACCGCGTTGGATGAGTTCGAGGACATGCTCCGCCGTTTCAAGGAAGAGGATCCCAATGGGAACGGCGAGGCTGACGAAATCCCCCTGCTGACCTATGAGGGCGGTTGGCACTCCAATGCGATGAGCGGATGGCTGACCAATCCCTTCGTCTACACCTCTCCCGATAACAATTATGTCTATCTGGATGGCGATGAGATCAAGCTGTCTTACATGCAGGACGGTTGGAAGGAAGCCATGATCTGGCTGAACAAGCTTTACGAGGAAGGCTTGTATTACGACCAAAGCTTGGTCATCAACTACGACCAGGCCCGCCAGCTGTGCGCGGCTGACGGTACTACTGAGGACGTTGGATGCTTTACTGGCGGTACCCCCGACCTGCCCGGTGCGGATGTTTCTCAGTGGGGACCTTATGTAGCTTTGGCGCCCATCGAGGGCCCCAATGGCCGTGTCGCCACCTGGATGCCTTACAGCCAGATTACTCCCACGGCTTTTGTTATCACTTCCGCCTGTGAAAACCCTGCCGCAGCTTTCCGCTGGGGCGTGGAGCAGTACAACAAAGACATCAACTACCGCAAGACCTTTGGCGTAGAGGGCGAAAACTGGAAGTATGTTACTCCTGGTGAAGATGATGTTCCTGCCGATGCAGCTGATTTCAACACTGGTGACCCTGCTGAAATCGCTCCTTTCATTGATGGTGTTGGCTGGGGTGATGAACAGGATTACTGCTGGCGTGGCTTGGGCCTGCGTTGCGACACGGGCGATTACAAAGACCTCCGTTACGCCCAGGTACAAAGCGGCGATTATGACACCAACATGGAGCACCGCTTGTCTGTAGATACGCAGGAACAAATGGAGCCTTATTATCCCGATATGGAAATCTGTGTTCCCACTCTTGTATATAAGGAAGAGCAATCGGCTACTTTG
>FR893819.1:25363-34250 GCA_000435395.1 Firmicutes bacterium CAG:94
CAGAGAGTGTTGTTATAAGCTACGTTGAAGAAATGGCCGCCGCCTTCATCACCGGCACCTCCGACCCCGAGGCCGATTGGGACGCCTATCTCAACGAGCTGAGCGTGAAGGGAGTGGACCAGCTGCTGGAAATCTACCAGGCTGGCTACGACGCCCGCTCCTAACCTGGTTCCCTCTGACTGTATCCCACCTTTGATAATAACCCGCTTGCGCCCTGTGGGGATTTAGGGGCGCAGCAAAAAATCCCCACCCGCCTGTTTCCCTCCGGCGGGTGGGGATTTCCTTTTTTGCTCTTCCAACAACGCCATACACTTGTCGCCGGTGACGGTCTCCTTCTCCTGCAGAAACCGGGCAAACTCCTCCAGCCAGGATTGGTACCCCTCCCGCCTTTTCCATGGTGTCAATCTCATTGATGAACCCATAGCAGAGGCCTTTCCTTGGCGTCACCGGAGTCAACCTCTTATGCGGTTATGGGTCCGGGCTACGCCATCCCAGCAGTTCTCCTGAGAGGATGCGCTCCAGCTGGGCGGCCAGCAAATCCTGGTCCATGTTGGGCTTGCGGCCGTACTCCAGCAGCACCCCCACCAGGCCGCAGGCGGTAAAGCGCAGCAATACCTCACGGTCCCCGTAGCTCAGGGGCACGTCCCGGGGCCGCTGCTTTGCCACCTCGCTGAGATAGCGCTCCACCGCATCCAGCATGATGGCCTCCAGCTGCACCCGCTTTTGGGAGTCCAGCAGCCGGCGCAGCAGGGGGAACCGCTCCACCGCAAAGGAGATGAACAGCTTTAGAGCCTGGCCCATGCCCTCCACTTGCAGGGTCTCCTCCACCAGCCGGGCCGTCTCCCGCTGGATGGACCACTCCAGCACGTCCATAATGTCCCGGAAGTGGTAGTAGAACGTCTGCCGGGAGATGTGGCAGGCGTCAATCAGCGCCTTCACCGTGATTTTGTCCACGTTCCCGTGCTGCACAAGCTGTAGGTAGGTGCCGGCAATCATCGCTTTCATGTCCACTGGCATAGGCGCTTCCCCTTCTTCCCCTGGTTTTGTGAAAAATTATATTCCATTGTATCAAAAAAACCGGGGAAAAACAAGCGGAAGCTTCGGATTCTCCCTCACAGCGTGACCCCTGTCTTGTGGAAGGCAATCTCCTGGAAGCCCTCGCTTTTGCAGCGGTAGGCCCCGCTGGCCGTGTCCAGCACCAGGCGGTACAGGGCCTCCCCGTCGCCGGGGGCGGCGTCAAAGTCAATCCAGCTTCCCTTGCGCCCTGCCAGGCCGCTGTTGGAGGCGATTTTCAGCGTGGGCACAAAGGTGGAGAAGGGCGTGCCCCGGCCGGTGGTGAACAGCACCAGCTGGCACCCCGCCGCCCCCAGGGCCGTGGAGGAAATCAAGTCGTTGCCGGGGCCTTCCAGCACAGCTAGGCCCGGCTTGCTGGCCCGCCCGCCGTAGGGGAGCACCTCCACAATGGGGGCGCTGCCGCCCTTTTTCACGCAGCCCAGGGACTTCTCCTCCAAAGTGGTGATGCCCCCCGCCTTGTTGCCCGGGCTGGGGTTCTCGTACACCGGGAAGCCCAAATCGGTGTAATACTTTTGAAAGCGGAGAATCAGCCCCCGGTAGTCCTCGAAGACTTCCCGGCTGGCGCAGCGGTCCATCAGCAGCTGCTCGGCGCCGAACATCTCCGGCACCTCGGTGAGCACGGCGCTGCCCCCCGCGGCGATGACCCAGTCCGTCACCTGGCCCACCAGGGGGTTGGCCGTCAGGCCGGAGTACCCGTCCGAGCCGCCGCACTTTAACCCGATGCGCAGCTTGGACAGGGGGACCTGCTCCCGCCGCAAAGCCCGGGCCTTTTCCGCGAAGCCCTTCAGGATTTCCAGCCCCGCGGCCAGCTCGTCCTCCGCCTCCTGGCAGTTGAGGAAAGCCATGTTGTCCCGCTGGAAGGGGGAGAGGGCCTGCCGGATGCCCTCCAGGGAGTTGTTCTCGCAGCCCAGCCCCACAAACAGCACAAAGGAGGCGTTGGGGTTTAGGGCGATGGAGCACAGCAGCTTTTGGATGTTCTCCCCGTCCTCCCCCAGCTGGGAGCAGCCAAACTGGTGGGGCAGGGCGAAGATGCCGTCCAGAGAGCCGCCCACCAAGGGCTGGGCTTCCTGGGCCAGCCGCTGGCAGATGGGGTTCACACACCCCACTGTGGGCAGAATGTAAATCTCGTTGCGGATGCCCACGTCCCCCCAGGGCCGCGGGTAGCCCCAAAAGCTCCCCTCCCGGGGCGGCAGGGAGACAGGCTGGAACTGGTAGTGATACTCGGCGCCCTCGTCCAGGTGGGAGCGGAGGTTGTGGGTGTGCACCCACTCCCCGGGGGCGATGTCCTGGGTGGCCCGGCCGATGATTTCCCCGTATTTGATGACAAACTCCCCCTGGGCGATGGCCCGCCGGGCCACCTTGTGGCCAGAGGGCACCGCGCCGCCCTCGCCAATCTGGACGGCCACATTGTCCCGCGGGTCGATGACACGCAAGCTCATAGCAGGCTGCCGCCTTCTTCCAAGGTGGCGATGTGCCCCGCTACAGTGTGGAGCAGCCCGGGGTACTGGGTCAAATCCTCGCCCCAGATGGTTTCATCCCCCAAGAAGCTCTCCACCGTGCCCCCCTCCAGGAAGTAGGTAAGGTACCGCTCCTCGTCCACCAGAGGGATTTCCCGGCCGGGCAGCACCGCCACAAAGCCATCCTCCTGCCGCTGGGCCCGGCGGTAGAGCTCCACCAAATAGGCCAGGCCCTTGGTGAGGTTCCGGGGGATTTTCCCCTCCCGCTGGAAGTAGTCCTGGAAGCTGGGCAAATCTCGGGCCTTCCACTTGGACACCGAGTTGAGCAGAATGGAGGTGAGCTGGTGGTTTAAGTAGGGGTTGGCAAAGCGGTCCAGCACGCTGGCGGCGAATTCCCGGGTGGCCGCCACATCCTGGGACACAAAGGGCACAATCTCCCGCTCCAGGGTGTCCAGCACAAAGGCCCGCAGCTTGGGGGCGCCCACGCAGTCGTACACCGTGGAGCAGCCCTCCCACAGCCCGGCGGCCACCAGGTTGGTGTGGCTGCCGTTTAGCACCCGCACCTTCCGCCGCTTATAATAGGAGATGTCCTCTGCCAGCACCACGTCGATTTGGTGGGTCCCCTGGGGGATGTACTGGGCGATGTCCCCCTTCCTCTCAATGACCCACAGGCCAAAGGGCTCGCCCACAGCCAGCAGGCTGTCCTCCTGGCCCACCAGGTTTTCCAGGTGGCGGCGGGTCTCCTCCTCCCGGGGGTAGCCGGAGACAATGCGGTCCACCAAGGTGTTGCAGTAAAAATTCTCCCGCTGGTTCCACTGGCGGAACTCCTGGGGCAGCCCCCACAGGGTGATGTACTCCTCCACGCAGCGGGCCAGCTCCCCGGCGTTGTTGTCGATAAGCTCCACCGGCAGCAGGTAGATACCCGGCTGCCCCGCCTGGAACCGCCGGTACAGGAATTTCGTCACCTTGGCCGGGAAGGTGATGTCCGCAAAGCCCTCAAAGCTGTCCTGGCTGTGGAACTGGATGCCCGCCTCGGTGGTGTTGGAGACGATGAGCTTCAGCTCCGGGTCCTCTGCCAGGGCGTAAAAGGCCTCTGGCTCCAGGAAGGGGTCTATCACTTCCTGTAAGCACGTTACCGGCAATACCTGCTCCACCGGCTGCCCCCCCTGAGAGCCCCGCAGCACCACGTGGTAGCGGTTGCCCTGGCGGCGGAAGGCCTCCAGGTTCTCGTGGGGGATGGCCGTGGCCACGTAGACCTGGTAGTCCAGCCCCTCCTGGTTTAGGGTTTCAAAGTACACGTCGGCAAAGGTGCGCAGGAAATTCCCCTGCCCAAATTGCAGCACTTTCATTGTCACATACCTCCTGTAGCGCGTGTGGGCCAAAGCGCTTTCTTTCCCTTATTATAGCGGGGAAATCCCTTGCCTTTCAATGCTATATATGATAAAATCCCTCTAAATTACATATATATCGGAAAGAGGTGGCCCTTTTATGAGCTTTATCGAGGTGGAGCGCTCGGTGCGGCCCGGCAGCTGGACCATGCAGGGGCTGCACGCCCATCCCCACTACGAAATCTACTACCTCTACCAGGGCAGCCGCCAGCTGCTGCTGGCAAACGCCCTGTACCACATGGAGGCCCCCAGCCTGGCGGTTATCCCGCCGGGGGCGCCCCACAAAACAGAGGGCGGCCCCTTTGCCCGGTTCAATATCAATGTCAGCCCCGACTATGCAAACCCCTTCCAGCGGGAGGTCCTCCAGGCCCGGGCCCTGGGTGCGGTCCCCCTCTCCCCGGAGGAGCACAGCGCCATGTTCCCTTTGCTGGAGGACTTGGAGCGCTGCCCCCCTGGGGGCCGCCACAGCGGCTATGTGATACAGGCCCTCTTTGGCTACTTGGTGGTGCTCCTCAGCCGGGTGGAGGCCGCCTCTCACCAGGGCATCACCGTGGAGCGCCCCCTGCCGCCGCTGGTGCTGAAAGTGCTGGATTACCTGTACAGCCATTACCAGGAAAGCCAGAGCCTGGACAGTCTGGCGGCCCAGTTCTTTGTGTCCAAAGCCACCATCCTTTACAACTTTAAGCGGTACCTGCACACTTCCCCCATGGACTTCCTGCTGAACCTGCGCTTGGAGAAGGCCAAGGAGGCGTTGGAGACTACCAACAAAAGCATCTGCCAAATCGCCGAGGAGTGCGGCTTCCGCTCGGCCAACTATTTCAGCTTGATTTTCAAGCGCAAAGAGCAGCTTTCCCCCCTGCACTACCGCAAGCACCAGCGGGCCAAAGGATAGGTCTTAACATCTTCCCCAATCTATGGTACAATGTCCCTGTCCGGACTGGACAGGCCGCGGGCTGGTATGGAAACGCTGGCGCGCTTGCGCGGCGGGGACTATGGCAGCCATGGGGGAGAGGCCCGGCTTTTCCCGGGAAATCCCGCAATACTGCATAATGTGGCGATTTTCCCCCGCAAGCTGGGAACAGTTCCCAGAACCCCCATGCCCAGAGCGCCCCAAGAAGCGGACGGCATCCCGCGGCGCGGAAAACAAAGCGGCGGCCCCCTGGAAGCCGCCGGGAGGAGGAACCTATGGAAATCAAACAGAGAAGCGCCCCCCAGCGCCAGCTGTGGGCCCAGTTCGACGCCTTGCAGATGGGCTCCGGCTGGGACGAGGAGGACATCCAAAAGCCCCAGATTTTGCTGGAGGACGTGTTTGGCGACAGCCACCCGGGCAGCACCCACCTGGGCGGCATTATGGAGCAGGCCAAGTACGGCGTGTTCGAAAAGGGCGGCTACCCCGCCCAGTACCACACCACCGATATTTGCGACGGCTGCGCCCAGGGCCACGACGGCATGAACTACATTTTGGCCTCCCGAGAGGCCATCTGTGATATGATAGAGGTCCACGGCTCGGTGTACCCCTGGGACGGCGTGATTCTCTCCGCCTCCTGCGACAAGTCCATCCCCGCCCAGCTGAAAGCCGCCGCCCGCCTGGATTTGCCCGCCATCTTCATCCCCGGCGGCAGCATGCGCCCCGGCCCGGATATGACCACCTCCCTGGTGGCCGGGGACATCTCCCTGCGGCAAAAGCGCAAGGACGCCATCACCCCCCAGGAGATACGGGACTATAAAATCACCGGCTGCCCCTCGGTGGGGGCCTGCACCTTCCTGGGCACCGCCAGCACCATGCAGTGTATGGCCGAGGCCCTGGGCCTCACCTTGCCCGGCGCCGCTTTGATGCCCGCCACCATGCGGGACATCTACGCCGGGGCCCGCCAGGCCGGCCGGCAGATTCTCTCCCTCATCGAGAAGGACATCCGCCCCCACGACATTCTCACCCGGGAGGCTTTTGAGAACGCCATTGTGGTGCACAGCGCCATTGGCGGCTCCACCAACGCCACCATCCACCTGCCCTCCATCGCCCGGGAGCTGGGCATACACTTGGAGCCCGAGCTCTTTGACGAAATCAACCACAAGGTGCCCCACCTGGGCAATATCAACCCCAGCGGCCAGCATCTCACCGAGTCCTTCTGGTTCGCCGGGGGCGTGCCCCTGGTACAGCTGTACTTAAAGGATATGCTCCACCTGGACGTGATGACCATCACCGGCAAGACCCTGGGCGAGAACCTGGAGGATTTGCAGCGCGACAACTTCTTCCAGCGGAACCTGGGCTACCTGCACAACTATGGCCTGGAGCGGGACCAGGTGATTTTCCCCGTGGACCAGGCCCAGGAGAAGGGCTCGGTGGCCATCCTCCGGGGCAACCTGGCCCCAGAGGGCGCGGTGATCAAGTACTCCGCCTGCAGCCAGGAGATGCGGGAAATGGAGGGCCCTGCCCGTGTCTTTGACAGGGAGGAGGACGCCTACCAGGGCGTGGTGGACGGCGCCGTGGAGCCCGGCGACATCCTTGTCATCCGCTACGAGGGCCCCCGGGGCTCCGGTATGCCGGAGATGCTCATGACCACCGAGGCCATCGTCTGCGACGAGAAGCTCAACGGCACCGTGTCCTTGGTGACGGACGGCCGGTTCTCCGGCGCCACCCGCGGGGCGGCCATCGGCCACGTGTCCCCCGAGGCTGCCAGCGGCGGCCCCCTGGCCTTTGTGGAGACAGGGGACATCATCGCCTACAGCGTGGAGCGCCGCACCTTGGACGTGGTGGGCATCCAGGGGCAGAAGCTGCCCCCCCAGGAGATTGCAAAAGTCCTGGCCCAGCGGGCGGAAAAGGGCGTTGTGCCCCGGCCGCCCCGCAAGGGCCTGTACAAGCGCTATACCAGCCATGCCCTCTCCGCCATGGAGGGCGCGGGCTACGACGACTAAACAGGGAGGGAACGCAATGAACGCCAAATGGATCACCCCGGCCGTCACCGCCATGGACAGCCAGGGCCATGTAGACATGGAAGCCAACAAAGCCATCTACGACTTCTTGATTGAAAAAGGAATGGACGGCCTGCTTCTGCTGGGAAGTATTGGAGAATTTTTCGCCATCTCCACCCCGGAGAAGAAGCGCCTCATCCGGGAGGCCCTGGCCCACATCCACTACCGCACCACCGTGTACGTGGGCACCTGCGAGATGAACCTGGAGGCCTGCGTGGAGCTGTCCAACTACGCCCTGGAGCAGGGCGCCGACGGGGCCATGGTGATTTCCCCCTACTACTTCAGCCTGCCGGACAGCGCCATTTTGAACTTCTACGACACCTTGGCACAGCGGGTCCAAGGGCCGGTGCTGCTGTACAACTTCCCCGAGCGCACCGGCTATGACCTCCGCCCGGACTTGGTGCTGGAGCTGGCCACACGCCATCCCAACATTGTGGGCATTAAGGACACCGTGCCCATCATGGGCCACACCCGCGCCCTCATCCAGAAGGTGAAGGCCGCCCGCCCGGAATTCCTGGTCTTTTCCGGCTTTGACGAGTTCTTCGGCCACAACGTCCTCAGCGGCGGCGACGGCTGCATTGCCGGGCTTTCCAACTTCGCCCCCGAGGTGGCCGCCGGTTACGCCCAGCGCGCCCGCCAGGACGACCTCCCCGGCATGGCCCAGTACCAGCGCAAGGTGGACAGCCTCATGGCCATTTACGACGTGGCCCCCCAGTTTGTGCCCACCATCAAGCAGGCCATGGCCCTGCGGGGCCTGGGGCTGGAGCCCTTCTGCGCGCCGCCGGTGCTGCCCTCCACCTCCGAGGAAACCCAGCAGGTCCGCGCCCTTCTCCAGCAGGCCGGCCTCCTGGACTGATCCCCATACCCCACAACGCCTACCGCCCTGCGCCCACCCGGCCAGGGCGGTGTTTTTATGCTGATTTTCATAAAAAGAATTGACTACTCCTGAAAATACTATATAAAGTATAGGCAAGCAAAGTACGGTTGAGAGGAGGCGGCTTATGGGAAAGCAGTGTGCGCGCAGAATCTTCGCTGTTTTCATGGTGCTTTTCCTCACCGTGGGCATCCTCACCTTCCCCTCCGACGCCCAGGAGGCGGCATACACCCAGCTGCAGCAGCGCGAGAATGTCACCTTGAAGCGCCTGGCGGGGATCCCTGCTGAGGAAGCAAAAATTGCTTTAAGCAATGCTGGTTTTGACACTTCTGATATTACGGATGACATGTTGTCCCTGTTTTTAAAAGAGCTTCAAAACGGCTATTCTTCAGATTTTTCATTTGACGACCGTGAGAGCTATGAACCGAAAGAGGCGAGACATTATACAGCGCTTCTCCTGTACGGAAGGCAAATACAGCGGTTTTTTATAGAACACGATCCGCAAGTTGCGGCGATGTATCTATGGCAAGATGGGGATGCTACACAGTTTTCTGCCCGAGAGCTATGCCGGATGCCGGCTATGGAATGTTTGGAGGTTCTGCAATCTTATGGCCTTAAGGTTCCTGTGGAGTTTTTTTCCATATCATCGCTGGAGTATGCTGCGTCTTTTGCACAAACAGCGCTGGAAAAATGTCTAGCAGGTGATTTCGATACCTATAATTATGGAGCGTTTTGTAATGTAGAACTATCAACGAGGGTGCAATTTCTTGCCATGAAATATGACCCAGAAGTGGCCCGGCTGTATAAGGAAAAGGTCATTTATCCAAACGAGGAACAAGATGGGGCAGGAAGAATGGCTATTGCTGATTTACAAAGGGATGCTTCGGGATTGAAAGACAGTACAGCGACAGGAAGCTGGCAAAGCGCTTATGCAAATTATAATTGTTATGCTTATGCTGTTGGAAGTACGCTTTCAGCTACACCGGGTGAATATTCCGGTTTATCACCGAATTTAGGCAGTGTTTCCTCAATTGCCGATGCGGTTGTTGAAGATTTGGATACATTTGGCTACTGGGCATATGATACTACAAGTAGGCCTACTTCGTTGAAATCTTGGGAAAGAG
>FR893819.1:34306-39502 GCA_000435395.1 Firmicutes bacterium CAG:94
GATTATCATTTTATGAAAAGCACAGACGCCAGCAGTTGGCTTCATAAGCCTGGGGCGTCCGTACCGTTGCGCTGGAATTATACATCACCGGCCTATAAATCCTGGACGGATGAAGGTATTTTTAGCGATGGGTATTATCCAGGTACCCATACTTACAACAGCACCATCTACTATATCATCTACTGGGCCAAAGGCGGCCCCGGCCCGGATATCAACAGCTTGGACCCCATCACCGAATAAACAAATGCCGCCCAGGCCCCTGGGCGGCACTTTTCTTTATTTTTCCTTGCCGAGGAACAGCCGCGCCGTCCCGGTCAGGCCGCTGCCGCAGCAGGGCTCCCGGTCCGGGCCCCCCGCCTGGATGGCGTGGCAGTGGCGCTCCAGCGTGGTGGCCACCTCAATGGCCAGCAGATTTTCCCCAGCCTGGCCCCGCAGCTCATACCGGAAGGGCGGGGCGATTTGCAGGCCCTGGCTCTCCCCGTTCAGGAACACCTCCACGCCCTCTGCCGCGTCGGAGAGCTCCAGCACCAAAGGCCCGGCCTTCTCCAGCTGGAAGGCTGCCTCATACCGGGCGTACCCGGAGAACTCCGGCAGCTCCTGGGCCAGCTGGTCGGGGAGCTCCACCGGCACAGCCGGGCCAAAGGCGGGGTACTCCACCCCCGCGCACAGGGAGCGCTTCCACCCCCGCAAAGGCAGTTCTTGGCCTTTCTCCCAGGGGGTGTGCAGCTCCGCCGGGGCCTGGCCCAAAGCCAGCACCCGCAATTTCAGGGGCTCCACCTCCACCTGGACTTCCAGCCCCGCTGCCGTCGTTTCAGAGAGGGCCCCCTGGCAGCGGTTGTGCCAGGGGTCGTACCAGAAGCAGGGCCCCTCCAGCCCGGGGAAGGACACCGTGCCCACATAGGGCTCCGTTCCCTCGTTGGAGAGCACCACGCAGGGGGATTCGCCCTCCACCACCAGCAGCCGCAGCCTGTCGCAGGCCGGGGACGCCGCCGGCGCTGCCACCCCAGCTTCCCGCAAAGCGCCGGGCAAAGCGGCGGGCTCCAAAACGGGGCAGGCTTCCAGGGCGGAGGGGAGAGGCCCGCCCTCGCACAGCCCCAGGGGCATCTCCCCAGCGAAGAACACCGGCAGCCCTGCCTGGACTAAAGCTTCCAGCCCAGCGGCCGCCGCGGCGGGAAGCCTCTTGGCCCCCGGCACCACAAAAGCCTGGTACCGCCGCCCGTTGATAACCAAGGGATTGCCCAGCTGGGTGTGGTAGCGCTCCGGCTCGGCGAATACGTCGGCAGGCACCACATGGCAGTGGATTTGCTGGTCGTACAGGGGACGCAAAGCGTGCTCGAAGGCCATGGCCTGGGGGTCGCACCACTCGCTTTCCCCGTGGTAGAGCACCGCCGCCTCCACCCGGTGGGGCCCGCTGGAAGTCACCGTGGCCACCCGGTTCATGGCTTGCAGCAGCTTGCCAAAGTGCCGGTACTGGGGGTTGTGGCCCTGGGCGTAGAAGTGGGGCGGGCAGTCCGGGTCGGGGAAGGGGTGCCCGGTAAAGGCGTGGGGCACAAAGTAGTTGATGCCGCGCACCAAAAAATGGTCCGCCAGGTACTTCTCCAGCCGGACGCCCTCCTGCCATCCGTAGTTGCCGAAAATCTCGCACATGGCGTTGCCTGCCTTGCCCGGCTCAAGGGCCGCGGAGCTGGCCGCCAAGGTGCCCAGGCCGTAGTGGTAGAACTCCCCGTTGCGGGGGCGGCCCTTGGGGTTCAGGGCGGGGCCGTCCTCCCCCTGGGGCAGCACCTGGCCGCCGATGTCGTCGATGCCCGCCATGTCCTGGCCCTGGAGCCCCCGGAAGAAGTGCCCCAGGCTGGAGCCGGTGCGGCAGTGCTGGCCGTCGTCCTCGATGACGTGGCCAATGTACGCCACCCCCCGCTGATGGCACCAGTCCGCCACCTGCTGGCTGAAGTCCTCCCGCACCAGCTTTGTCACCAAATCCATGTAGGCCGTGTGGAACCGGGCCGTTTCCTCGCTGCCGTCCTGGGAGAACAGCCGGGGCAGCTCCTGCCGCCAGCCTGGGCCCCAGCTTTCCTCCAAGGCGGATTCCAGTTCCCGGCTCCAGGGCAAATCCTGGCCGCAGCCCAAGGTGTTGCCCTTGGTGTAGGTGGGGCCGTTGCCCAGGTTGGGCTCGTCGGAGAAGAACCCGGCCAGGGTCTTGCCAAACTCCTGGGAATAGCGCTGCCAGTGGGGCTCGTACACAGCCTCCAGCAGCAGGCGGACGCTTGCCTTGTCCAGCATGTTGATGTAATCCCGGTGGAAGCCCGTGTTCCGGCTGGCAGCCACCACCTGGAGCTCCCAGGCCCCGGCGGGCTTGTCCCAGCGCAGCTCCTCCCCCTGGAGGAAGGGGGAGAGGTCCAAAACTGCCCCGTCCTTCACCGCCTGCAAGGTGAGCACTCTGTCCCCGGCTGGGTCAAACCGCCGGGCAGGCTCCCCGGGGAGGAAGCCCTGGCGGATGTCCTCCTGGGTGGGCCCGGGGCCCTCCAGCAGGCCGGCCTGGCGCAAAGAGAGGGCCACGGGTCCGGCTTCCTCCCCCAGGGCCAGCCGGTTGCAGAAGATGTTCTGCCTGCACAGTTCCTCCGGCGCCTGGAGCAGCGCCCCGTTGGCCATGCCGCTGGGATAGTGCTTGTCGTCCAAAATCCACACCTGCATCCCCCGGGCCTTGGCCTCCTCTAGGATGATGTCCACATCGTGCCACCACTGTGGGCCGCAAAAGTCCGGATGGGTGCGGCTTTCCAGGCACACCGCCCCGCAGTTGGCCCCGTGGATGACGGCCATCATCTGGCGCAGGGTGGCCTCGTCCTCCCCGTGAAGCCACAGGAAGGGCAGCTGGTGGTTTTTCTCCCGGCCTTCCAGTAAAGCTTGGATGGTCTTGTTCTTCATGGCAAAAACCCGCCTTTCCCAAAAGAGAGTCCCCGGCGTTTCCAGGATAGCCTAAGTATAGCACAGCCAGGAGCCGGTGAGAACGGGCTGGGGGATAAAAAAAGCGCTGCCCCGGCAGCGCCTTTTACCCTTTTATCTTTTTTGCCCCCATCGCCCGGTGGTACACCACCCAGGCCACCAGGGCGGTGAGGGCCTCGGCCACCCAGAAGGCGTGCCACACGCCCACAGGGCCAAAGGCCCGGCTCAGTAAAAAGGCCGCGGGGACGATGACCACCAGGTACCGGCACAGGGAAATCACCAGGGAGGGCGTGCCCTTGCCCACACCCTCCAGCGCCCCGCAGGAGGCCACCGACACCGCCGACACCAGAAAGCCCCCGCTGATGATGCGCAGGGCCTGGGCCCCCACCTGGATAGTCTCCGGCGTCTGGGTGAACAGTCCCATCAGCTGGCTGGGAAGGAGCAGGCAAATCACCGTGCCCGCCAGCATGATGCCCCCGCACAGGCACAGCACCGTGTGGTAAATCTGGCTCACGCGCTTGTGTTCCCCGGCGCCGTAGTTGTAGCCGATGATGGGCCGCATCCCTTGCACTATGCCGTTGGCCGGCAGGTAGAGGAATGTCTGCAGCTTATAATAGATGCCCAGCACCAAAATGTACACCTGGGAGTAAGCCGCCAGAATGGCGTTCAGCGCTGAGACCAGCAGGGAGGGTAGCGCCAGGTTCAAGGTGGCGGGGATGCCAATGGCGTATAGGCGCTTGGCCATGTTCCCCCGGGGCCGCAGGTATTTCCTGCGGATGCGCACCTGGATGGGCCGCAGGAAGTACACCGCCAGGTACACAGCCAAGGTCAGCGTCTGGCCGATGCCCGTGGCCAGGGCGGCTCCCTCTATGCCCAGCGCCGGGAAGGGCCCCAGGCCAAAAATCAGCACCGGGTCCAGCAGGATGTTGGCCACGCAGCCGCACAGCATGCTGGCCATGGTGGTTTTCATGGCGCCTACGGACTGGAACAGCTTCTCAAAAACCAGCCCCAGCATAATCATGACAGTAAAGCTGAAGGCCACGTTGGAGTACCGCGTGCCCAGGCCAATCACCGCCTGGGAGGTGGTGAACATCCCCAAAAAGGCGGGCATCAGGGCTATGCCGGCCACGGTCAGCACCACCCCGTGGACCAAAGACAGCGCCAGCCCCTGGGAGGCCGCCCGGTCCGCCTCGTCCCGCTGGCCCGCCCCCAGGTGCAGGGAAATCACGGCGTTGATGCCCACCCCAAATCCAATGCCCACCGCGTTGATAAAGTTCTGGATGGGGAAGACCAGGGAGAGGGCTGTCATGGCGTCCTCGCTGATTTGCGCCACGAAAAAGCTGTCCACAATGTTGTACAGGGAATTTACCAGCATGGAAAGGGCCATGGGCAGCCCCATAGAGAGCAGCAGCGGCAGCACCGGCCGCTCCTTCATAAAGGTGTCGTTCATAGCAGGCTCCTTTGCGTCGGGCGGATGGCATAAAAAAGCCACACAGCTTGTGAAGGTAGCTGTGTGGCGAAAAGGGACTTGCTCCGGAAAAATCCACCCAAAAAGTTTTACAGGCGCTATTATACGGGAATCCCGCCCCCTTGTCAAGGGGTTTCCTGGGCCAGCTCCCCGGCCCGCCGCTGGACCCAGCCCACCAGCTGGGCAAAGCCGTTGCGCCGCACAGAGGTCAGCGCCACCTCCAGCCCCAGCTTCTGGTACAGGGAGATGTCCCCCTGGGCCACCTCCTGGGGCGTGCAGCCGGTGACGATGTCCGCCAGCATCACCGCCAGGCCCTTGACGATCAAGGTGTCGCTGTCCACCGAGAGGGAGAGCCTCCCCTCCTGGCAGCCCAGCTCCACCCACAGGTTGGACTGGCACCCCAAAAAGCGGCGCTCCTCCTGGTGGGCCACCTGGCACAGCTCCGGCCGCTGGCAGGCCAGCTGCATCAGCCAGGTGTACTGGTCGAATTCATCCTCCAGGCTTCCCAGCTCTTGGAGGTACCCCTCCTGTTTTTCCTGCAGCGTCATGACAGCAGCCTCCTTCACAGTTTGATGGCGGCAACCCGCTGGAGCGCCCTGCACAGGCGTTCCACATCCTCCAAGGTGTTGTACAGCCCCAAAGAGGCCCGCACCACGCCCTGGGGCATGCCCAACGCGTCGAACAGGGGATGGGCGCAGTGGGTGCCGCTGCGCACGGCCACCCCTTGCTGGTCTAACAGCACCGCCACGTCATAGGGGTGGAAGGGCGGCAGGGAGAAGGACACAATCCCC
>FR893819.1:39532-40827 GCA_000435395.1 Firmicutes bacterium CAG:94
GGGGCGGCCCGGCCCCAGGCAGCTCCACCCCAGGGATGGCCCGCAGCCCCTCCCACAAGGCGCGGGCCAGGGTTTGCTCCTCCCGGGCGGCCTGCTCCAAGCCCACCTGCCCCAGGTAATCCACCGCCGCGGCAAAGCCCACCGCCCCTAAAAAATGGGGCGTGCCCGCCTCAAAGCGGTAGGGCGGCGGCTGAAAGCGCGTGTCCTCCATGGTGACCCGCTCCACCATCTCCCCGCCAAATTGCAGGGGCGGCATCCGCTCCAGCAGCTGGGTGCGGGCCAGCAGGGCGCCTATGCCCGTGGGGCCGTACATCTTGTGGGCGGAGACGCAGTAGAAGTCGCAGCCCAGCCGCTCCACGTCCACCGGGCGGTGGCCAGCGGCCTGGGCGCCGTCCACCAGCACGGGGATGCCCCGCTCATGGGCCAGGCGGATGACCTCCTCCACCGGGTTCACCACGCCGAAGGTGTTGGTCACGTGGGCCAGGGCCACCAGCTTGGTGGCAGGGGAGAGGGCCTGGCGGAACCACGCCCAGTCCGGCTGTCCGCCGGGCAGGATGGGCACCACCTGGAAGTCCAGCCCCTGGCGCTTGCACAGCTGCTGCCAGGGCACAAAGTTGGAGTGGTGCTCGCTGCCCAAAGTGAGAATCCTGTCCCCCGGCTGGCAGAAGGCCTCCAGGTAGCTGTGAGCCACCAGGTTGATGGCCCCCGTGGCCCCGCTGGTGAACACCACGGTGTAGTTTTCCCCCGCCCCGAAGAAGCGGCCCACCTTGTCCCGGGCCTCCTCAAAGCGGCGGGTCATCTCCCGGCCCAGGCCGTGGGGGCTGCGGTGGACGTTGGCGTTGCAGGTGACAGCGGCCTCCGCCAAGGCATCCAGCACAGGCTGGGGCCTTTGGGTGGTGGCGGCGTTGTCCAGATAAGCCCACTTCCCATCCGCCAGCAGGGGGAAATCCTCACGGTTCATCACAGGTTCACCCTTTCGTACAAGGCCTCCGCCAGCTGGCGGACGGTCTGAATGGCAGGCGCCTCCGCCACGGGGATGGTGACGGAAAGCCCCTTGCACAGGCTTAAAATCAGCAGCACTTTCTTGTCCAGCACGGCGGTGGCGGCGGTGCAGCCGCTGGGCCTGTCCGCCGCGGCCAGCGTCTCCCGGGGGATGCCCGTCAGCTTTTCCACGCTTTTCTGGGCCAGGGGGATAATCCCCTCCTCCGTTTCCTCCCGGTCCAGCAGAAAGCGCTCCAGCACATAGGCGCGCACGTGCTCCTGCCAGGCCTCCAGAGAGGCCTCTTTGTGGCAGG
>FR893819.1:40863-48756 GCA_000435395.1 Firmicutes bacterium CAG:94
CAGCCAGTCCAGCTCCTGCTGGGCCCGCTGGGTGGCCGCCTTTACGTCAGGCACAGGGGCGCTCATACGCGCTCCACGGAGAAGCCCATGGTCTCGCCCAGGTCCTCCAGCTGCTCGGCAATGTCCCCGTAAGCCCAGGTCATGTGATGGCCGTAGTTGCACTGGGCCTTAAAGAACTTCCGCTTGTTTTCCACGTCCACCAGCAGGCCGGTGTCGCAGCCAATCTTGTTGTACCCCGTCTCACAGGTGATGGTGCCCCGGGCCGCCAGCAGGCCGGTGCCCTGGGGGTTAAAGCGCACCATGGTCACCGTCTGGCCAATGTCCTGGTTGTAGTGATAGCGCATGGTGGCGCCCCAGCGGTCCTCGGTAAAGCAGTGTAGGCCAAAGGGGGCGGGCTGGCCGTCGCGGCCCTTCATGTAGCGGGTGGGCACCGCGTGGTACAGCTTAATCAGGTTGCCGGTGTTGGGCACATCCTGGGGAATTTCATAGGAAAGCGCCGGGTGGGTGTTGGCCATGTGGGGGGCGTTGCCCGCCACCGCCATCACCACGATCATGGAGAGCAGCGCGTTGTAGTCCGACTCGCAGGCAGAGGGGATGCCCTCCTCTTTCAGCAGGGAGTGGGTCAGGCACCAGGTGTACTTCTCCTTGTTGATGCGGCCGGTGGCGCAGATCTCAAAGCAGGGCAGCGTAAAGGCGTTGCACTCATAGCGCTCCAGCAGCTTCTTGGTGGCCACGTACACCTTGGTGGAGTTGACCAGCATCTCCCGGGAGATGGAGCAGTCCTCCGCCTGGGCCATCAGCTCGTCGGCAAGGGCGCCGGCGCGCTCCAGCTCCTGGGCGTCCAGGCCGCTGATTTCCTGGAGGAAGTCCTCGGCGTTTAAGAACTTAAACCCAATGCCCCACTGGTTGGTCAGGCGGTCAAAGTCCCGGATGTTGCTTTCCACGCCCTTGGAGCAGATGTCCCCCTTCAAGATGGAGAGCACCCGGGTGTTGGCAATGGCCTTTTTGGCCAGCAGCGTCTTGAGGATGGGCTTGGTGCCCTCCAGGTCGATGCTGCCGTAGCCCTCAAACCCGGCGGCCCGCAGGCAGGCGGTGGTGTCGGTGCTGGTGCAGCAGCCTACCGTGACCATGGGCTTGCGGTAGCGCTTGGCGATGTTCACAGCCAGGTGCTGGCCCATCATGCCGTCCAGCAGGAACACGTCGGTGTCCTCGTCCTTCACCTTCTCAAAGTGGGACTCCCGCACCACGAACTCGTCTAAAAACTCCAGGTACACCGGCTCTTGCAGGCAGATGTCCTTCTCGCCGCCGTAGACCTTCTCCAGGCCCTCCTTCATCTTGGCGAAATTCTCCGCCGCCATCATCTCGTCGTAAGAGCGCTCCAGCTGCTCCCAGGTGCCGCCGCGGCAGGGGCCCATGTAGGCGGAGCGGTGAACCAGGTGGACGTAGACCGGCTTTACATTCAGTTTCATGAAAACCATCCTTTCTTCCCCGTGGGAAGCTGCTTGTTTTGTTACACCCGCATTATCCCACAGGGAGGCCTTTCGCGCCAGACAGAAAACCGACATCCACCCGGACAATTCCGACATCTTTCACAGGGCCTTGGCGTTCCGGCACTGGTTGGGCGGCGCGCCGTACTTCCGCTTAAACACCCTGGCAAAGTAGCTGGGGTCCTCAAAGCCGCATTCCCCGGCGATTTCCGCTACAGTCTTGGAAGTCCCCCGCAGCAGCAGGCTGGCGTGGCGCAGGCGCAGCTCCAGCAGGTAGGCCATGGGGGAGAGGCCGCACACCTCAAAGAACACCCGCTCCAGGTGGCGCTGGGAGACAGCCGCCGCCTCCGCCACCTCTTGCAGCTTGATGGGCCGGGCGGCGTTGTACTGCAAATACTGCACCGCCCGGGTGAAGATGCCCAGCTTTTCCGAGAGGTCCTCCCGGGTGCGGTAGTGGTTGGCCAGGTACGCCGCCAAGGTTTTAAAGCCGTACTGCACTGCCACCTGGTACTGGCCCGCGCAGTCCTCCAGCTGGCGGATGAGGAACCCGCACAGGGTGCTGGCCGTCTCGGTGGCGTCCTCGTCCAGGAACACGGCGTAGGGATACTCCTCCTGCTGGGCGATGGCCGGCTGCACCAAAAACAGGTAGGCAAACCCCGCCACAGCCCGCAAATCCCCCTCGCCGGAGAGCAGGATCCGGGGGTCGTACATCACGTTGACCAGCTCCAGGTTTTCCGCCCCCCGAAAGCCGTGGCGCGTCTCCCCCTTGATGACGAACACGTCCCCCCGCTTTAGGGAGTACACCCGCTGGCCCACCAGGTGCTCCCCTGTGCCGGAGAGGATGAGCACAATCTCGTCAAAGTCGTGGGAGTGCTGGACGAACTCCCCGTTGAGCACCACCCGCTGGGCGTAGATGCTGTAGTCCTCAAAGGTGGGGTACTCCCCTTTCCTGTACTGGCTTTTCCCTGCGGGCACGGGCCCACCCCCTTTCTTCCCCCATTATACAGGCCGCGGGGGCGAATCGCAAGGCAGCAAAAAGGCGGGAAGCTCTCCGCTTCCCGCCAGGGTGTGGGCGTTGTCAGTTTTTGTCCCGGTTGCCCAGGGAAACCTCCCGCTGGAACACCGGCTCCTGGGAGTCCCCCTGGGTGACTGTCACCGTCACGGTGTCCAGCAGCTGGGGCTCTTGGCCGGGGAGGCACTCCAGGGCAGCGCCCCAGTAGTAGAAACTGCCGCCGCCATCGCTGCCGGCTTGGACGTCCGCTGGGGCAAGGGTGCCCTGGGCCAGCAGGCCGCCATCCTCCCGGGTGACAGTCACCTCCAGTGCTTCCGTGGGGGCGTCCCCCAGCAGGACGAACTCCGCCTGGCAGCCGCCGCCCTTGGTGTAGGTCAGCTCCCACAGCCCCAGGCCCTGCTGGAACAGCCCGGGCTGCTCCGCCAGCTGGGACATATAGGCCTGGCCCGCCACAGCCCTGTCGTCAAGGGGCAGCATCCAATTCAGCGTGGAGTACCGCGTGCCGTAGTCCGCCGCGTAAGAGAGGCCGTAGTCCAGGTACGTCTGGCTGGGGGAGGCGGTGCCGGTGGCCAAATCCACGGTGGCCTCCGCCAGCACTAAAATTTCCCGGGCCTCGCCGCTGACAGGGTACCACAGGGGCGCCGCCTTGGTGGAGGGCTCCCAGTTCGTCACCTGCTCCGTGTAGAAGCGCAGCACCACCTGCTCCGTGCCGTTGGGCAGGCCGTCAAAAAAGGCCGTGGCCGTCAGGGCGCCGCCGGTGGCCTCCCGGGGGAAGTCCGACCCCTCCAGGCTGTACTGCAACGGGGTGCCGTCCAGCAGGTACAGCCGGGGGTAGTTCACCACAAGGCAGTCCTCTTTCCCCCAGTAGGGGATGGTGTAGTTTATCTTGGTGTAAGAGGGCGTGGCCTCCACCCAGTTGATTTCCACCGTGCCGTTGCTTTCAAAGTCCTCCACCGTCCGGTTGTGGCTGGTGTCCACTGTGATGGCGGCCCTGCCGGAGAAAGCCCCCTCCACCGCCTCGCTGCTGCCGCCCATGGCAAAGTAGCGCTCCAGCTCCGTCACCTGGTAGGAGAGCTCCAGCTCCGCGCCGTCCTCGGCGGCCTGGGGCAGCGCCAACGCCAGGGAGCCTGTCAGGGATTCCCCCTGGGGATAGAGGGCCACATAGGTGGGCTCCAGCTCTTGTCCGTCCACCTGGGCCTCCACCTTCCCGCTGAGGAAATATAAATCCTCCCACAGGCTTTCCGGGACGTTTTCCATCGCAAAGGACAGGTGGATGTACACCCCGTCGCTGTAGGATTCGTGAAGCGTCAGCTCCATGCCCTGGGCGTCCGCCGCAGCCGCGGCAGCGTCGGGCTGCTCCATCTGGGGATAGGTGCCCACATAGCTGCCCACCGCCACCTTGTTCTGGCTGTTGTACAGGCGGAAAGCCTCCCCCAGCAGGGGGACGCTCTCCGCAAAGGCCGGGTTCACCGCGTTCAGGCAGCAGAGCAGCACAAAGGCCGCCGCCGCGGTGGACAGGGCCCCGCCCAGCCTGCGCCAGGCTTTCCCAGCCGCCGGGGCAGGGGATTCCTCCCGGGGCGGCAGCTGTTGGCAGGCCTGCCGCAGGGCGTTGTGGATTTCCACCGGCACAGGCTCCTGGGCAAAGTACGCCCGGATGGCCTCTTGCTCCCGCTTATTTTTCATGGCAAAGTTCCTCCTTTTCCGTGTAGATGGCCTGGAAGCGCTTGCGGCCCCGGTGCAGCCGCTGGCGCACACAGCTTTCGCTGAGGCCCAGGGCCTGGGCAATCTCCCGGGTGGAGAGCCTGTCAAAGTAGAACAGCCCCAGCAGCAGCCGGTCCTGCTCCCCCATGGCCCGCAGGGCGCTGGCCACATCCAAAGACTGGTCCCAGTCCGGCTGCTCCCCGGCCAGCAGGGTCTCCTCCAGCTGGCTGTGGGCGTATAGGCTCCGCTGGGCGCTGATGCGGTAGCACTTGTTCAGCAAAATGCGCACCACCCAGGTTTTGAAATAGCGCGCCTGGCGCAGTTGCCCCAGGCTTTCCCAAGCCTGCAGCACCGTGTCCTGCACGGCGTCCGCCGCGTCGTCGGGATTTTTCAGCGTGGCCATGGCCACCCGGGAGAGCATCCGCTCGTTGGCCACCACCAGCTGGGTAAAGGCCTCCCGGTCGCCCTTGCGGGCCAGCTTCACCAGGCGCAGTTCCCCGTTGTCCATCCCGCCACCTCCTTTTCCATTCCTTTCGTACCGGTACGCCCATTAGAGCCCCCGCCCCAGGAAAGTGTGACACGTCCCCAAAGATTTTACTTCCCCTCCCGGAACTTCCCCGGGGTGGTGCCGGTGCGCTCCCGGAATGCCTTGGTAAAGTAGCTTTGCCCCTGGAAGCCGCAGGCGGCGCAGATTTCCCCCAGGCTCAGCCCCGTCTCCAGCAAAAGCTCCTTTGCCTTGCGTACCCGCAGCTGGAGGACGTATTGGATGGGGGAGATGCCCAGCACATTTTGAAAGGCCCGCATACACTCCCGGCGGCTGATGAACACGCTGGCAGCGATGTCCTCCACCCGCAAAGGCTGGGTGCAGTGCCCCTGGATAAAGGTGAGCATCTGCCGCACCCGGCGGATTTCCGCCTGGTTCCGGCTGGGCTGGCTGGGCAGTTCCGGCAGGTGGCCCGCCAGCGCCACCAGCACCTCGGAAAGGGCCGAGCGCACCCGCAGCTCATAGCCGTAGGCGGCCTCCTCCAGCAGGGCGTAGGCCCGCCCCGCCTGGGCCAGCGCCTCCCTCTGCCAGGGGACGTCCTGCCGCAGCGCCAGATGGGTGCACCCCGTGGAGAAGGCCAGGGGCTTTGTGTATTTCTCCCAGAACACGCTCTCCTGGGAGCCGTACAGCAGCGAGGGCAGGAACAGCAGGTTGGGCATCCACACCTCCCCGTCCCCCTCCAGGGAAAAGGCGTGGAGCACCCGCCGGTTGATGAAAATCCCCTCTCCCGGTCCCAGCAGGTGCTGCTCCCCGTTGACCTGGGCCCGCACCTGCCCCTGCTCCACAAAAGCGATTTCCCATTCGTCATGCCAGTGCCAGGGATAGCCTTCCCTTCCCCGCCGGTAGTGGTCCCGGTACCCGGCGCAGGGGAAGGCCTTGTCCCCGTGCTGGCAGGTTTCTTCCAGGTTTTCCCCAATGGATTCCCGCAGCTCATAGGGGTCCATGGATGGTTCCCAGTTCATGGCGCAGCCTCCTTTTTTGAAAAACTTGGCGCTTTTGTTATAGAATACCCCATCTTTTTGATAGAAGCAAGGCCCAAGATTTGCTACAATAAGGTGGACTTTGTTTAGGAGGGTTTTTATGGCAACCTTGCTTCTTGTGGTGATTTACATTTCGTTTATCGGCCTGGGCATCCCCGATTCCCTGTTCGGCGCGGCCTGGCCCGCCATCTATGGGGAGTTCTCCCTGCCCATCTCCTTTGGCAGTTTTGTCACGGTGACTATCTCCTGCTGCACGGTGGTTTCCAGCGTCCTCAGCTCCCGGGTGATTGGCCGCTTTGGCACCAACAAGGTGTCCGCCATCAGCACGGCCCTCACCGCCTTGGGATTGTTTGGGTTCTCCTGCGCGGGCAGCTTCCCCTGGCTGATCCTCTGCGCCATCCCCCTGGGCCTGGGCGCCGGCGCCATTGACACGGCCCTGAACAACTACGTGGCCCTGCACTACTCCGCCACCCACATGAGCTTCCTCCACTGCTTCTACGGCGTGGGCGTGTCCTTAAGCCCCTACATCCTCTCCCTGGTCATCAGCGGGCCCGCGGGGTGGCGGGGCGGCTACCGGGTGGCGCTGTGCATCCAGCTGTGCATCACGGCCCTGATGTTCCTCACTTTGCCGGTCTGGGCCAAGGCCCACGGCAAGGAGTCCGGCGGGGGAGAGGACGTCGTCTCCGAAGCTCTGCCCATCCGGGAGGTGCTGCGCATCCCCGGTGTGAAGGGCATGTGCCTGCTGTTCATCACCTCGGTGGGCATCGAGACCACCTGCGGCACCTGGGGCAGCACCTTCCTGGTGGAGTACAAGCACATGGCCGCCGACCAGGCCGCCGGGATGGTCACCTTCTACTACATCGGCATGGCCCTGGGGCGGTTCCTCTCCGGCGTGCTGGCCTCCCGCCTCCACAGCTGGAAGATTATCCGCCTGGGCCAGTGGGTGCTGGGCGCGGCGGTGGTGGTGCTGTTGCTGCCCGCCCCGGCCACGGTCTCCGCGGTGGGATTGTTTTTGGTGGGATTGGGCAACGGCCCGCTGTTCCCCAACTTCAATTACCTCACCCCGGAGAGCTTCGGCCCCCAGCGCTCCCAGTCCGTCATGGGGGTGCAGATGGCCTTCTCCTATGTGGGCTCCATGGGCATCCCTACCCTCTTTGGGGTGCTGGGCCAGCTGACCACCGTGGGGCTGCTGCCCCTCTACCTGCTGGTGTTCTTTGTGGCGATGGTCCTGGCCACCTGGAAGGTAAAGCGCATTTTGCGTGTGCGCTCTTAAAAGAAAAAAGGCAGCTGCCCGGCATTCCCGGCGGCTGCCTTTTTTAGGTGTGGTGGGCAAACCCCCCGGCCCGCCGCTCCCGGGCCCGGTACTCCTTGGGGGTCATGCCGGTGTCCTCCTGGAAGACCCGGTAAAAATAGGTGCGGTTCACAAAGCCCAGCCGGCTGATAATCTCCGAAATGCCCCAGTCTGTCTCCCGCAGCAGGCGCTTTGCCTCGGCCAGATACAGCCGCTGCCCCAGCTGGGAGATGGTCAGCCCGGAGAATTTCTTCACCACCCGGTTGAGGTAATCCCCGTTGTAGTGGAACACCTGCCCCAGCTCCTCCCGGGTTGCCCGGCCGTGGTGGGCCTCCAGGTAGCGTGCCACCCGGGTGTAGAGGAACTCCTCCGAGCGGGCGTCCACCCGGATGCGCTCCAGGGAATACCGGCCGGGGTCCTCCAGCACGGCGAACAGCTCCAGCAGCAGCCCCTGGATGCGGAACCCATATCCCGTAGAGGCCACAGTCAGCTCCTGGGCCATGGCGTCCAGCACCGCGGCGGCCTGGCCCTGGCCGCCCATGGCGAAGAAGTCCAAGTACTCCCGGCGGAAGTCCGTGCCCGTCTCCCGGCTGTTCTCCTGGAGGAACTGGAAGATAGGCCCCCGGCTGCACTGGGGCGCCCCGGGCCGCAGTTGGTGGGCCGTGGAGAAGAACAAGTCCTCCACCAGCTGGGGGGAGAGGTTCACGAACACCAGCACGCAGTCGCTTTCGTATCCCTCGCTGTGGCGCACGTTGCGGTTGAGGAACACCACGTCCCCCGCCCGGTAGCGGAACTCCCCGTTCTCCAGGTGCTGGACGAACTCCCCCTCCAGCACGAACACCACCTCGTAGTGGGCGTGGCGGTGGAGCCGCACCCGG
>FR893819.1:48782-49224 GCA_000435395.1 Firmicutes bacterium CAG:94
GGCTGGTGGCCCCGTCCCCCTGGGACAAGGACGCCCCCAAAAATTGGAAATCCGCGCTTTGGTTGTCCTGTATGACCATGTAGGCCATGGAGAAGGGCATCCCTTCCCCGGCGAAGCTCCGTGTGTCCTCCCGGGCCACAGCCATCCCTCCCTGTATGCTTTCTAAAAGATAGGATACAAAAACGCCGGGGATTTGTCAATCTGCATCCAGATAGGATACAAATATCTCCAACACAGCGGGATTTGACATTGCCCCCGGCAGGCAGGACTGGTACACTGGAAGCAAACAAATCCTCCCTACAGAAAGGAAGAACACTATGCGCAATATTCCCTGCAACACCGCCTGGACCCGCCGTCAAAAGCGCTGGCCCTATTGGGACGCCGGCTCGGCCCCCCAACAGGTCAACCTGCCCGACGATTTTGTCCTGGAAAAGCCCCGCAC
>FR893819.1:49252-57980 GCA_000435395.1 Firmicutes bacterium CAG:94
GCACCCCCACCGCCCCGGGGGAAGCCGCCGTGGGCTTTATCCCCGATGGCCTCGCCACCTACGAAAAGACCTTCGACGCCCCCAAGGAGTGGGAGGGGAAGCCTGTGTTCCTCTCCTTTGACGGCGCCTACATGAACGCCCGCGTCACGGTCAACCGGGAACTGCTCCAGCTGCACCCCTATGGCTACACCCCCTTCGCGGTGGAGCTCACCCCCTGGCTGCGATTTGATATCCCCAACCAGCTGGAAGTCACCCTCCAGGGCACCCAGCCCTCCAGCCGGTGGTACTCCGGCGCGGGCCTGTACCGGCAGGTGTCCTTCTGGGTGGGCGAGCCCTGCTACATTGACCCCCGGGATTTGTTCCTCACCACCCCCGTGGTGGAGCGGGACAGCGCCCAAGTGCTGGTGGAGGCCCAGGCCCAAAACACCACCTCCCAGCCCCAAGAGGCTGTGCTGGAAGTCACCCTCTCCTTCCAGGGCCAGGAAAAGGCCCGGGCCTCTGTGCCGGTGACGCTGGCCCCCGGGGAGAAGACGCCCTGCTCCCTCACCCTGACGGTGGACGCCCCCGCCCTGTGGGACGACCGGGAGCCCAACCTGTACCAGGCCACGGTGTCCCTGTCCGCCCCGGGCCAAGAGCCGGACACCACCACCCAGAACATCGGCATCCGCAAGATTGAGGTCACCGCCGCCGAGGGCATGAAGGTCAACGGCAGGAAGGTGAAGCTCTACGGCGGCTGCATCCACCACGATAACGGCATTTTGGGCGCGGCCGCGCTGCCCCGGGCGGAGTTCCGCAAAATCCAGAAGCTGCGGGAAGGCGGCTACAACGCCATCCGCACCGCCCACAACCCGCCCTCCCAGGCGCTGCTGGACGCCTGCGACCAGCTGGGCGTCTACGTCATCGACGAGTTCTTCGACTGCTGGCGCGTTGGCAAGAACCGCAACGACTACCACCTGTGGTTCGAGGACTGGTGGCAGCGGGACATCGAGTCCACCATCCGTCGGGATAGGAACCACCCCTGCGTCTACTGCTGGTCCTTCGGCAACGAGATTCCCGAGGCCAACGGCGCCGCCAACGCGGAATATTGGATGCAAGCCCAGGCGGACTTCATCCGCTCCCTGGATTCCACCCGCCTGGTGACCTGTGGCGGCATGTTCATGCCCGAGTGCCTTAAGGCAAACCCCGAGCCCAGCGGCCCTCCCACCAAGCCCGACCCCTATTGCAGCGACGAGGAGCACGCCCGCCGCTTTAAGGCCATGATTTCCCACCTGGACATTGTGTCCCTCAACTACAGCTTCCGCCACTACGAGCAGTTCCACAAGCTCTTCCCCGATATGCCCCTCCAGGGCACGGAGACCATGGGCAGCGAGACCTGGGGCAACTGGGACGCCATCCGGGACAACGACTACGTCATTGGCGACTTTATGTGGACCGCCATCGACAACCTGGGCGAGGCCGGCGCCGGCCGGTTCTTCTACGACCCCAACGAGATGGGCCCCAGCCTTATGGGCGGCTGGCCGTGGCTCAGCTGCTACCAGGGCGACCTGGCCTTGGACGCCGAGCGCCTGCCCCGCTCCTACTACCGGAAGGTTATCTGGGGCATGGACGACGGCATTTACGCCTTCACCACACCCCCTGCCTACACTGGCAAGCCCCTCTATGGCACCGGCTGGCACTGGCACAACGTGCTGCCCAGCTGGACCTACGGGGAGGAGTACGTGGGCAAGCCCATCCAGGTGGAGGCCTACTGCGATTGCGATGAGGTGGAGTTCTTCGTCAATGGGGAGTCCCAGGGCAAGGCGGCCCCTGTGGAGATGATTGCCACCTTGACCGTGACCTACCAGCCCGGCCAGCTGAAAGCTGTGGCCTACCGCCAGGGCAAACCCGCAGGCGAGTCCGTGCTGGAAACCACCGGCCCCGCCGTGGCCCTTCGCCTGGAAGCGGATAGACAGTCCCTCGCCGCCGACACCTTGGATTTGTGCTATGTCACCGCCACCTTGGTGGACGGGCAGGGCCGCCGCGTCTACAACGACGACAGGGAGCTCTCCGCGTTCCTCCGGGGCCCGGGCACCTTGGCCGGGTTCGGCTCCAACAACCCCTGCACCGAGGAGAGCTACGGCACCGGCCGGCGCTTCACCTGGCACGGCCACGCCATGCTGGTGCTCCGGGCGGGGGACACCCCCGGCCAGCTGGAGCTGACCGTCTCCACCCAGGGCCTGGAAACCCAGATGTTCCAAATTCCCACAGTGTAAAGCACGTCGAAAATAGCTTTGGGGCTGCCGCCTTGCGCGGCGGCCCTTTTACTTTCGGGAAAGGGGCAGTTGAATTTTCCTTTTCCTTGTACTATAATTGGCATAAATTGGCGTTATGTGCAGAAAGGGGAGACGCTTTTGGAACCATACCGCTTGGCCATCTGCGAGGATGACCCCAGGGAGCGCCAAAGCCTGGAAAGCCTTTGCCGGGAAATCCTCCAAAAGCGGGGCATCCCCGGGGAGGTGGCCTCCTACCCCTCCACCGAGGCGTTGAATGCGTCCCTGCAAGAGGGCCGCGGCCCCTTTGATTTGCTGCTCTTGGACATCCAAATGGCGGGCATCAACGGCATGGAGTTTGCCAAAAGGCTGCGCGACCGGGGGGACGAGGTGCGCATCCTCTTCATCACCGGCGCCGCCGAGTATGCCTTGGAGGGCTACCAGGTCAACCCCATCCACTACCTGCTCAAGCCCGTGAACCAGCGGGACTTGGAGCGGGTGCTGGTGGGGGATTGGGAGCGCAACCACCGCAGCAAAACCCTGCTGTTCCGCCAGGGCACCAAGTGGGTGGCCTTGGCCGTGGAGGACATCCTCTACATCGAGAGCCTCAACCGCAACGTGGTGGTCCACACAGACAAGGCCCAGCACACCTTTTCCATGACCCTCACCGAGGTGGAGGCCATGGTCCCCGGGGGCGGCTTTGCCAAGTGCCACAACAGTTTTTTGGTAAACTTCCGCCGGGTGGAAGAGATCGGCCGCACATCCCTGCGGCTGCGCAGCGGGGAGGAACTCCCCATGGGCCGCCGTTTTTACCGGGACTTCCAAACGACTTTTGTCCGCTTTATCAATCAATAGGCAACAAAAAGGGCTGCCCAGCTGGACAGCCCTTTTCAAATGGGATACGCGCCGCCGGCTCCTTTCAAGCCGGGGCGCTTTTCGTTTGTCTTGCTTCCCCAGGGAGCTTTAAAGCCGTCTGCACGGTAAACACGCTGTCGGTGTAGCGGATGTCCAAAATGCTTTTGTACTTCTCCGCCACAGCGCTCATTTTGGCAATGCCAAAGCCGTGGGTCTGGGGGTTCTCCTTGGTGGTGAGCAAATTGCCCTTCCCGTCCTGGGCCAGCTTGCCTGTGTAGGAGTTTTCACAGCGCACCGCCAAAAAGCCCTTTTGCAAACTCAGCCGCAGCCGCAAAAAGCGCTGGCTGGGCTCCTCCACCTGGGCGGCGGCCTCCAGGGCGTTGTCCAGCAGGTTCATCAGCAGGGCGCACAAGTCCTGGTGGGAGAGTGGCAGCTTCTCCGGGATTTGCGCCTCCGCCGTAAAGGCGATGCCCGCTGCCTTGGCCTTGCTGGCGGTGTCCTGCAAAATGGAGTTCACCGCGAAGTTGGCGGTGTAGCGGGGCACGGTTTGGCTGTTCTGGGTTTTCCACTAGGCCAGGTATTCCCGCAGGCCTTCCAGGTCCCCCTCTTGGAGCATGGCCTCCAAGGCCGCCAGCCGGTGGGAGGACTCGTGGCGCACAGCCGCCTCCTCCCGCAGGCGCTCCTCCAAAGAGCGGTAGTTCTCCATCACCAGCTGGTCTTTCAGCTCCAGGGAGCGGTTCTTCACCCAGGTTTGCAGGATGGTCCGCACCACCTCCCAGGAGGAGAGCACCGTGCACACAATCACCAGCCACAGGGAGAGCCAGTAGAACAGCCTGTCCCAGTAGCCAGAGGCGATTTCCAGCGCCATAGAGGCCACATACCGGGCCAGGTAGCCGCCCTGGCTCCAGGAGATGCCCCAGCACGCCAGGAACAGCCCCACGCTGCACAGGGTGGCAAGGCCTAAAGCTTTCCAGAAGCGTTTCTCCCGGTGGAGGAGCAGGTACGCCGCCATGGCGGCAATCCCCAAAAGGGGCCAGCCCCGCCAGCTCAGGAAGGGCAGCAGCTCCTGGGACAGGAAGTAGCTTCCAAAGCCAAGGGCCAAGGAGTAGAAGGTCAGCTCCCCGGCGGCAAAGACCAATAAGAGCAGCTTCCAAGGGGGCCGGCCTTGATACGCCCCCACCAGGAACAGCCCCCACAGCAGCAAGGTGGTCAACGTGGTGGCGCCGGCGGGGATGGCATAGTGGTTGGCGTAGGCCATCTGGCCGGCGGTTTCCAGTGCGTCAGAGGCCAGCCGGGGCAGGGGCGGGAAAATCCCAATCTGCCCCAGGGGCGTCATCTCCATCACCAGGCGCTCCCCGCCCCCTGTGGGCAGGGAGATGTTCACCCGGCTTTGGTTTAAGGCCTCCGGCAGCTCCAAGGCCCGGGTGCTGAAAAAGGCTTCCCCGTCCAGGGACAAGGTGAAATCCATGTTGCCCGTTTCAAATACCAAGGTGTAGTCGTCCTCCCGCTGGGGCAGCGTCAGGGCGAAGCGGAAAAACGCCCCCTCCGGCAGCTCCGGCTGGCCCTCCAGGGGTCAAGGGGGTGCTCGGCGCCGTCCCCGTCCACCCAGACGGTGGTTTCCCAGTCCACATAGGGGAGGGCCTCCCCGCCTGTGAACGTAAAGGGCTGCAGGAAAAGCCACGCCCCGCCGCACAGCAGCAGAAAGGCCAGCACACAGCCAAATCCTGCCCATCGTTTCATGGTGAAAGCACCTCCTTCCTCTTGAACCCATTGTACAAGAAACATCCCTTTCAAGCAAGCCTGGAAGGCATGAAACTGCGTAAACGGTCAAACCAGACGCCTAAACGACACACTCGGGGCGAGAAAAACTTGCTATAATGGTAAGCGGAGGAACCTATAGCGCCGCCCCACCGCTGTGAGGTTTGCAGCGCGATAGTTTCGTTTCTTTGCGAAGGAGGAAATGAGGCATGAAATATCGGATGACGAAACGGCTGCTGGCCGCGTTGCTGTGCGCCTGCCTGCTGGTGACAAGCCTGCCCCTGCAGGCCTTGGCCGCGGTGGACGTTACCAAGGGCAACAGCGCCCAGGAAAACGCCCAGTTGCTCCAGCAGTTGGAGGCACTCACCGGCGGCGAAAGCGAAGCTGCCGCCGCTCTGGCCACCATGCGGGACTTGGGCCTGGTGGACGAAAACGGCAACCTGCTGCAGACCAGAACCGTCACCTTGGACGGCCAGGAGATGACCCTGGACCAGGTGCGCGATTATCTGGAAACCTGTAAAGAGGAAGACCTTGACAAGATGGTAGAGGTGGACGGCACCCAGGTCACCTTGGAAAACCTGGCCACCATGATGGCCATCGAGGCGGAAATCGACCGCGTGCGGGAAGCTGTATAAGGCCGGCCAGTTCAACGAGAGCGCAGGCGGGCCCAAAGAGGGCGCCCAGGGCGAGGCGCTGGACCCTGTGGTCAGCAGCATGAAGGATGTAAAGTCCTCTGCCTTGATACCCGCGGACAAGATTCCCTACGCCAATGGCGAGCCCTACTATGTCACCATCTCCGCCACGGACAACGCCACCGGCAAACCCTATACCAGTTGGGCCAAAATCGAGGTCCAGTCCCCGCCAGCGGTGGTGGAGCTGGCCCGGCCTAGCTCCCTGTACATCACCGATGAAGTGGGCACCCTCCCCCTCACCTGGAGCCTTGCAAACTTCAACGGCGACGGCAAGGAGTTCCGCCTGGTCATCACCAACAATACCACATGCCTGGCTTTGCCGACTTGAAGAACATCGCCTCCATGGGCGCTTCCGGCTGGGCCACCGACGCGAAAAACCGCACGGAAAACGCCCAGAAGCTGCTGAAGAACCACGCCACCACCCGGAACAGAGAGAACAACATCTCCTACATGCTCAAGGGCGGCTTTGAGACGGAAATCTACTACGATTACAACGCCGGAGCCTGGAAGATGGTGGTGGTCACCGGCCAGCTCAATGTGGGCGGCGGTTTCGGCATGAGCTGGAACTTCAACTCCTTCTGCGGCCCTGTGTCCGTCACGGCCCAGCTGGCCTTTGGCGTGGCCTTGGACGTGCAGTTCGCCGCCGCGGTGGACCGCACCCAGATGGCCAACGACTACCTCACCCAGGTGCAGCTCAACGCCTTTATCCGGGCCTTTGGCGGCATCGGCTTTGACTACGCTATCCTGGCCATGAAGATTGGCCTGTTTGGCCAGCTCAGCTTCCAGGGGGCGGTGCGCTTCCTCAACGCCATTGGCGAGGCCCAGGCCAAAGTGGGCTACAAAATCGACTTTCTGGGCGAGGTGGGCATTGAGTTCCTCATCAAGTTCCTATTCATCACCTACGAGCGGGTGCTGTGGTCCCAGAAAATACAGATTCCCAGCATCCAGGACAACAACTGGGACGCCATCGACGCTTATTGGGAAGAGGTGCAGCAGGGCAACTCCGGCAACGAGTACGAAATCATCACCCCCGGGGAAACCCAGCAGGCCAGCCTGACAGCCTCCCAGCAGCCGGAGCTCCTGGCGGCGGATTCCTCCACCGGTGTGGCCCTGTACGGCGCCCCCTCCACCGCCACCTTGGAAAGCCGCGACTATTTGGAGTCCCCCCGCACCTATGGGGGCAGCTTGCAGGTGCTGCGTGCCAGAGCCCAGACTCTGGCCGAGAACACCACCTCCACCGGCTACCAAGAGCTGATAGGCAACACCGTCACAGCCACCTTTGGCAGCGGCGCCACCGCCAGGGCTGCGGCCAGCACCGGCACCATCAACCTCAACGTCCCCAACCTGGGCGTCTCCACCTTTGAGACAGTCCAGCAGGAGGACGGCAAGCGGGTGCTGCGGTTCTCCCTGTACAACAACAGCGCCGCCCAGCTGGAAAACTCCGGCCGGACGGTGAAGGTGGGCCTGTTCAGCGACCCCGAGTGCACCACGCCTATCGAAAGCCAGTACGCCAGCTTCTCCCCTGTGAGCACCGGTACCCGAGCCAATGGGGCGGAGTTCACCATCGACTCCACAACGGACCTGGCCGCCATCGACCAGGGCGCCTATGCGGGGCAAATCACCATGGACCTGGCAGCCTATGCCAAATCTGACCCAGAAAACTACATGGAAAACGGCGAAATCCGCAGCGGCGGCGTCACCGTGGATGTGACCTTCATCCCCGAGGACTGGCCCTTTGTGGACGTCACCGAGGACAAGTGGTATTACGACGCCGTGGCCTACGTCTACCAGCAGGGCATTATGGTGGGTATGAGCGAAACTACCTTCGAGCCCAATACGACTGTAAACCGTGCCCAGGTGGTGCAGATGCTGTACAACCTGGAGGGCCAGCCCCAGGTTCCCGGGGACTCCGGCTTCAGCGACATCCGGGATGGCCAGTGGTACGCCAAGGCCGTGGCCTGGGCCTCCGCCAACGATGTGGTGGCAGGCTACGAGGACGGCACCTTCCGTCCCACCCGCGCCGTCACCCGGGAGGAGTTCGCGCAAATCCTGTACAACTACGCCAAGTGCAAGGGGTACGGCCTCTCCGCTTCCGCGGACCTGGGCAAGTTCCCTGATTCCGGCCAGGTCAGCTCTTGGGCGGAAACCGCCCTGGGCTGGGCCAATGGCAACGGGCTTATCAACGGCCACGACGACGGCCGGCTGGACCCCAAGGGCAGCACCATCCGCGCCCAGGCGGCCAGCATCCTGATGAACTTTGACAAGGGCTTCGCCCAAGAGGGATAAACCAAGTTTTACGGAAAAGGGCTGCCGCCTTTCGCGGCGGCCCTTTTCCTATTTGACAATCCGCCCGATAGGGCCTATAATGCACAAGGTGGAAGCCGCCGAAACAGGCTTCCCGAAGGGAAGGAGTGTTGACAACATGCAAGGAGCGTTTGCCGCCAAGGAATACCGCAACCTGTTCGCCCAGTGCGGCTATTCCCAGGAGGACATCGACCGCAAGGTGGAGGAGGCCTTCCAGACCATCTTCTACGGCCCGGAGGACCAGCGGTTCTACCACCCCGCCGGGGAGGACATGGGCTACCTGGAGGACACCGGCAACCACGACGCCCGCACCGAGGGCATGTCCTACGGCATGATGATGTGCGTGCAGATGGACAGAAAAGAGGAGTTCGACCGCATTTGGAAGTGGGCCAAGACCTACATGTACATGACAGAGGGGGAGAACGCCGGCTACTTTGCCTGGTCCTGCCAGACAGACGGCACCAAAAACGCCTGGGGCGCCGCCCCGGACGGGGAGGAGTACTTCGCCATGGCGCTGTTTTTCGCTTCCCACCGGTGGGGCGATGGGGAGGGCATCTTCGCCTATTCCCAAGAGGCCAGAAAGCTTCTCCACGACTGCGTCCACAAGGGGGAAGCCCCCGGCACAGGGCGGGCCATGTGGGACCCGGAGAACAAGCTCATCCGCTTTGTGGCGGAGCAGGATTTCTCCGACCCCTCCTACCACCTGCCCCATTTCTACCAGCTGTTCGCCCTGTGGGCCGACGAGGAGGACAGGCCCTTCTGGGAGGCCGCTGCCAAGGCCAGCCGGGAGTACCTCCACAAGGCCTGCCACCCCAAGACAGGCTTGTGCGCCGAGTACGCCGCCTTTGACGGCGCCCCCCAGGTGACCCC
>FR893819.1:58062-62594 GCA_000435395.1 Firmicutes bacterium CAG:94
CGCCGCCAACATCCAGCGGTTCTTCAGCGAGGAGCAGAAGGGCTCCACCGAGGGCGTGTTCCTCATCGACGGCACCCCCGTTCCGGGCTGGAAAGCGCTGCACCCCGTGGGCCTGCTGGCCACCTTGGCCGAGGCCTCCCTGGCCAGCGATGGCCCCTACGCCCAGGAGTGGGTCCGCCGCTTCTGGGAGACGCCCCTGCGCCAGGGGGACCGCCGCTACTATGACAACTGCCTGTACTTCTTCGCCTTGCTGGCGCTCAGCGGGAAGTACCGCATCTGGTAAACTATCACGAGGAGGATTTCGCTATGACAGAGAGAACCTACGCCCTCTCCCCGGACTGCGGGGAGAAGTTCTACAACCAGGCCGATTACTGCATCGGCACCGGCCGCATGGGCCTGGCTTTGCACAAGGAGTATTACGACCAGCTGAAGCTGGTGCAAGAGCACATCGGCTTTTCCCACATCCGGGGCCACGGCCTGTTCTGCGACGACATGGCCATCTACCAGGAGTACAAAAACGCCCAGGGGGAGACGGTAACGGAATACAACTTCACCTACCTGGATCGCGTGCTGGACAGCTACCAGGAGCTGGGCCTGCGCCCCTTCCTGGAGCTGGGCTTTATGCCCGGGAAGATGGCCTCCGGCGACCAGACCGTGTTCTACTGGAAGGGCAACACCACCCCGCCCAAGGACTACGCCCAGTGGCGCGCCTTGGTCCAGGCTTTGCTGCGCCACCTGCTGGAGCGCTACGGCCAGGACGCCCTGGCCTGGCCCCTGGAGGTGTGGAACGAGCCCAACCTGCCCGGCTTCTGGAAGGGCGCCGATAAAGAGGAGTACTTCCGCCTGTTCTCCGAGACCATCGCCGCCGTGAAAGAGGTGGACAGCCGCTTCACCGTGGGCGGCCCGGCCATCTGCGGCGTAAAGGACGTGGAGTGGATGCAGGACTTTATGGAGTACTGCCACCAGAACAGCCTGCCCCTGGACTTTGTCACCCGCCACTTCTACACCTTCGATGACCCCGGGTTTGTGGGTCGCTACAGCTACGGCGGCCTGCGCGACCCCGAAATTAGCCTGGAGGAGCTGCGCCGCTCCCGGGAAATCATCGACAGCTACCCGGAGTACAAGGGCCTGCCCATGCACATCACAGAGTTTAACACCTCTTACTCGCCGGACAGCCCTGTCCACGACACCACCCGCAACGCCGCCTACATCGCCCGGCTGCTGGCCTGCCTGGGGGAGATGAACGAGTCCTACTCCTACTGGACCTTCGGCGACGTGTTCGAGGAGAAGGGCGTGCCCTTCACCCCCTTCCACGGCGGCTTTGGCCTGGTGGCCAATGGGTGTATTCCCAAGCCCACCTTCTGGACGTTCGCCTTCTTCAAGGAGCTCCAGGGCCAGTGCCTGCTGCGCAACCGGGAGGCCGTGGCGGTCCAGCGTCCGGATGGCACCGTGGCCGGCGTTGCCTGGAACATGTCCCAGGAGACGAAGGGGGAGACTTCCCTCACCTTCACCCTTCCGGCCCAGGGGGAGTGGTGCCTGCTCACCAAGACCGTGGACGAGGACCACGCCAACCCCTTGAAGGTGTGGCATGACCTGGGCGAGCCTCGCCAGCTCACCGCCGCCCAGACGGCCCTGCTCCAGGAGAGCGCCCAGCCCCTGGTGTCCACCCAACGCCTCACCGCGGAGGACGGCCAGCTGTCCTTCACGCTGCGGCTGAAAGAGGACGCCGTGGTGTCCTTCCAGCTGCTTCCCGCCGCCTTCCAGGGCGACCGCGGCTACGATTACCGCCGCGCCGTGGTGGGCTAAGACCCCATACAGAGAAAACGGAGAGGTTGCCACGGCAGCCTCTTTTCGCGCGCAAAAAAGCCCCTGGCAGCCATAGGCCGCCAGGGGCTTTTCCGGTTTTGCCGGTGTTGTTTTTACGCAGCCACAGTCACAGAGGTGATGTGGGGGTTGGCGCCCTCATACCAGTAGAGGAAGCCCTCGCAGTCGATGGTCTGGCCCACTTCCAGAGCCTCCACAGCCTTGTACACCTCGGTGTCGCTGCCGCACAGGTAGGACTCCACCACAAAGGTGTAGGTCTGGCCGTTGTAGGAGACGTTGAAGTACACGTCGTCGCCCTGGGTGCCGGAGCCGTCGGAGTTGTACAGGAAAGCGGCCTCATTGCCGTTGGCATCGGTGCTGGGGGCCACGGTCAGGCCGGTGAAGCTGACCTTCTCGTTCTGGTGCTGCTCCAGCTCATCGGTGCCCAGCAGCTCGGTGGCGTCCAGGGGCTCGGCCACAAAGGTGTCGCCCTCCACAATCTGGTCCAGCTGGCCGTCCATGATCTCGATTTCGCCGGACCACTCGCTCTTAAAGCCAGTCACCTGGATGCAGGTGCCCTCGGTCATGGCGTCATACTCTTCCTGGGTGCAGGCCATGTCATAGGCGAAGTAAGCGCCGTCCTGGTCCTGCAGGTACACAGTGGCGGTGCCCTGCTCGGCGTAGTAGGACTGCTTCGCCTGTACGTAAGCCTGAATGGTCACCTCGGTGTCCAGCTCGGCGGCCATGTACTCCTCGTGGGACAGCACAGTGGCCTCGGCGGTGTCGCTCCCCTCAGAGGAAGCCTCGCTCACGTCAGAGGAGCTGGGCTCCTCAGAGGCGACGCTCTCCTCTGCCACAGAGCTCTCGGAAGAGGTGGAGGAGGTGGAAGCGGTAGAGCTTTCAGAGGTGGTGCCGCCAGCGCAGGCAGCCATAGAGCAGGCCAGGCACAGGGCAAGGAATGCGGCGATGAGTTTCTTCATAGCGGTTTTCTCCTTTGCATACATCGTTTTTGTAGGGTGCCCTTGGGTTTGGCAAACTGCCCCCAAGCCCGGGGGAAACGCCCTGCTTTCAAACGCGCCTATTATACTGCGTATCCATGGAAAAGTCAATGAAAATGCCAAAATGCGGAGGATTTAACAAAAGGCGCTTTTCCAGCGCCTTCCGGTTTATGCAGGTGGATTCTTCTTCCTTTTGCCCCGCAGCCAGCGGCCCAGCACGTAGGCCAAAATCAGCACCCAGGCGGCGGCCAGAACGGCCAGCAGCGCCACGGCGGTGGAGGGCAGGGGGCCCAGCTCGGTTTTGCCCCCGCCGGTGGCGGAGGTGCTGTCCAGGTGGTACAGGGCGGTGGTGTCTGCGTACAGCTGCTGGATGCTCTCCTCGCTCACCTCCTGGTGGCGGCGCTCGGCTTTGGTCACGTCCTCGATCAGCTGGCCCGCCGCGTCCCGCAGGGAGGTGGAGCCGTTGAACACCGGGGTGGTAAAGGTGTTGTCCAGGTTGTCCAGCAGCAGCTTGGCCGCGTCAATCTTCACCTGGTAGTAGGTGTCGTTGTCCTCCCCCGCCCGGGCCAGGTAGTCCTGGTATTCCGGGCTCTCCTGGGCGCTGGTGGTCACTGGCACATAGCCCTCTGTCTGGGAGTAGGCAATCTGAATGCCGTCGGTCAGCAGGTACTGGGTGAACAGCCAGGAGTACAGCACCTCCTGGGGGTCCTCCTTGTTGAAGATGCAGATGGAGGGCCCCTGGGAAATCATCTGGGGATGCTCCGGGTCAAACTGGGGTACCATCATCACTTCGGTTTCAAAGTCGATGATCTCCTCCTCGGCAATGTCCACCAGGGGGGCGTTGGTGCCCATCCAGGTGGCGCCGGCGGTGGAATCGATGGCGAAGATGCACTGCCCGGCGTTTAAGAAGTTGGCCGGGTAGCTGGAGATTTTAAAGGTGGAGAAGGCCCCGCTGGCGGCGTGGCTGGCAATGTCCAGCAGCAGGCCGGTGGTGGTGTCGTTGAACAGCTGGATTTCCCCCGAGGCGTTGGAGTACCCCGCCCCCAGCTGCTGCAGCATCTGAATCATCATGTTGTCCGTGGACTTGTAGATGAAGGGGATGAGCACCTCCTGGCCGTTGGCGCCGTAGACGCCGTCCGCCCCCAAGGTGGCTGCCGCGGCCTCGCTGACTTCCCACACAAAGTCCCAGGTCAGCGTCTCGGGCAAGGTGAAGCCCAAGGCCTCCACCATGTCCTTGTTCACGTAGCAGGCCTCGGTGGAGCGCATATAGGGCACGGCGTAGGTGTGGCCGTTTAGGCTGCACTCCTGCAAAAACTGGGGCACAAGCTCCTCTTGGGTGGGGGCGTCAAAGAGCACCTCGCTGCCCCCCAGGCCGTAGCGGGGGTCGGTGAATAAGCCGTCCAGGGGCACCACCACGTTGTCGCCGGTGAGGTAGGTGGCGATGTGGTCCGGGTAGGTGATGCACACGTTGGGGGTGGTGCCGGTGGAGATGTTGGTGATAACGTCGTTGTAGATGTCGCCGTAGTCGGTGTACAGCCGCAGGTTCACGGTGACGTTGGGGTACAGCCCTTGGAACTCCGCAATGGCCTGGCGGTAGATGTCCGTCTGGAGCTTGTTGGTGTCGTTTTTCGCCCAGAAGGTGATTTCATAGTTGTCCTGGGAAAGGCTGTCGGGCACGGTAAAGGCCGCCCGCTCCTGGCTGCCGTGGCAGCCCGCCAAAGAGAAGCACAG